>NZ_MAVV01000053.1 GCF_001707915.1 Thermodesulfovibrio sp. N1 | reverse complement strand
TTCTTCTATGTTATAGAAAAATCTTCTTGCAAAATAAATAGGGAAATACTTTGCTCTTTCTTTAACTGCATATATAGGTTCAAAGTTAAATTCTTCGCTTTCAAAAATCCATATATCAGGTGTAGCAAAATCCCTTTTAAAACTAATTTCTAAATTGGGCAAACGAATATTTCTTATAGATATAAGATTTTGATTATCTATATCCCAATTTACAGTTAATTTGATATCTTTATAACTCTTCTTAATCAATGTTTTACTTTCCTATTCTAAATTGAATTACTTGGACATATATCATACAAAGGACATTTTTTATGCTCTGGAGATTTTGCTTTACATATCTGTCTACCTAACATAATCAAAAGATGAGTAAGTCTTCCCCATTCTTCTCTTGGCGTTATTTTTATTAAATCTTGCTCAATTTTATCAGGATCTGTATTTTCTGTTAAGCCAAGTAACTTAGAAATTCTTTTTACATGTGTATCTACAGCAATTCCCTCATTTATTCCGAAGGCATTCCATAACACAATATTTGCTGTTTTTCTGCCTACACCAGGTAAAGTCACTAAATCTTCCATAGTATGAGGAACCTGACCATTAAATTTTTCTAAAAGCACCTTAGCGAGATTTTTTATATATATTGCTTTATTCTTATAAAAATTTATGTTCCTTATGTCATTCTGTAGTTCCTCAATGGATACATTTGCATAATCTAAGGCTGTTTTGTATTTTCTAAAAAGTTTTTCTGTAACCTTATTTACATTAACATCTGTCGTTTGAGCTGACAGAATAGTGGCAACTAATAAATCAAGAGGTGTTTTGAAATTCAATGCTGTTTTTACATCAGGATATCTTTTTTCTAATCGCTTTATAATCTCAATTACCTTTTCTTTTTTATCCATCTTATTAAATTTTTTCTACTTTTTGAGATTTCATTATCTTTTTTGCAATCATAAATACAACAAAAGCAATAATCGTAAAATTTATACATTCTCCTAAAAAGGCTCCCCAACCAATTACAATAGGACCTATTGAAAATTTCGCTGTCTTCCATTCACCCCCAGGAATAAACGGTGTAATTATTGGCATTATAATATTTTCAACAAGGGATTTAACTAAGGCTGTAGAAGCAGATCCCATAATAAATGCGATAGCTAAGGCTATAACTTTATACTCTTTAAGAAAACCTAAAAAATCTTTTACCATTCCCATATGAACCGTTTAGATTGTAATAAAAATAAAAAGTTTTTTTCAAATACTTAATGATTCAATCCTATAATAATTGATAGTATCTATAAAGTTCTCATTATTTAAAGGATTATTTTTGAAATAAAAAAGGTGACTTATACAGGAACAATCAGATGAGCCAAAGTTTTGTATAAAATTATCAGAGATTTGAAGAATTTTTTCAGCCAGAAAGCATTCTATTTCAAAGTTTGTAATTATAGGAATATCATTTAAAATTTTTGCTTTTTGTAGAAAATAATCAATATGCCAATGTAATTTTTTAGATTTTCTTTTGTGACGCTCAATTCTCTTTGATAGCCCCTTCTTAGCCGAACCAATATAAACATAGTAACCCTCTTTGAAATCTATTTCCTCAAGATTACCTATTTTTATTGTTTTATCTTTTGGAAGATAAATTATTAATAAATAAACTCCTCTGTCTTTCAGTTGACTTGCAATAAAATCATAGGGAATACTTACTTCCTTTAGAGTGTTTAAATAACTCAAAGTTTTATCCCATCCAACAGCAATTGCTCTTATTTCAACCTTATCTTTTACTTCCATAAAAACTTTTGCAAACTCAAAATCAATATGATAGGCTGGAAAAAAATATTTTATCTGAGAATTCATAATAACAAAAAGAACAGATGCTTTAAATCCTTTCTCAGACAGCTCTGCTAATTCATATAAATGCCTTTTCCCTCTTTCTGTTATTGCATCAGGAAACATGGCAATTTTTTCTCCAAAAAGAGCGCATGTTTTTATCTCAAGATAAATCTCCTTCTGTCCATCACTTAATAGTAAATCAAATCTACTATTTCCTACTTTGATTTCTTCTTTAATGACTTTGTATTCTTTATAAATAGGAAAAGCTTTATTTTTAATTAGCTCGCTAATAACTCGATTTGTAAGATGAGTATGAAGTAGTATGGTATTTTCATTCTTTTTACATCCTAATACAGTAAAAGGAAGTTTTTGATTTTTCGAATTTTCAATGAGAATTAATTCTGTTTTATTGGGAATTAATAGTTCCCAGAGACGACCTGGATTTGGTAAATAACAATCTTTGATTTCTGTATTTATTTTTGCAGACAAAACAAATCTATTTTTTCTTTCAACAAAGATGCCTTTATATTTATTTATTGTAAAGGGATATTTTAACATTTATAGAAGATATCGTCTTTTAAGTAATAAAAATGGAAGAGGAAGTAAAATAATCAAATATATCAAAACATAAAATAAATCTGTTAAAATAGCTCTTTCTATGTTTCCATAACAAAAGGCTCTTGCAATATTTACCAAATGAAGAAGAGGATTAATTTTAGCGATGCTTAGTACAATTTCCGGCATTTCCTCCAATGGAAAAAATATCCCAGAAAATAAAAATAATGGGGTTAATATTAAGGTATAAAAATAATTGAATGAATCAATTCCTGGCACTAATGCAGTAGCAATTAGTGATAAAGAAGCAAATATTAGTCCACAAAAGAAAATAAAGGGAATTAAAAATAAAACAAAAGAGGATTTAACCAAGCCAAAAAGAGAAATAACAATTATTATTATGCTTCCATAAATAAGGCTTTTTGTTGCCCCCCATAACAACTCTCCTAAGACAAGCTCATTAAAGATTATAGGAGTAGCTAAAACGGCATCAAAGGTTTTTTGATATTCCATCCTTACATAGGTTCCGTAAGTACATTCATAGCTTGCAGCATACATTGCCGATGACATAATTATTCCAGGAGCTATAAACTCAATGTAAGAAAGACCGTTTATCTCCTTGATAAATCCTCCAAGTCCATAACCCAAGGCTATAAGATAAAGCATGGGTTCAAGAAAATTTAATGCAAGACTTGAACGATATAATTTACGATAAACAGTCGCATTTCTTTGCCATACTCTTAAAGCTCTCTTTATATTCATATTTAATCCTCTGTCATGTTAAGATAGACTTTTTCAAGATTTCCACTAAATTGAATTGATAAATTTTGTGGAGTATCTATTACAAGAATTTTACCTTTACCCATTATAGCTATTTTATCACATAATTTTTCCGCTTCCTCCATATAATGGGTTGTTAAAATTATAGTTTTCCCTGAATGTTTAAGCATTTCTATTCTATCCCATATTTGTCTTCTACTTCGAGGGTCAAGTCCAGTGGTAGGCTCATCGAGAATTAATATTTCAGGATCATTTATGAGCCCTCTTATAAAAGTTAATTTTCTCTTCATTCCACCTGAAAGTTTTCTGATATTTGTTTGTTTCCATTTATAAAGATCTACAAAATTCAATAATTCTTCTGCTCTTTTTAATGCTTCCTTTCTCTTTATATCAAAATATCTTGCATAAACAAGTAAATTTTCAATGACACTTAAATCAGGATCAAGGTTGTTATCCTGAGGAACTACCCCTATTATTCTTTTTATCTCTGGCAAAGTTTTTTTATTTAACTCTTTATCAAAAATCTGAATTCTACCTGAAGTTGGAGATATAAATCCGTAAATCATATTCATCAATGTGGTTTTTCCTGCTCCGTTAGCTCCTAAAAAACCAAAGCACTCACCCTCCTGGATGGTGAAGCTTACTGAATCAAGAGCTTTAAAATTTTTATAGTATTTGACTAAATTTTCACCGGTGACTGAATCCATGATATTTTAGTATAATAATTTTATGAAATTCATTAAAACATTAATTATATCCTTTATTCTATTAATTCCTGTAATTTCATATGCTGAACTCTCCCTTATTGAGTGTGATGAAAGTAAAATAAAAGGAAATTTTAATCTCATAATTTATTCAAACTCCTTCCTCAATGATCCTGAAACTTTTATAATCCTTGATAAATCTGATGATTATATAAACATTGAACCCTATGCTCCTTCTTTTAAATTTAGAATTTTATCAAATATAAATGATGCTCAAGCATTAAAAATTATTAAAGAAATACTTCAAAATTCTTCTGTAAACTCAATTAAATACAAGGAAATCATAGAATCTGGTAAAATAGTTGGTTATGAAATAAAACCAGTTTATTTCCCTTGGGTCTTTGGAATATTAGAACCTATTGAGACAGTTTATAAAAAACAAGACAATTCAATCATAATTTTTATTCGATTAAATCCCAGAGTTGAAAAACAACTTTATAACGGCGGAAATTCTGAAAGGGATGATTAAAGGGTGAGTGAAACTAAGGAATCACCCACCCTGTCTTTTTTTAAACTGTCGTTCTTATAACTTCTTTCCCCTTTTCTTTTAATTTTGCATGGGCAGCAGCAAGCTTGGCTATTGGAACCCTGTAGGGAGAACAACTTACATAATGTAGTCCAATTTTATGGCAAAATTCAATTGATTTTGGATCTCCACCATGTTCACCACATATTCCAAGTTTAAGATTTTTGTTAACCTTTTTTCCTTTTTTAACGGCTATCTCCATTATCTGACCAACTCCTTCAGTATCAATAGAAATAAAGGGGTCTTCATCTATTATTCTGTGTTCAATATAAAAGGGTAAAAATTTTCCTGCGTCATCTCTTGAAAGTCCGTAAACAGACTGAGTTAAATCATTTGTTCCAAAGGAGAAAAACTCAGCCTCAGTAGCAATTTGATCAGCTGTTATTGCAGCACGGGCAAGTTCTATCATTGTTCCTACAGTATAATTAACTTTTACTTTGTAATCCTTCATAACTTCTTCTGCTGTTTTCACAGTTAGATCTTTCATAATTTTTAATTCATTTACATGGGCAACAAGAGGAATCATTATTTCAGGAATAACCTTTATCTTTTTCTTAGCAAGCTCACAGGCTGCCTCCATAATAGCTCTAACCTGCATTTCATATATTTCTGGGTAGGTTATTCCAAGGCGACAACCTCTATGACCAAGCATTGGATTGAATTCCTCAAGAGCTTTAATTTTTGCCTTAATTCTTTTTACAGATACTCCCATTTCATTTGCAAGTGTTTCTATCTCTTCATCTGTTTTTGGTAAAAATTCATGCAATGGTGGATCAAGTAGTCTTATTGTTACTGGCAATCCTTTCATCTCTTTGAATATTCCGATAAAATCCTCTTTTTGATAGGGCTTTATTTTTTCAAGTGCTTTTTTTCTTTGTTCAATTGTATCAGATAGAATCATTTCTCTGAATGCCTTAATTCTTTCTGACTCAAAAAACATGTGTTCTGTTCTGCAAAGTCCTATTCCTGTAGCACCGAAGCTCCTTGCAACACGAGCATCTTTTGGAGTATCTGCATTTGCTCTAACCTGAAGTTTGCTAATTTCTTCAGCCCATTTCATGATTATGTAAAACTCTTTTGGAAGTGTTGGCATTACAAGAGGTGCCTGCCCAAGAATTACTTCTCCAGTTGTTCCATTTAATGTTATAATGTCACCCTCTTTTACCGTGAAATTACCTACAGTAAAATATTTTTCCTCTTCATTAATATTTATTGCTCCACATCCTACGACACAACATTTACCCATTCCTCTTCCAACTACTGCTGCATGGGATGTCATTCCTCCACGAGCTGTAAGAATTCCTTGAGCTACAGCCATGCCTCCAATATCTTCAGGGGAAGTTTCATTTCTCACAAGTATAACCTTTTCTCCTTTTTCTGCCCATTCTTCAGCATCCTGAGCTGAAAAAACAACCTTACCTACAGCAGCACCAGGACTTGCAGGCAATCCTTTCGCTATTACTTTAACTTCCGCTTTTGAATCAATTGTAGGATGAAGAAGTTGATTAAGTTGTTCAGGCTCTATTCTTAAAAGAGCAGTTTTTTTGTCAATCAGTTTTTCATTAACCATATCAACAGCAATTTTGATTGCAGCAGCCGCAGTTCTTTTACCAACTCTGGTCTGAAGCATATAGAGTTTACCTTCCTGAATTGTAAACTCTATATCAAGCATGTCTCTGTAATGCTTTTCAAGTTTTTGGCATATTTTTTCAAGTTGAGAGTATATTTTGGGCATTCTCTTCTTTAACTCTTCAATTTTTAAAGGAGTTCTAATTCCAGCAACAACATCCTCTCCTTGAGCATTCGGCAAAAATTCAGCAAAGAAGCGCTTTTCACCTGTAGATGGATCTCTTGTAAATCCTACACCTGTTCCAGAGTTTTCACCCATATTTCCAAAAACCATTGCCACAATATTGCAGGCTGTACCAAGATCATCTGGTATTCCATGAAGTCTTCGATAAGTTACTGCTCTATCACCATACCAAGAGTCAAAAACAGCTTTGATTGCCATCTTTAATTGTTCATAAGGATCTGAAGGAAAATCTTTTCCTGTTTCTGTTTTATAAAGCTCTTTATATTTTTCAACTAATGTTTTAAAATCATCTGCATCAAGCTCTGTATCTAATTTAACTCCTTTTTTTTCCTTTATATCATCGAGTAAATCCTCAAATTTTTTTCTATCTATGTCCATAACAATGCTACCAAACATGGTAATAAATCTTCTGTAGGTATCATAGGCAAATCTTTCATTTTTTGTCTTATTTATCAATCCTTTAAGTGTTTCATCATTTAAGCCAAGATTTAAAACTGTATCCATCATTCCGGGCATAGAAAATTTTGCACCAGACCTTACAGAGACAAGAAGAGGATTTTTGGGATCACCGAAATTACATCCCATTGATTTTTCAACTTTTTTAAGATTCCTTAAGACTTCATCCCACATTCCCTCTGGAAATTTTTTACCTAATTTAAAGTATTCTCTGCATGCTTCAGTAGTAATTGTAAACCCTGAAGGAACAGGTATTCCAAGATTAGTCATCTCAGCAAGCCCTGCACCTTTTCCTCCAAGAAGATCCTTCATCTGTCCTGTGCCTTCTGCTTTTCCATCACCAAAGTAGTAAAGGTATTTTTTTTCAGATTTTAGTTTTTTAGTTTTTGAAGTAACTTTTACTGACTTTTTTTTAATTTTGGTTTTAGATTTAGACGCCATCTGCAGGCTCCTCCTAAAAAAATTATTTATAAATAGCTATTCATATTACAATGATATAAAAAAATTTTTCAAGAATATTTGTGAAAAGATATTGACATTTTAAATAAACTATTTTCAAACTATGCTTCATGGAGAAAATTTTTGTTAAGCCTTCAAAAAGATATGGAAGTTTATGGATTTATAAAAATGAAATAGTCTCTGATATATCTAATCTTTACTCTGGAACTCTTGTAAAAGTATATGAATCAAAGAGTAATAAATTTATTGGTGTAGGATACATAAATCCCAAATCAACAATTTCTATAAGACTGCTTAGTTTCAAAGAACTAACAATTGATGAACAGTTTTTTAGAAGTAGAATTATCCAATGTAAGCAATACAGGGAAGAATTTTTGGGACTAAAGGAAAATTATCGATTGATTTTCAGCGAATCAGACTTTTTACCAGGCTTGATTGTTGATAAATATAATAAATGTTTAGTTATTCAGATATTAACTGCAGGAATGGAAAATTTTAAAGAAATGATAATCAAAATATTAGATACCATCTTTAGCCCTGAAATAATAATTCTTAGAAATGATTCCCACTCAAGATTAAAAGAAGGATTAAAACTTGAAAAAACTATTGTAAAAGGAGATCTAAATGAATTTCCTTTAATAATTGAAGATGATATTAAATTTTTGTTTGATCCTCTTCATGGACAAAAAACAGGCTTTTTTCTTGATCAAAGAGAAAATAGAATTTTTCTTAAAAATCTTATTACCAAAGGTGAAGGACTTGATCTTTTTTGTTATGTCGGCTCATGGAGCCTTCATATGGCAAAAAAAGGAATAAAGATAACAGGAATTGATAGTTCTCAAAATGCAATAGATTTAGCTAAAGAAAACGCAAAAATAAACAATTTAATTGATAAATCTCAGTTTATAAAGGCAGATGTGTTTGATTATTTAAAATGGGAGATAAAGAAAGATAAAAAATATGATTTAATTGTTGTTGATCCTCCGGCTTTTGTAAAATCAAAAAATGAAAAAAAGGATGCTTTGGAGGGTTATTTAAACTTGAATACTTTAGCAATAAAACTTTTAAAAAAAGAAGGAATTATTGCCACTTCCTCATGTTCTCAACATGTATCTGATTACGATTTTTATGAAGTCATAAAGGAGGCTTTTTTAAGAAACAAAAAAACAGGAAAATTAATATATAGAGGAACACAAAGTAAAGACCATCCTATACTTTTAAGTATGCCTGAGACATCCTATTTAAAGTGTTTAATTATTAAATTATTTGACTAAAATAAACTGATTTAATTAAACTTTTAGATTATGCGGATGAAATTTTTTGTTGCCAACTGGAAAATGAATAAAACTGTTAAGGAATCATTAGATTTTCTTAGAGATTTTATTCCATCAATTAAAGAAATAAAGGATAGAGAAATTGGTATTGCTCCAACTTTTGTATGCCTTGAAAGCGTTGGTAAAGCATTAGAAAATACCCCTATTAAGCTCTGTGCACAAAATGTTTTTTATGAAAAAAAAGGTGCTTACACTGGAGAGATTTCTCCAACAATGCTAAAAGATTTAAATGTTGAGTATGTAATAATCGGACATTCAGAAAGAAGAAAATATTTTCAAGAGACAGATGAAATAATAAATCGCAAAATTAAGGCATCTATTAATGAACAATTGAAAGTTATTTTTTGTATTGGAGAGACAATTGAGGAAAGACAATCCAACATGACCTTTGATGTTTTAAAAAGACAGATAGAAAAAGGACTTGAAAATATAAACAATCCCAGCTCTATTGTTTTAGCCTATGAGCCAGTCTGGGCAATTGGTACAGGGATAGTTGCATCAGAAAAACAGATTGAAGAAGCCCACGCATTTATTCGAGATAAATTAAAAGAGATTTACTCTGAAAAAGCTGACTCTGTAAGAATACTTTACGGTGGAAGTGTTACTCCAGAAAATATTTATGCCATAATGAATGTAGATAACGTTGATGGTGTTTTAGTGGGTGGAGCAAGTCTTGATGCTCAGAAGTTTTCAAAAATTGTAAAATATGAAAAACAAAAATAAATAAGGAGGATTCTATGAAAACCCTGCTTTTAACTTTTCACATAATTCTATGTATTGTAATGATTATTGTTGTTTTACTTCACAGAGGTAAAGGTGCAGAGCTTGGACCAGCCTTTGGAGGAGGTTCATCTCAAACCCTTTTTGGACCAAGAGGTGCAGCCACATTTCTCAATAAAGTAGCAACTGTGGTGGCAGTTTTATTTATGCTTTCATCATTCTTTTTGACTTACATGACTACAAGAACAAAATCTGTTGTATCTGATGTAAATATTCCAGTTCAGACTCAGCCTTTACAGCAACCAGCAGGAGAACCATTGCAACAGAAATAACAGGTATTTTCCATTTATTTTGCAAACTAAAGTGAAATAAAATATGCTCCAAAAATATCTCATATTTTTTCTTTCATTATCCCTATTATTCATTTTTTCCTGCGAACGAACTCCTGAAATAAAAGAACCTTTCAGCATAACAGGTGCCTCCTCTGCTGATGGTAAAAGACTTCTTCCCCTATTTGCATCTGATTCCGCAAGTGCTGATATAAGTGGAAAGATTTTTAATGGACTCACAAAATATGATAAAAATTTAAACATAGTTGGAGATCTTGCGGAATCATGGCAAATTTCAAAAAATGGAAAAGAAATTATTTTTTATCTAAGAAAAGGGATTAAATGGCATGATGGTTTTGAATTTACAGCAGAAGATGTTGTTTTTACATATAAAGCAGTAACTGATCCAAAGAATCCCACTCCTTACAGCAGCAATTATGGTCCAGTAAAAGAAGTAAAAGCAGTTGATAAATACACAGTAAAAGTGATTTACGAGAAACCCTTTGCACCAGCCTTAGAGTCCTGGGGAATGGGGATACTACCGAAACATTTACTTGAAGGAAAAGAACTCTTTAACTCTCAATTAAACAGAACTCCTATTGGAACAGGACCCTATAAAATTAAAGAATGGATTACAGGACAAAGAGTTGTTCTTGAAAAAAATGAAAACTACTATGAAGGCATCCCCTTTTTTGAAAAATTTATAACAAGAATTATTCCAGACCCTTCAACCATGTTTCTTGAATTGCGATTTGGCGGAATTGATTTTATGGGACTTAATCCTGCTCAGTATAAATATTATGGAAATAAAGCCTATTTCAAAAAATATTTTAATGTATATAGATATCCTTCTTTTGGATATACATACATTGGCTATAATCTTAAAGACCCTTTATTTTCAGAAAAAAAAGTTCGTCAAGCAATTGCCCATGCTATCAATAAAAAGGAAATAATTGAGGGAGTTTTACTTGGATACGGAACTCCATGTACAGGACCTTTTCCTCCCTCTTCATGGGCATATAATCCAAATATAAAGGATTTTGAATATGATATAG
>NZ_MAVV01000052.1 GCF_001707915.1 Thermodesulfovibrio sp. N1 | reverse complement strand
GTCTCAGTGCTTGATACATCTTTGGTCTGTATTTCTTCCAGTGCATATCTGCCAGTTTCTTTAGTCCTTCCAAACTTTTGTGGAGATTTGCTCTTTCTTTCAGGTCTTGTGATGATAACATTTTTTAGACTCCTTTCTTTTTGTTAATCTAATTATATCAAACATTTTAATATAGTCAAGATTATACCGAACCCCTCAAACATTGGAAACAGGCAATTAGTAGAGGTTAAACTTTCTGCATATGCAGGGAGAAAATCTTTATAAAATAGGGTTCTGGATATTGGATAATGAATAATTACAACAGGTTGTATGTTCACAGTAGTTTGGGATATTTATCTCCTGAGGAATTTCAGTTAAAATACTACATACAAAAGGAAAAAAATGTTGCATAAACCTCTACAAATTGAAACACTAAAATGTTCTCACAGAAATGGACGAGGCTTTACGTAACTCTCTACAAATGGAAATACTAAAAAGTATAAACAAAAAGGGAGCAGTACAGGGCTCAGCACAATTGTATTATGTTATAATAGACTTTACCATGAGAGTACTTGTGACAGGTGGTGCTGGATACATTGGAAGCCATTGCGTAAAAAGACTTGGTGAGCTTGGATATGAAGTTCTCACAATTGACAATCTTTCAAATGGGAATAAATGGGCAGTCCTTTATGGAGAACTTAAAGTTGTTGACCTTTCTGATACAGCCAAAGTAAGGGAGATCTTGAAAAATTTTAATCCCGATGCAGTAATTCACTTTGCAGCTTCAATAGTGGTTCCAGAAAGTGTCAAAAATCCTATTAAATACTATAAAAATAACACAGAAAATACACTCAATTTACTTAAAAATCTCATTGAATTAGATATTAAAAACTTTATCTTTTCTTCAACTGCGGCAGTATATGGAATTCCTGATACTGTGCCGGTTAAAGAAACAGATCCGCTTAACCCTATAAATCCCTATGGAAGGTCAAAAGCAATGGTTGAGCAAATTCTTCAAGATCTCTCAAATGCCTATGGATTAAAATATGTTTCATTAAGATATTTTAATGTCGCTGGTGCAGACCCTGAAGGAAAAATCGGACAGGCATACAGAGAATCAACCCATTTAATAACAAGGGCACTGAAGGCAGCCAAAGGAGAGATTCCTTACATTGAAATTTACGGAACAGATTATCCAACAACTGATGGAACATGCATAAGAGATTATATCCATGTATCTGACCTTATTGATGCTCATTTAATTGCTTTAAAATATCTCTTAGATAATGGACAAAGTGATGTTTTCAACTGTGGCTATGGTCATGGTTATTCTGTCAAAGAAGTGATTTATGCTGTGAAAAAAGTTACAGGAATTGATTTTAAAGTAATTGAGGCAGATAGAAGACCTGGAGACCCACCCAGGCTTGTTGCAGACTCAACGAAGATTAAAGAGAAATTAAACTGGGGACCTAAGTACGATGACCTCGAATTTATCATAAAAACAGCCTGGCAGTGGGAAAAAACCATAAGTTAAAATTTTATTTTAGTTTTCTGCTTTTCATTGCTTCTTTTAAAAGTGCTACAAAAACTCCCAAAAAAATACCTGCTGTAAAACCAACTGCAATATAAAGCATTGGTTTTGGCTTTACAGGTTTTGAAGAAACAATCATATCTAAAGGACGTATAACCTGAGGATTTTGAAGCCATTTTTCAATATTCTCCTTCTCAGTCATTAAGTCTGCCAATTTGGAAGGATCAAATATAATGTTGCTTCTTGTGTTCAAATCCCTGATTGCTTTGTTTATATAAGTAAGTCTTCTATTAAATCTTTCTTTTGCTTCGTTAAGTTTTTCAGCAAAGATCTCTTTATTGATTATGTTTATCACCAGTTCAATGTTCCTTTTAGCATCATCGGGAGAACTACCCTCAACCTCAATCTTTCCCATATTGGGAGAGTTTTTTATTTGAGATATTTTTGTATTAAATGAAAACTTTCTATATTTTTCATAGGATTTAAAAACATCTGACAATTCAGAAAGATTAATAATCTGAAAGGTTGGAAATCCAAAGAAAACCTCTGCCCTGTATGTTTTTGGAATCAAAAAGGAGACTGCAATGGCAATTAAAGTTGTTATAGCAGTAATTCCTAAAATTAGCCATTTCTCATTATAAAGTTTCTGGAATAGTTCAAAAAGGTCAATTTCATCATTTTTAGGTCGTGTTTCCATTATTTATCCTCCAAAATTAGTTTTTCCTATTGTAAATTGTCTCAATGCTTCTTGCCAATCCAAAATCTCTATATCAAGTTCTTTACACAATTTTTCATTGCTCATTGCTGAAAATTTGGGTCTTTTTGCTGGTAGATTAAAGTCTGTCTGGTAGGCTGGATAGATAAATTTTTTAATTCCTTTTAGTCTCATAAACTCCTTTGCCCACTCATACCTGGAAGCATAACCAGAGTTGGTAAGATGCCAAAGTCCTGTGAGTCCCTTTTCAATTGCTCTCAGTGTAACATCTACCATTGTTTTTGTCGATGTAGGGGCAGAAAATTCATCGCAGGCTATTTTTAAATACTGTTGCGTTTCTGCCCATTGAGTAAGTTTATAGAGAAAGTTTTGTTTACCTTCACCATAAACCCAGCTTGTTCTAAAAATAAGATACTTATCTAACACTTCCTCTATAAAAAGTTCTCCAAAAAGCTTACTTTTACCATATTCATTTATAGGATTTGGTCTATCTTCCTCAGTATAAAGCCCTTCCTTTGTTCCATCAAAAACATAATCTGTTGAATAATGAATAAGTTTTGCATTAATCTCTTTACAGGCTATGGCAAGGTTGTAAGAGCCTAAAGCATTAACCTTATATGTTTGTATAAAATCACTCTCTGCACCATCAACATTGTTATAGGCGGAGCAGTTTATAACTATATTGGGATGAATTTGTTTTATGATGTTGTAAACTTTGTTAAAATCAGTAATGTCAAGTTCTTCACGGGATAAAGCAACAAATTCAATATCTCTTTGGCTAAGTTCCTTTATAAACTCTGTTGCTAATTGTCCTTTTGAACCTGTAATCAGAATTTTCATTTATACACCTTTGCCCAAAATTTACTGAGATAATCCATCTTATTTTCAACCCATGTAAGATTATTTATATACCAATTTATAGTCTCCCTTATCCCATCCTTAAATTTTGTCTTTGGATACCATCCCAGTTTTTCTATTTTATCCGAATCCATTGCATACCTGTAGTCATGCCCTGGTCTATCCTGCACAAATTTTATTAATTCCTTTGGTTTGTGAAGAATCTCAATAATGGTTTCTACTATCTGGATATTTCTTAGTTCCTCACTTCCTGGGACATTATAAATCTCTCCATCCCTTCCCTTTTCCATTACTTTCATCACTGCAGATGCACAGTCTTCAACATAAAGCCATTGTCTTATGTTTTTTCCATCCCCATAAACTGGTATGGGTTCATTCTTAATAGCTTTAACAATAACAACAGGAATTAGTTTTTCAGGATACTGCCAAGGTCCGTAGTTATTTGATGGTCTTACTGTGATTACCGGTAATCCGTATGTTCTCATATAGGCTCTGCCAAGCATATCCTGACCTGCTTTACTTACTGAATAGGGAGAGTTTGGCATAAGAGGTGAGGATTCTGTAAATTTTCCTTCTTCATCAAGTTCTCCATAAACCTCATCAGTTGATATGTTTATAAATCTTTGAATGCCATATTTTCTTGACAGGTCAAGTAGATTAAGGGTGCCTTCAATATTGGTTTTTATAAATATATTTGGCTCAAGAATGCTACGGTCAACATGAGACTCTGCTGCAAAGTGAACAACAACCTCTGGTTTTTCTTTTTTGAATACTTCTTCAAGGGCTGGTTTATTTGTTATATCAACCTTATAAAATCTATACCAACTTTCTACATTTTTAAGTCTTTCAATATCTCCAGCATAGGTTAAGGCATCAATCACTGCTACAGCATAACCTGATAAGACAGCTTGCTTTACAAATTCGCTTCCTATAAATCCAGCACCACCTGTGACAAGTAATTTCATTGGACTATTTTGATTTTCTTGTTTTTAAAACTTCATCTACTGTAAGTCCGCTTTTTCTAATAAGTCCTCTTAATAATCCTGGTGCTAATTCTTTATGATTTGGTATAGACAATGTTGGTCTTGATTCATAATAGAAAGTCATAGAAATATCTCTTTTTCTTCATATTTCTCTAATCTTCTATGTTTTTTTCTACTTCTAACCATCATTTTATCGCATCTTTTATATTTTTTATAGCTTCGTCAATTGTTTTGTCTTGACTCATGTATCCTAATAATTCCAGTACATATAAATAACCCTTCAAGAGCGTATATTATTATAATCTTTTTATAAAAATTTTTACATGTCACCTTCAATTCCGTAAATATTTTAAATTCATTGTAAGAAGTTGCATTAGGAGGCAAGACACTTCGTTCGGCTTTGACTCATGAATAGTTTTTAATTTTTATATGTTTCCCTTTACTATTTCTGGAAAAATTTCTATATTTTGTTCAATATACTTTATTACATCATGAACTTTTGGGACATCAAGTCCAAAAAAGTTATACAACTTCCTAAGATTCTCTTACTACATCTGAATAAGATTCTTCATTTTTCAAAAACTCAAGCATTTTGATTCTCTTTTCAGCTCTAAAAATATAATCTTCTACGAAAAAAAATTCACTGTTAAGACAGGCTTATAGGTCATTTTTGTATCATATTTTTCAGCTTCAATTATCGTTGGGTCTACATAAAGTGTATACTCTTTCCGTCCCTCTGAAGGAAGGCATTTTTTGATTCCTGTGAGTTTTCTTAATGCATTATCCATTCTTCTATAGTCTTGCCTCCTGTAAGCATAAGAAGTATTGGTTCAATAAACAGTATGCAGGATAACCCAATCTTTGAGGGACAAAGTTCCTCAAACTCTCCTTAGATAAAAATAAAGAATTTATCTTTTTGGGATACAAAAGTGCAAATCCCCTTTGAGAGTTTCATCATAAACTGCTAAGTCTGCTCTTACCGTTATTTCATCTTTTGTGTGGGATAACTTGAAAGAAAGTATAGTTTGTTTTATCATATCGATGAACCTCCTTTTTTTATTTATTTAATCTATTGGGGGATATTTTATATCACCCTTAAAATTAAAATCCTATAAAAAGGAGGCTCACTTTTTTATATGCCTATCGGCAATTTCAGGTGTAGTTTGTTTCTTGATTTTTTATGTAATAAGTGTTACATTAAAATCAGTTAGATAACATAAAAGGAGGAAAGACATACCACAATTGAGAAACATTTAAAAATTAGTCTTAAGAAAACAGGAAAGAATTATAATCTGGCTTGATGGAGATCCTGAAAAAAGGCTGAAAAACATGATATTACAAAGATTTATGAATTCGGAAGGTGGATAAAAGAGAAATATGGAAAAAAGGGCATTCAAGAATATATCCAGCATATCCATGATGATATAAAGGCTAAATTCGAGCATATCCAACATGATCTCGAAAAAAACCATAAAGGATACGCTGGCATACTTTAGTGTAAGATAGGAGGCTGTTATGAGTTATAAAATTCAGAATACAGACATAGAGATTTTGAGGAATGCTGGGGTTTTGGAGGATGATATAAAACACTGTATTAAAGTAGCTGAAAAGGCACTGGAGATTGCAAGTAGGATTGAGGTCTCTGCTCAAGTTAAATTAGACATGGAGCTTATAGGTAGAGGTGCCTTATTTCATGACCTTGGTAAGGCAAAGACTCATGAGATTGAACATGGAAAGATTGGCGCAGAGATAGGAAAAAAGATCGGATTACCAGAGGAAATTACAGCAGTTATGGAAAAACATATCAGGGGTGGACTCACTGAAGAAGAGGCAAAGGAGCTTGGATTGCCTGTAAAGGACTACACCTTGAAGAAGCTTGAGGAAAAAATAGTGATATATGCTGATAGACTTGTTGATATAATCACGGATGGAATTGTTGAGCTTAAAGATGAATCTGAGGCAGAAGAGAGGTTTGAAGAAATACTAAAGACCTATCCAAAATATGGTAAAAATGAGAAGACCCTCCAGAGGTATCTGGGTTACCACAGAGAAATACAAAGACTGATTAAGAAGGCTTAAATTGTGAAATTAAGTCCTTTTATGCTTTTATGCATCACGGGGCTTTTTGCTATCTTCAGCTCTACTATATCAAAAAGCCCTGTGCTTCCCCTTTTTGCTACCCACCTTGGTGCAGGACCTTCAGAAGTTGGTATAGTTGCCTCTGTCTCTGCCTTTACTGGAATAATTGCAAGCATACCAGCAGGAATTCTTTCTGATAGGCTTGGAAGAAGACGAATGCTCTTTTTTTCATTAATAGTCTTTTCAACTGCTCCATTTCTCTATATTTTGATAGATAATATATGGCAGCTTGCCCTCGTTAGATTCTATCATGGATTTGCTACTGCAATATTTGTTCCGGTTGCTATGGCTCTTGTAGCAGACCTCTTTCATAAAGAGAGGGGAGAGAAGATGGGATGGTTTTCTACTGCAACCTTAATTGGAAGATTTATGGCACCAATTGCTGGTGGGACTATAATAGGAGCTTTAGTATTTAATCCAGGACTTAGTTACAAAATTGTTTATCTTATATGTGGACTTGCTGGCATTATAGCCCTTATACTAACATTTAGATTACCATCTATAGATAAGAAGTTTGAAAGACAAAAATGGAAAGAAACATTTTCATCTTTCAAATCAGTTCTTTCAAACAGGCTTATCCTTACCACAGCAGGGGTAGAGGCAGGCATACTCTTTGCCTACGGGACATTCGAGACATTTCTTCCCATTTATTCTATAAAATCAGGACTCACTGCCTACGAGGTTGGAATATGTCTATCTGCACAGATTATAACCCTTGCCTTCACAAAGCCTGCAATGGGAAGGTTTTCAGATAAACATGGAAGACAGCCCCAGATTTTATGGGGTGCCTTAATTGGTGCATTTTGTATTAGCAGTTTTTCTCTTTTTAAATCATTTTTTCCTATTCTTTTAATAAGCATACTATTTGGCTTAAGCCTTTCAATTGTGACATCTGCTACATCAGCATTTATCGCTGATTTAAGTAAAAGTGAAGCCCGTGGATCAGCAATGGGGATATTGGGTTCTGTCATGGACATAGGACATACAATAGGTCCTTTGTTGTCAGGGATTGTGGCAATCTATTTTGGTATTGAAAAGGCTTTCATAGCTGCTGGAGTGGTTCTTTTAACAATTACCTTTGTTTTTTTTGTAAAAGTTTCTGTAATAAAAAATTAATGATAAAAATTATGCTTTCTGCTGATGGATATAAAACCTTTCCTAGTTTGGAAGTCCCCTTCATGATATAATTAAAAAATGTTTCATCCCATCAAAATAAAAGAATATAGAGCCTATTGGATAACACAAACTATTTCCTTAAGTGGTACATGGATGCAACAGATTGCTCAAAATTGGCTTGTATATGTTTTGACAAAATCTGCTTTTTATCTTGGGTTAATATCCTTTCTGTCTTCCTTTCCGATGTTAATTTTTACTCTTTTTGGTGGTGTTTTAGCGGATAGGTATTCAAGAAGAAAAATATTAATTTTTACTCAGATTTTTTCTCTTTTTCCTGCTTTATTCTTAGGATTGATAATCCATTTCAATATGGTTACTGTATGGCATGTAGCTATAGCTTCTTTTATTTTTGGAGTGGCTGCAGCTTTTGATATGCCAGCAAGACAAGCTTTTATTGCAGAAATTGTTCCTGAAAATATTTTAACTTCAGCCATTGCAATGCAATCTATGTCTTTTAATATCGCAAGAATAATAGGTCCTATTTTAGCGGGTTTTATTGTCACATATTTAAATTTTCAAATGTGCTTTTATCTTAATGCACTGAGTTTTTTACCACTAATAATAATTTTACTTATTTTATGTAATAAAAGCTGTGGTCATCCTTCAGAGCATGCTCCTATTAAAACCTTCTTTAAGGAAGGTTTTGTGTTTCTATTTAATAATAAAAATATTTTATATGTAATTTGTGCAGTTGGTTCTTTTACAATATTCGGTATATCCTTTATACCAATTTTGCCCATTTTAGCCGATGAAGTTTTAAAGGCTGGTGCTAAGGGACTTGGAATGATTGTTTCTTCTATTGGAGTAGGCTCATTAATGGCTGCTACTTTAATTGCCTTAAAAAAAAGATATTAAAGAAAAACAGACTCATATATTTAAAGCATCTCTTCTATTTCCTGTTGGACTTTTGGGGATTGCTTTTTCAAAAAATATCTATATAGCAATGGCATTTGCTTTTCTATTAGGTTTTGCCTTTGTTAACTTTTTTACTGTTAGCAACAGTTTTATTCAGCATCAGACAGAACAAAGACTTAAGGGACGTATTATGAGTTTCTTTTCTTTTGTTTTTCTTGGTTTTACACCAATAGGGAATATTTTTGCAGGCATTTTGGTCGACCATTTAGGAATAAAGACAGTTCTAATAATATACTCTTTTTTATGCCTTTTACTTGGTACACTATTTCTAAGAATTTTACCTAGAAAATTATCTAATTAGCTAATGCTCCTATGTATGATAACTATTTATAATAGAAGAATGAAAAAAGTAATCATTATTTTGTTAGGACCTACAGCAGTTGGCAAAACTGAAATATCTATTAATCTTGCAAAAATTTTAAATACAGAAATAATAAGCTCTGATTCCATGCAAATTTATAAATTTATGGATATAGGAACAGCTAAACCAACGCCTGAACAAAGAAAAGAAATAACCCATCATATGATTGATATTGTTAATCCCTGGGAATATTTCAGTACAGGAGCTTATATTGATAAAGTTAAGATAATCATAGAAAAAATTTTTAATGAAGATAAAATCCCTTTAGTTGTCGGAGGAACAGGACTTTATCTTAGGGCAATGACAGAAGGAATTTTTGAAGGACCAGATGCTGATTGGAATCTTAGAAAACAATTAATAGAAACTGAAAAAAGGCATCCTGGTTATCTGTATAAACTTCTCAAAGAAGTTGACCCTGTAGCTGCTGAAAAGATTAACACTGCAGACCTTAGAAGAACAATAAGAGCCTTAGAAGTTTTTTATAAGGAAAAGAAAAAAATAACAGAAATGCAAAAACAATTTACCAGAGGATTACCTTATGAATTTCTAAAAATAGGCATTACCCGTGACAGAAAGGAACTTTACAAAATAATAGAAAATCGAATTGATGAAATGCTGGAAAAAGGCTTAATAGAGGAAGTAAGGAAAATTTTATATCTAATCAAAAAAAATTCTACCGATTGCAGTCAACCCTTACCAGCATTACAGGCTATTGGTTATAAAGAAATTGCAGGATATCTTTCAGATTTATATAGTCTTTCTGAGGCTATAAGATTAACAAAAAAAAGAACAAAAATGTATGCTAAAAGACAGTATACATGGTTTAAGAAAGAAAAAGACATTGTTTGGTTTGATATAACAAATCGTTTTGACAGTGACAAAATAGCAGGTGAAATTTTCGATTTAATAAAAACTAAGATATTATTGCCTTCTTAATTGCTTGTGCATCATTTGTAGGAGGCTGGCATTCGAAGTTTTTACACAAATAATAAGTTGTTTTTTCATTAATCAGATTCATATTTTTAATATTTGGAAATATTTTTTCTGTCTCTGAATCTCGAACTAAAATCAATAAGTTTGGAATAAAATCATTATTAAGTTCTATCAAAAAATTGAATGCCTCTGCTCGATTTTCTGGAATCACAACTAATTCAAAAGTTCCCTTTAAAATTAAATCAAGGGCAATTAATGAAAAAGCATAATTAGAAGGCATCTTAGATATTTCATCGGAAAAAGCTTTCAAGGTCTGCTTTGCTATATTCTCATATTCTATATTTCCTGTAATTCTTGCTAATCTTATGAGATTGTAAGCCATTACTGCGTTTCCGGAAGGCAAAACTCCATCATAGGATTCTTTAACTCTTGTAAGAATCAATTCTGAATACTGTGGTGTATGATAGAAACCATTGTTTTCATAATCCCAAAAATGTTGGATGGTATTATTATTTATTTCAATTGCCTTGGACAGATAAATGCTTTTAAATGTTGCTAAATATAATTCTATCAAAGCCCATATTAAATAGGCATGATCTTCTAAATAGGCATAAACTAAAGATTCTCCATCTTTGTATACATGTAAAAGTCTATCTTTGTTATCAAACATATGATTTGAAATAAAATCCATACACTTTTCAGCAGTTTGCAAATAATCATTTCTTTCAAAGGCGAGTGCTGACTTTACAAAGGCAATGCAGGCAAGAGAATTCCAATCAGTAAGTATTTTTTCATCTCTAAAGGGTTTAACTCTTTTTTGTCTAATTTTAAGAAGTTTTTCTCTGATATTTCTTAAGTGAGTTTTTAAAAAATCTAAATTTATTTTAAATTCCTCAGCATATTCTTCTAAATCTTTATGAATGTAAAGAATGTTCTTGCCGGTTTTTTTTCTTTGAATTTCGTCATAAAAATTTCCTTCCTCTGACAAAGAAAAAAGTTTTTCTGCAATTAAAATTTCATCTTCTTTTAACTCCTTTTCAATTTCTTCATAGCTCCATATATAAAATTTACCCTCTTGCCCTTCACTATCAGCATCTATAGCAGAGTAAAAAACTCCTTTCTCATAATACATATCTCTTAAGAGAAAATCTGCTATTTCATTGGCAACATCTTTATAAAATTCATTCTTTGTGATTTGATAAGCCTCAGTATATGTAATCATTAAAAGAGCATTATCATAAAGCATTTTTTCAAAATGGGGAACAATCCACATTCTATCAGTTGAGTATCGATGAAATCCAAAACCAATTTGATCATATATTCCACCAAATCTCATTTTTTTCATAGTATAAAGATTCATATTTAAAGCATCATTTTCTTTGCTTCTATAATAATATCGATGAATATACATAAGATTAAGGGGAAGAGGAAATTTGGGGGCTATACCAAATCCACCAAATTCTCTATCAAATTGAGACTTCAACTCTTTATATCCTCTTTCAA
>NZ_MAVV01000051.1 GCF_001707915.1 Thermodesulfovibrio sp. N1 | reverse complement strand
ATTTTAAAAAATGAACTAAAATTTAATTTTATTACTAATTTAAAAATATCAACGCCTGAATATCCAAACATTGATACAAATATTAAAACTTCTTTTTATGTTAAAGACAATAAAATTCTGTTACAGGAAATTAAAATATTCGATATTCATTCTCTTGTCAAAACCTCTGGTGTTTTATCTTATGATAGCTTTTTTGGTGAATTTTTTATTACAGGAAAAATATTTTTTAATTCATTAATGAACTTTTTAGGAATAAAAGATAAGTCAAATGGACAGATTAATCTTGATGGAACAATTTCATTTCAAAATGCAACAGAATTACTAGATAAAGTCAATTTAGATATAAACTTCGATGGACATTTTCTTCTTCAGGAACTTATGAGAATACTAAAAGTAACTGAAAAATTAGAAGGTTATACTACAATAATTCAAGGGAAAGTTGAAGGTTCTTTGTCGAATTTTCAAGTATTTGCAAAGGCACAACATGAAGATGGAAATATACTTGGTGTCAAAGTAAAAAGAATAAATACAGATATATATTATAAGAATGGTATTTTGGAGTTTAAAAATGGAAAAGTTAATCTTTATGGAGGAACAGCAAATGCTAATGTTTGGATAAATCTTCCAGTGGTAACGAAACACTATGTCCATGTTGAATTGAAGAAAGTCTCAAGTTCAGGAATCTTTGATTTAATAAACTGGAATCCTCATATTGCTGAAGGCGAAGTAGAAGGCTGGTTAATATCAGAGGGAAATAAATTTTCACCGAAAGGAGAATTTGTCTATTTAAAAAAGGGTAAATTACCTAATGACGTAAGAGGTAAAATCGAATCAATTAAAGGTGTTTTTGAATCTGATGGAGAATTATATAATTTTAAATCATTAAAGATTAGCCTTTCAAAGACTAATGCTTTTGCTCATGGGGCTCTGAATCTAAAAAATATGAATCTTAATTTCTATTTTGAAGGCAATACAGAGGATGTTAATGAACTCTTATCTCCCTATCAAACAGCCTTTCATGGTGATGCTTTATTACAAGGCTCTATTGTTGGAACAACAGAGGATCCTCAAATAAATCTTCAATTTTCATCGAAAATGATAAAAATTTTTCTGAAAGAATTTATTAAATCTTTAGATGGCGAACCTTTAATTATAAATAACTTATCAGGGGATTTTAAATATCGCAAAAATGAGCTTATCATAAACAAATTATCAAGTTTAGACATTATTTCAGTAACAGGAAAAATTAATTTTCCAAGAGCTAAAATTTTATTTGATTTGCAAGAGCCCTATTATAATCTTTCCTTTATGATACATAATCAATCGATTAAGAATTTATACCTTGAACCACTTAATAAGTCATTACATACAAATATTGATATAACTGGATCTATAAAAGGTAAAGGGGATATTGAAGGAAACCTTTATTTATCTAATATTTTTATGGGAAAGGAAAAAATATTTGATAGTATAATAGCTTCAGTAAAATATGAAAAAAATTCCATTTTTATCAATAAGTCAGTTTTTTATTCTGGATTAGATAATATTAACTTGAATGGATATATAAATTTCGATGGCAATATTAATATTACAGGATATTCAAAGAATTTTGATATTACAAAGTTAATAAAAGAAAATGCCGAAAAAATTGGTGCAAAATATCTACAATCTTTCGCACTACAAAATTTAAAGTTTAATATTATAAATTCCTATAAAGAACCTGATATATCTATGCAAAGTGAAGTTAATATTAAAAATAAATCAGGACGAATAATAGATGGAAACATAAAGGCAAACCTTGAAAAAGAAAAAATCCATATAAATTTTAATTTGCTTAAAAATACAAATTTTAAAATCACAGGCTTTTTAAATAAAAAACAATGGAATATTCAGGGTGAGTTGAAATCATCAAGAATTGATCCAATTGTTGGATTTTTTATCAATAACTTACCAGAAGATTTAGTAATTTTAGTTGATGGGAAAATTAATAGTTTAATTGATGAAAACGAAAAAATTAGTGGTCAATTAAACTTTAATCGTATTTTTACGCGATTGTATGGAGTAGGGCTTAATAATAAATCACCTGTAGCTGTAATAATAAAAGATGGAAATATTTATTTTGAGCCAATCACTTTTATAGGACAATCTACAGAGATAAAAATAAAAGGTAAAGTAGTTGATTACTTTGATATTCTTGTCGAAGGCTCTACAGATTTAAGACCCTTTAAGAGTTTTATTAATGTAGATGATATAAAGGGAAGGGCATCAATGCTTGTATACATATATGAAAATAGAAAACATCCAGAAATAGCAGGAGAGATAGAAATAAAAGACAGCTTTCTAACCATAAGAAAAGATATTCCGACCATAAGTAATCTAAATGGTATAATTTCTTTCAATGAAGATAGAGCCATTATTGAAAAGGCTAATGGAAAATTTTCTGAAGGAGATATTCAATTAGGTGGTAGTTTATATCTAAAAAATTTTGAAATTGACAGAATCTCATTAACAGGAAGCTTCTCAAAAGTGCGATGGATTTTTTCACCTCGTTCATGGGCTTACTTAGATGGAGAGCTATTTTTAAGTGGAACTAAATTAAACCCTCAACTATCTGGCAATATAAATATTAATAAAGGAAGTTATCTGGAACGAATTGATCTTGTTGAATTAGCTCTTAAGTCAAATATTGCAAAAAAATCTGTTATAAAGAATAGTTGGTTTAGTAATTTATTCTTAAACTTAAGAATACAACCCCATTCTTTTTATATCAATAATAATATTGCGGAAATGACATTGAAAGGAGATATGATTTTAAAAGGTACTCTCAATACTCCTTTGATACTTGGATGGGTAACTGCAAAAGATGGTTGGATATACTTTAGAAATAATAAATTTGAAATACTTAGATTTCTTATCCAATTCAATGATCCCAACACAATAAGACCCTATCTTAATATTTCTGCAAGAACCAATATCTCCCAGTATAATGTAAATTTAAACTTGAATGGATATATTGACCAATTTAACCTTATTCTAAGTTCAAATCCTCCTCTTTCAGAAAATGATTTACTAAATCTCTTAGTAATTGGACAGAATGGCGGGAAGGGTAGTGTACCCGGAAGTTCTGAAGCAACATCATTTATTACAGGGCAGATACATGGCGTAATTGAAGAAAGAGTAAGAGGAATAACAGGACTTGATGTATTAACAGTTGAACCATCCATCTCAAAAACAACGGGTTCAATTTCGCCAAGAGTTACAGTTGGGAAAAAACTTATGGATGGAAAATTAACAGTTACTTATTCTACTGCTACTGGTACAACCGCAGAACAGATAATAAAAGTTGAGTATTCAGCAAAAAAAGGAATTTATCTTGTCGGATTAAGAGATGAAATAGGAGGACTTTCTGGTGCTATTAAGTTTCGTTTTGAGTTTCATTAGTATTTTTCTATATTTCAATTTTTCCTATGCTCAAGGAATCAAAATCAACATAGAAGGACTTCATTCTATGGAAGAAAAGGAATTTCTTTATCTCTTAGGATTGGATAAGGGAGAATATATTGATAAAGATGTAATAACAGAGGGTATAAAGAGAGTTTTTTTAAAAGATATTTTTGATGATATAGTGATTGAAAAGAAAGATAACAATATATATATAAAAGCAAAAGAAAAGCCCTATATTAAATCAATAAATTTTGAAGGCAACAAGTACTTTTCTCAAAACTTTTTAAAGAAGTTGATTACTTTCAAAAAAGGAGAAAAACTCAAAAATATAGCATTAAAAAATTCAAAAACAAAAATCGAAGAAACATTAAAAAAACACGGGTTTATTCAATGTAAAGTAGATGTTAAAAAAGAATGTATAAACAGTTTCTGTAATATTACTTTTTTAATATTTGAAGGGTCTCCCTTAATAATAAAAAATATCAAATGGACAGGGGATAAAGATGAATATATCCAAAGTTTCTTAAAATTAAATCCAAATGAACCCTTTGACCAAAACATATTAGAAGAATTTATAGAAAAAGCCCAAAATTATTACGAAAAACAAAATATAGTAGGGACTGAGATTTCTTATACTTTTGTGAATAATGAGTTGATAATTAACTTAAAGAAAGGAAAGGCTATTGAAATCGAAATTTTAGGAGCCAATTCTTTAAACAAAGGTGATTTATTTAAAATTATAAAATCTTTCTTTAAAGATAAAATCGATGATGATATAATCAAAGATAGTGTTAATAGCATTATCTCATTCTATCGAATTAATGGTTTTATTGATGTAAAAGTATATCCTTTAATAGAAAAATCAGAAGATATATTAAAGATTTCATATATTGTTAACGAAGGAAAAAGAAGAATAATATCAAAGGTAGAAATAAAGTATTTAGATACAAATGAAACAATAAAGGATGATGAAGTAACAGATATTATTATCAATCGTCCTGATTCGTACTTTAATCCCGATGAAATCGAAACAGACAGACAAAGAATAGAAGAATATTTAAGAACCAAAGGTTATTATTATGTCAAAGTTTATCCTGCAGAAATTCAAGAAGAGGATGAAAAAATAACAATTTTATTTAAAATCAATAGAGGTCAGCAAATAAAAATAAAATTTTTAAACTTTAAAGTAATTGATGACATATTAAAGGAAAACTCAATAAAATTACTAGAAGAATTTAAACAAAAAATATTCAATGAATCAATTCTTCTTGAAATTAAACGAAAAATAAGAGAAATATATGTTAAAGAAGGATATTTTGATACTAAAATGGATGTTTATTATGAGATAAAGGATAATGAAGCCCATATTGATATCTCTGTTAATCCTCAAAGTAAAAGATATTTTGGTAAATCGATTATCTTAGGAAATAAAAAAACAAAAACAAAATTTATTTATGACAGACTACATCCTAAAGATAGCATGCCCTATAATCCTTTTGTATTAGAGGAAGAAAGACAAATACTTTATCGTACAGGGCTTTTTTCACGTTTAGACATCAATCATAAAAATATAGACGATTCGATTGATATAATATACAAAATTGAAGAAGCTCCTGCAGGAGCTTTTGAATTTGGTTTCGGATATGGAGAATATGAACGATTTAAAGGATTCGCAGAATTTTCTTATATAAATTTATTTGGTATGAATAAGCAAATTTTTTCAAGAGTTGAACTTAGCCAGCTTGAACAGAGAAGCTATATAACTTATATTGATCCATGGTTTTGGAAAGATTTAATATTTAAATCTTCTTTAACCTATGAAAATACAGAGTTTAAAAATATTGATACCAAAGATATTTTATATAAATTAAAAAGATATGGATTATCAGTAGGTTTTGAAAAAAAGTTTTTAGATTACTTTAAAGGTGAAATTCTTTATGAAGCAACTTATTCAAAAATATGGGATGTGATACCAGATGTTATTATTTCTGATATAGATATAGGAGAAATATTTATAAGTGGAATAAAAGCTTCACTTATTTATGACAGTAGAGACAACCCTTTTGATCCCAAAAAAGGATGGCTTGCCGGTTTTACCTCAAAATTAAGTAACAAATTGTTTGGTTCTGAGATTAATTTCATGAAAACTTCATTTTATATAAATAAATATACAGAATTAATAAAAAGATATAGTTTTGGCAACTTCTTTAAGAGGAGGTTGGTCATGGCTTTACGGAAAAACAGAGAATTTACCTATATCTGAAAGATATTTTCTTGGAGGTAGAGACACTGTGAGAGGTTATGCTCAAAATACCCTTGGACCAAAGCAAAACAATCAACCAACTGGTGGAAATGCCTTTCTAATGGGGAATATTGAATTTAGAACCTATCTCGGAAAAAATTTTTTCATTGTAAATTTTCTTGATTTTGGTAATGTCTGGAGTAGAGTAGGTGATATTGATATTCCAAATTTTAAGTATACAGCTGGATTAGGTCTTAGATATAAAACTCCAGTTGGTCCTGTTAGAATAGATTATGGATATAAATTAAATAGAGAAAAAGGTGAATCCCGTGGTGAAATTCATTTTAGTATTGGTCACGCTTTTTAATATAATACTGGCAAGCACCTGTTATTGTGAAATAATTGACAGAATAGTAGCCTATGTTGAAAACCAAGCTATTACTCTTAGAGATTTTGAGTTATTTAGTACTGATATTAAAAAAAGAATACCAGATATTAAAAATGATGAAATTGTTGAATTACTTATTAATAGAACACTGCTTTTAAGAAAAGCTAAAGAGATATTTTTTGAAGGTAAAGATGAAGAACTTATAAACAATTATATAGATTTAAAAATAAAGTCAAAAATAATTGTTCCTGACAGTAAAATCAGAGATTATTACGAAGAACACAAAAATATTTTTAAAGACAAAGCCTATTATTCAGTTAGAGACGAAATTGAAAAATATTTGTTTGAAAAAGAATTAAATATCAAACTTAAAGAACATATTAAAGAATTACGTGAAACTTCAGAAATTAAAATAGTTTTTATTCCTTAAAATTATAAATAAGAGCCATTTCATCGCATTCTGGAAATTTGGGACATCTAATACAGTCACCCCAAATTTTTTGTGGAAGCTTAGATTTCTCTATTTCTTTAAATCCAACTTTTTTAAAAAATTCAGGAATATAGGTCAGAACAAAAACTTTTTTTACTCCAAATTGTTTAGCTTCATTGAGACATTTTTTTACGAGAAGAGTTCCAATGCCTTTTTTTCTGTACTCTTTTTGTACAATAAGAGATCTAATTTCTGCAAGGTCTTCCCATAGGATATGTAAAGCGCATACTCCAAGAATTTTTCTGTCTTCTTCAGCAACAAAAAAGTCTCTAATATTTTCGTATAATTCATTTAAAGATCGAGGAAGCATTTGACCTTTTTTTGAAAAATCATTTATTAGTTTGTGAATTGTTTTAATATCGGATATTTTTGCTTTTCTAATTTTCAAAAAGAGAGAAACCTCTTAATATAAGTTTTTTATTTATTTCAATCATTTCTTTTCTTTTGGCAGGAATAATTTCTTCTATTGTTTCAATAGCTTTATCAATTTCAATCAGTTTCGATAACTTGATAAAAGAACCCAAAAGAATCATGTTAGCAAGTTTGGGGTTAGCAATTAATGAAGCTTCTTTAGAAGCTTCAACAGGATATATATTTATATCTGTTCTACCATGAGAATTCTTGATAAGGGAAGCATCATAAATAAGATATCCATTTGGAGTTACTCTGCTCATAAATTTATTATAGGAAGCCTGATTTAAAACAATTAAATAATCAGCTATTTTTACAATTGGAGAACCAATTAATTCATCAGATACAACAACCATACAATTTGCTGTTCCCCCTCTTATCTCTGCTCCATAAGAAGGAAACCAGGTTACCTCCTTATTTTGCTTCATTGCTGCATGGGCAATTACTTTACCTAAAAAAAGTATTCCCTGCCCACCAGAACCTGCAATAATTATGCGTTTTTCCATTTGTCTTTTATAACTCCTAATTTGAATTCTTTCATCATATTCTCTCTAAGCCACTTTAAAGATTCTTCTGGAGTCATTCCCCAGTCAGTAGGGCAAGGAGATAACATTTCAACGAAACTGAAACCTTTATTTTCTAATTGATATATAAAAGCTTTTTCTATATATTTTTTAGTCAAAATAATATTTTTGTAACTATCAAGAGAACCCCTTGCAATAAAAGAAGTTCCTTCAAGGACAGATAAAAGCTCTGAAACATGAATTGGATATCCAGCTAAATCTGGTCTTCTACCAGATGGTGAAGTAGTTGTTCTCTGTCCTATTAGAGTTGTAGGAGCCATTTGTCCGCCTGTCATACCGTAATTAGCGTTGTTTATAAAAAATATAGTTATATTTTCTCCTCTATTTGCAGAATGAATTATTTCAGCAGTTCCAATTGCAGCAAGGTCACCATCTCCTTGATAGGTAAATATTATTTTATCAGGACATGCTCTTTTCATTCCTGTTGCAGCTGCAGGAGGGCGTCCGTGAGGAATTTCAAGCATGTCAATATCAAAATAATCATAGGCAAAAACTGCACATCCTACTGGTGCTATCCCTATTGTTATTTCTCTTATACCAAGTTGATCTATAACCTCTCCAATAAGTCTATGGGCAATGCTATGACCACAGCCTGGACAATATCTAAAAGGAACATCCTTTAATGATTTTGGTTTAGAAAATACCTTTTTCATAATTTTTGATTATAACAGAATTTCATATAATTTTTCATTACTCCTTCCATTAATCCATGATCACTTACTATGATTGTTTCTGCTTCAACATAATTCACTATTGATTCTAAGATTAATAATCCGGGTAATATAATATCCACTCTGTCTGGCAAAATACCCATTATATTTTTTCTTATTTCATATGGTGTTGAAGAAATTTTTTCTACAATTTTTCTAAGTTTTTTTGATGATATTTTTTGCCCATGTAGAATTTCTGGGAGATAACTTGAGATTTGTAAATCAATCATCGCAAGTGTAATAGATGTACCTCCTGTAGCAATGATTGTTTTAGTTTTTAAATTTGGAATCGTTTTAGATATAATATCTTTAAGAAAATTCAGAAAATTTATTATAGCTTTTTTTTCATTATTATCCTTAAAAAAGTTGGAATAGGCTTTTAATGCTCCTATATTTAAACTACCTTTAAAGATATTATTATTCAAAGAATATATCCATTCTGTACTTCCACCACCAATATCAATAGCAAAGATAGGATGAGTAGAGTAGGGTAAGTTTATAAGTATACCTTCAAAAGTAAAAAATGCTTCTTCTTCTCCTGATAGAATATATACCCTTAATCCTGTATTTTTCTGTACTTTGCCACAAAACAGAATTCCATCTTCGGCTTCCCTTAGTGCACTTGTTCCTATGGCAATGATTAAATTTGATTTAAAATTTTCAGCTATTACTTTAAATTTACTTATAGTTTCTATTGATTTTTCTATTGAATTTTGATTCAGTTTCTTTGTAAAGGCTAAATCTTGTCCCAAACGGGTAACTGTTCTGTCAGTATAAATTCTTTTTATTAAACCATCCTCGAATTTTCCAATTAAAAGTCTTATAGTATTACTTCCAATATCAATAACTGCAATATTTTCAATAGGTTTCGTAATAGGCATTAACAATCTCTACAACAGCCTTATTTATGGATACCATTTTACTTTCTTTTGTTCTTCTTTTCTTGATTTCAATCTTGTTATCCTTTAGTCCTTTTTCTCCAATTATTACCTGTATTGGTATACCAATAAGATCTGCATCTTTAAATTTAACGCCAGGACGTTCATCTCTATCATCAAGTAAAACCTCCATATGTCTATCAGCAAAACTATTATATATTTCAGATACTTTTTCATATAATTCTTCAGCAATACTTACAGTTTTTTTATCTGACATATTAAGAGGGATTATCTCAATATCAAAGGGCGCGATACTTTTAGGCCATATAATGCCATCTTTATCATGATTTTGCTCAATTGCTGCTGCAGCAACTCTTGCAGGACCAATCCCGTAGCTACCCATAATAATTGGTTTTTCTTTTCCGTCTTTGTCTAAAAAGAAAGCATTTAGAGGTACAGTATATTTAACTCCGAGTTTAAATATATTTCCAATTTCAATAGCTTTTTCTATTCTTAAAGAACCTCCACATTTTATACAAGTATCTCCTTCTTTAACTTTTCTTATATCTACCCATTCAGCATCAAAATGTTTAGTTGGATTAATGCCTTGAATATGATAATTTTTTTTATTCGCTCCTGAAATGTAATAAAGATTTTTATCAATTGATAGATCTGCTAAAATTTTAATTTTCTGATTAACAGGTCCAATAAATCCTATTTCAGTACCAATAATTTTAATTGCTTCATCTGGAGAAGCAAAGGAAAATTCTCCTATTATTCTTGCTAATTTTTTTTCATTTAATTCTTGATCACCTCTTATCAAAACTAATACTGGTTCTTTTTCTGTTATAACAAGGAGACTTTTGATAAAATATCTCTCATCGAATCCTAAAAAATCTGAAACTTCTTTTACAGTCTTTTTATTTGGTGTATAAACTTCTTTAAATTCCATATTAATTGGAGGAGGGAAACCTATATTGCTTTTTGCTACCTCGATATTTGCAGAATAACCACATTTATCACATAACACAATATCATCTTCACCTGCTGAAGTAGGTGCCATGAATTCATGGGATTCCATATCTCCCATAATACCAGGGTCTGATTCAACTTGATAATATTTTAACCCGCACCTTGTAAATATACGATGATATGCTTCAGCATGTAATTTATAGTTTCTATCAAGTCCTTCTTCATCAGCATCAAAGCTATAACTGTCTTTCATTATAAATTCCCGAGTCCTTAAAATACCACCTCGAGGTCTTGCTTCATCTCTTAATTTTGTTTGAATTTGATACCATACTTGAGGAAGCTGTCTATAAGATTTAATTTCTTTAGCAGCAATCCATGCCATTATTTCCTCATGGGTCATTCCAAGACACATATCTCTACCAGTTCTATCTTTAAGTCGAAACATTTCCTCCTTTATTGTGTACCATCTACCTGTTTGTTGCCATATTTCCGCTGGATGAAGTATGGGCATTGAAATTTCTTGGGCGCCGATTCTTTCCATTTCTTCTTTCAATATAGAATTGATTTTATTCAGAACTCTCCAACCAAGGGGTAGAAATATAAAAAGACCAGCAGCAAGTTGTCTAACATATCCTGCCTTTAACATTAGTATATGTGACAAAGCATTAATACCAGCAGGCGTTTCCCTCATTGTTGGTATAAAAAGATTAGTGTATCTCATTTTTACCCCTCCATAAGTAGGTTTAATAATTTATAAAGTATATCATAATACCGTTATACTTTTCCTTTTTTCTTCATAACAGAAATGAGCTCATTCGCTTACGCTCAGGACAACGTCTGAAAGACGTCGAATACCTCGTAAAAGACGGCACTATCAAGTTTAAAAGCTTGTTTCTAAAAGAAAAACCTTTTCTTGAAGCAGTATCATTTTCTTTTACTCAATTCCATATCTCATCTTGAATAAATTTAACATAATATACATTATCAGACATTTTAAATACAATCAAAAACCGTTAAAAAGTTGTTTAAAAAGGTGTTTGTAATAATGCTAACTATTTAATTTTTATGGTAAATTGTTAAATTGAATTATAAATAGGCAGTTTATATTCCTAAGTATTTTAAAAAGATACAGTCTAATTAACTAATTTTCCAAAGGCTTGGTTTTTATCAATGTTATTTATAATAATTTTTGCTAAATCTCCCTTCTGCAATTTTGAATCTTTAAAGAAACATTTAATATAATTATCAGAAGTTCCTGAAAATAAATTATTTTTTCTACTTTCAACAATTACTTCAACAATTTTTCCAATAAAATTTTTCAAATATTTATTCCTTTTTCGGCTTGCAAGTTCATTTAAAATGCTTACCCTTTCTTTTTTTATTTGCTCATGAACCTGTTCGCTCATTTTAGAAGCTTTTGTAAATGGTCTTCTTGAATATGGAAATACATGGAGATAGGAAAAACTTAAGTCTTCAATAATTTTTAATGTTTCTATAAAATCGTAATCTTTTTCAGATGGAAATCCAATTATGACATCTGTTCCAATTGAGATGTTAGGAAATCTTTTAATTATCTCTTCAAATTTTCTTAAGTATAGTTCTGTATTATAAGGTCTATTCATTAGTTTTAATATTCTATAT
>NZ_MAVV01000050.1 GCF_001707915.1 Thermodesulfovibrio sp. N1 | reverse complement strand
AAGAAAAAAGTTTTTAGCAGCAAAGCAATTATATATTAAAGCGCATATCTCAAGTTGTTTAAAAAGTCTGTTGTTATTGAAAAATTTCCTTCTTTTATTTATTAGTTCTATCACTTTTTTGTCATCATGACATTGAGGATCAGCTTTTTTCATCCATGCCACTTGTATAGCAGAAGCATATATTTTACCTTTATACCAAGCAACAGCAGTGTAAGACCATAAGGGAAGATTAGGAGTTAAATTCGTTTTTTCAAAAGCAGGTAGATGAGTTCTTGTATATCCTGGTGGTAGGAAAGCAGTAACAGGGAAATATCCTTTTATTTTCTCTACTAATCCTGCATTATTAAGACCAAGAGGTACTGCTTGAGGAATATAAAAAAGTTTACTTCCTTCAGGGAGAGGAATAAGGTCTTTTTCAGTCAAAGAGACAATACATTTTTTTTCCATACCAAGAGCATCATAATCATAGGATTCAAAAATTTCACCTTTTTTATTTGAAAGAATAACTTTTGGTCTCACTGAATAAATTATAACAAAAAAATTGCATATATTGAGTTTTTTTTGGTATAAAATAATAAAGGCTTCCTGCCCTGTGCGTGATGGAGGAAAAGGGGATCCGGCAGTTAGGTCCGTTAGGGAGCCAGCGTAGGTAGCGGTGTGCATGCCTCTTCGGAGGAAGCCTAACCTACCTACAAGGCACCCACTTGTCCGAGTGGGATCTAACTTTCCGACCACACGGCAGGGCGGGGGTATGATGATAGTGGAGAAATCCACTTTAGATAGATGTAAAATAAAGGCAATTAGCCCAAAAAAATTTTTTTAGTAATTATAATAGATTTTTATCTATCCACATCATCATATGCCCTCAAGGAAGCCATTCAAAAATCATATTTTCGGAGGTGTTTGAATGGAATTAATATACATTCTTTTAGCCATACTTCTTGGTATCGCATCGGGTTATGGTGTATATATCTACAAAAAGAATAAACTCAATGAAGAAAAATTAAAAATAAGAGATGAAGTTCAAAAAATCTTAGATGAAGCAAAACGAGAAGCTGAATCAATAAAAAAAGAAGCTGAAACAATCAAAAAAGAGGCTCATCTTTCTGCAAAAGAGATTGTCTATCAGTTGAAATCGGAAGCTGAAAGAGAAATAAAAGAAAAATCTAAAGAAATTGCCTATCAGGAAAAAAGACTTAGACAAAAAGAAGAGCTTCTTGATCGTAAATTAGAACAGGTTGAAAGAAAGGAATCTGAACTAAGTAAATTAGAAAAAGATTTAATAGCAAGGGAAAAACAAATTTATGATAAGGAAAACTATTACCATCAATTAATTAAAGAACAACAGCAACTATTAGAAAAAATAGCTGGAATGAAAGAAGAAGAAGCAAAACAAGAGCTTTTTAGGCGAATTGAACAGGAAGCTAAATTTGAAGCAGCTAAATTAATCAAGAAAATAGAAGATGAAGCAAGACAAGAAGCAGATAAAAAGGCTAAAGAAATTTTAAGTCTTGCTGTGCAAAGATATGCCAGTGACTACGTTGTTGATGCTACCGTTACAGCAGTAAGTCTTCCTAATGATGAAATGAAAGGTAGAATCATAGGAAGAGAAGGCAGAAACATCAGAGCCTTTGAATCTTTAACTGGAGTTGACCTCGTAGTTGATGATACACCTGAATTGGTAATACTTTCTTCTTTTGATCCAATCAGAAGAGAAGTAGCAAGAATAGCTCTTGAAAGGCTTATTGCAGATGGTCGAATCCATCCTGCCAGAATAGAAGAAGTGGTTGAAAAAGCTCGAAGAGATGTTGAAATATCAATAAAAGAAGAGGGAGAAAAAGCTGTATTTGAACTTGGACTTAGTGGTATTCATCCAGAAATAATTAAACTCATAGGAAGGCTTAAATATAGAACATCCTATGGACAGAATGTTTTGCAACATTCTAAGGAAGTTGCGTGGTTAAGTGGAATTATGGCAGGAGAAATCGGAGCAAATGTTATATTAGCAAAAAGAGCAGGACTTTTACATGATATTGGTAAAGCTGTAGATCATGAAATGGAGGGTTCCCATCAGGAAATAGGCGCTATGCTTGCAAGAAAATATGGAGAAAGTGAAGAAGTAATTAATGCTATTTTGTCTCATCATGAAGATGTAGAGTTTAGTTGTATAGAATCTGCATTAGTAGCAGCTTCAGATGCTCTTTCAGCAGCCCGTCCAGGCGTAAGAAGGGAAACAATTGAAAGTTACATAAAAAGACTTACTAAACTTGAAGAACTTGCCATGTCTTTTCAGGGTGTGCAGAACTGTTATGCCATTCAGGCTGGAAGAGAAATCAGACTCATTGTTAGACCAGACATGGTTACAGATGAAGAATGTGCACTTATTGCAAGAGAACTAAGCAGAAGAATCGAAAAAGAATTAAGCTATCCAGGGCAAATAAAAGTAACTGTAATCAGGGAATCGAGATTCATCGAATATGCAAAATAATGAAATCTTAAAAGTCCTTTTTATTGGCGATATCGTTGGTAAATCAGGAAGACAGATTATTAAAACATTACTGTCTAAATTGATTGAAAAATATAATGTAGAATTAGTTATAGCAAATGGAGAAAATGCAGCAGGTGGATTTGGATTAACTGAAAAAGTTGCAGAAGAACTTTTTTCTTATGGGATTGATATAATAACCACAGGAAATCATGTATGGGATAAAAAAGAAGTAATTCCTTATATTGCAAAGGAATCAAGAATACTAAGACCAATAAATTATCCAGAAGGAGTTCCTGGGATAGGAAGCATTGTTTTTAAAACAAGAAAAAACAAATTAGTCGGCATTATAAATGCTTCTGGAAGAATTTTCATGAATACTCTTGATTGTCCATTCAGAGTTACTAAGAAAGAAGTTGAAAGAATAAAAAATCAAACAAAGTTAATTTTGATAGATTTTCATGCTGAAGCCACATCTGAAAAGATAGCATTTGCTATGTATCTGGATGGAAATGTTAGTGCTGTGATCGGCACTCACACACATGTACAAACTGCTGATGAAAAGATTTTGCCTCAAGGAACAGCCTACATAACTGATGTGGGCATGACAGGACCTGAGTACTCAGTGATTGGTTTTAGAGAGGATGAAGTAATTGAAAAATTTTTGTATCAGCTACCAAAAAAGTTTGAAGTTTCAGCAAAACCATCTATACTTTCGGCAGTATACTTAGAGATAGATTCTCAAAGCGGTAAATCCCTTAAAATAGAAAGACTTATGATTAGGCAAAATTAGTTTATAGAATTCAATTTAAAAGTTTAATATCTATTAAAAAATTTTTTTATCAATCAAAGGTTTACAAAATCATTTGTTTCTGATAATCTTTAATTATGAAAGTCCTTTTTATAATTCTGCTTACTCTTTTTTATCCTCTTACATTGTCGGCTCAATATATTGGTTCAGAGGCTTGCAAGGTCTGTCATGCTAAACAGTATGAAAATTTCACGAAATATTCAAGAATGTCTCGTTCTTTTGAGGCAATTGAAAAAATGAAAAATAAAATTACGCCAGAAGAACTAAAAACCTGTTATCAATGTCATACAACAGGATATGGGAAACGAGGAGGTTTTGTTTCTTTAGAAAAAACACCCCATTTGAAAAATACAGGCTGTGAAGTATGCCATGGTCCTGGTAAAAGACATGCTGAGACAAGAAATCCCAAATTTATCAGAAGAAAATTCACTCTTCAAATCTGCGAACCCTGTCATACAGAGGAACGAGTAAGGGCTTTTAGATTTAAGCCATTACTCTATGGAGGTGCCCATTAATGTTTAAATTTATCAGAGAAAATCTTGGTAATAAACTAATGCTTACATTTGTAGGAGTAATACTATTAACTATGGCAATTGAAATAACATTTAGAATTTATTTTGGAGTCGGAGACAGACTCCGTCTTGTAGAGATGGGTAATAAAGAAGTAATGGATACCTTATATGCGACAATGAAACATCCCCTAACAGTTGGAGATAGTGATACCATTCACAGAGATCTCGAAGAAATAGGTCAAAAATATAAAAATATTAGTGTATATTTGACGGATTTTTATGGAGTGATTTCCTTTTCTACTAACAAAGAAACTTTACTAAAAAAAATTGATAACTTCATAAACCATAAAGATTTTATAAATAATCTTTATGAAAGTTTTAAAAACGAAGGAAGTGAATATAAATCCTTAGTCTTCAACTTAGAAGGCAGAAGAAATCTAATTTCTATTCTTCCAATAAAAAATACACCAGAGTGTTTTCACTGTCATGGTTCTTCAAGAAAGGTTCTCGGAGCTTTGGTTATGAAAACAGATATAGAAGATGTTTATAAAACAGTAATTGCTCAAAGAAACAGGTCATTAGTATTAGCTTTATTTGCCACTATACTTGCTATTTTTATAACAAACTTTATTGTAAGGAGATTTATAAGAAAACCTCTTCATACACTCGTAGAGGCAACACATAGATTTGCAAAAGGTGAAATGCCTCAGATTGAAAAATATCCTCCCGATGAAATAGGTACACTAATTAAAACCTTTAACAACATGGTTAATGAAGTCGCTAAATCAAAAATGGAACTCGAAAAAGAGCTTACAAGGAGAGCAAGACTTCTTGAAGAAAGAGATGAACTTGTAGCATTACTTCAAAAAGCAAATAAACAATTAAAGGAACTTGACACACTTAAATCTGCTTTTATAGCTAATATGTCCCATGAATTAAGAACTCCGATGAATGCCATAATCGGTTATACAGATTTATTACTTGATGAAGTTGATGGTCCTCTTAATGAAGATCAGAAAGCTTCATTAAAAAAAGTTGCAGCCAATGCACGACATCTTCTTCAATTAATAAATGATGTTCTTGATATTTCAAAAATTGAATCCGGAAAAATTGAGCTTAGACCTAAAGAAGTCGATTTAAGGGAACTTATTGAAGGAATTATGGTAACCTTCGAACCATTAATTATAAAAAAAGGCTTAACCTTCTCATTAAATATTGAAGAAGGTGCTGAAAAACTTTATGTAGATGAAGATAAAACAAAGCAGATTTTAATTAATTTAATCTCGAATGCGGTAAAATTTACCCATCAAGGCGGTATAACTATAACAGCTAAGGTTTCAGAGAGAGGCAAAGATAAAGATAGTAATCCTCAATTTATTGAAATAGCAGTAACTGATACAGGAATAGGAATAAAAAAGGAAGACCTGGATAAAATTTTTGACAAGTTTGCTCAGGCTGATGTATCAACAACAAGGCAGTATGAAGGAACAGGTCTTGGTTTAAGTATTGTAAGAGGGCTTACCGCTTTGCACAAAGGTATGGTTTGGGCAGAAAGTGAAGTGGGAAAGGGAAGTACTTTTTATGTTCTTTTACCTTTTAAAAAGGAAGTTTTTGATAATCTCAACCCTGTAATTGAAGAAAAAATGGCTGAAGCCCTTGCTCAATACTTTGAAGTGCCTAAGGAAGTTTTTTTGCAAGATCCCTCATATGAAGGTAAAATGATTAGATGTTGGGATTATACTCAATGTGGACATGTAAACTGTCCAGAATATGGCGCACCTGAAAAAAGATGTTGGCTTGTCTTAGGAACTCATTGTAAAGGTATGAAAATGGCTTCTTATCCAGAAAAAGTTGAAGTGTGTAAAATTTGTGAGGTAGTAAGAGACCTAGTGTTACATAGAGAACCAACTATAGCTGAAATATCCAAACCTTCTGAAAAACAAAAAGTTGTTCTTGCAATTGATGATAACCCAGATGCTATTGATTTAATAAAAAAATATCTTGAAAAGGAATACAAAGTTGTTGGAATACTTAGAAGCGAAGAAGCGGTAAATAAAGCAAAAGAAATAAAACCTGTTGCAATAACTCTTGACATAATGATGCCAAAGAAAGACGGCTGGCAAGTATTAAAAGAACTTAAAGAAAATGAAGAAACAAAGGATATACCTGTAATTATTGTCTCAATTATAGACAACAAAACTCTTGCTTTTAGCCTTGGTGCTACTGATTATTTTGTAAAACCCCTTGATGGACATGCTCTTTTAAGAAAGATAAAAAATATTGAAACATATAAGCCAATTAAGAATGTACTTATACTTGAAAGAGACGAAAAGACATCTAATGAACTTTTGAGAATATTTAAAGAAAGTGGTTATGAAGTATTTGCTACCTCAAACAGTAAAGAAGCTATGCAAATAGTTAAAACTTACAAACCTGACCTTCTAATAGTCAATATAACTGATCCTGAAAATACAGCCTTTGATTTTATTGATTTTATCAAAACATCATCAGAGTTAAAGGATATACCAATAATTGCTCTTACAAATAAAGAACTAACGGACAGAGAAAAGGAAGCATTAAATGGTAGAATAAAAGATATAATAAACAAATCTCTTTTTTCAGAGGAAGAACTAATAAAAGAATTAAAAAACAGTTTGAATAAATTAGGAGGGACTAAGTGAAAACAATCCTCGTTGTCGATGACAACGAAGACTCAAGAGATCTTGTAAAAAAAATTTTAAAGAAACATAACTACCAAGTAATAGAGGCAGTTGATGGAGAAGAAGCGATAGCAAAGGCAATAGCATACAGACCTGACCTTATCCTTATGGATATTTCTATTCCTAAAATAGACGGATATGAAGCTACAAGAAGACTTAAAGAAAGACCAGACTTCAAAGATACGCCAATTATAGCATTCACAGCCCATGCAATGAAAGGAGACCAAGAAAAGGCATTGGAAGCAGGATGCAATGGCTATATATCAAAACCAATTAATGTTAGAGAATTTCCAGAACAAATAAAAGTTTACTTAAAAGAAAATGAATGAAAATAAACAAAAAATTTTAATTGTAGATGATAACATTGATACTGTTGAACTTCTAAAGAAAAGATTAAAAGCCGAAGGTTATGACACTCAAGAAGCCTATGATGGAGAAGAAGCCTTAAAAAAAGTTTACGAATATAAGCCAGATCTTATTCTTCTTGATATAATGATGCCTAAGATGGATGGATATGAAGTTTGTCAAAGACTCAAAACCGATGAAAAAACTAAATTTATTCCTATAATTATGCTTACAGCAAAATCTGATGTAGAAAGTAAAGTTAAAGGACTTGACATCGGTGCTGATGATTATGTTCCCAAGCCCTTTGATTATCGAGAACTTTCAGCACGGGTTCGTTCACTTCTTATGAAAAAAGAAACTTCTGAAAGAGCAATAGAGGAAGAAAGAACAGAGGCTATTAAGAAACTAATTGATAGCCTTTCCCATGAGATACGCAATCCAATTGTAAGCATAGCAGGATTTGCAAGAAAAGTATATGATAATCTCCCCTATGGAGACCCAAATAAACCCTATTTGATGACTATTCTTCAGGAAGCAGAAAGGCTTGAGAGACTTTTAAAGGAAATACTAAATCTTAAAATGATTGCTATTGGATTTTTAGAAAATGTTGAGCCCATTAAAGTAATCGAAGAAGTGATAGAGGAACTATGGAGGGATATCGAAGAAAAAGCAATTGAAATTGAAACAGATTTTAAAGAAGTCTCTCCACTATATATAGATAAAGAGCATTTAAAAATAGTTATCCATAATATTATTAAAAATGCCATAGATGCAATGGAAAAATCAGAAAAAAGAATATTAAGCATTTCCCTTCAACAGGTAGGAAATGAAATAGAAATAAAAATTTCTGATACGGGGAAGGGAATTCCTAAGGAACTAATAAAAAAGATATTTGATCCATTTTTTACTTCAAAAATTTACGGACCTGGATTAGGATTAACTGTTGCTTTAACTATCGTTCAGTATTACAGGGGCTTTATCTCTGTTGAAAGTGAAATAGGTAAGGGAAGTACTTTTATCATAAGAATTCCTATTAAAGGTAGGGTGTAAATATTTTAATGAAAATTAGAACATTTTTATTTTTTCTTGGTATATTTTCACTGATTTTTAGATTTACAATTTCCTTTCTACAATCCTTGAGTAAAATTATCATTATCTTATCAAAAGGAAAGAAAAAATATAGAACAAAATCCTAAGTTTATCAATTTAATCTTGTAAATCATTGAAAAAATTGAATTTTATTTTTTGAAAAGGCAAATTTTTGTACAACAGGCTTGTAACTCGCTGATTTTCTTTATCTTTTATATTCTGAATTCTTCCTTGACTGTTATATGGGCTGGTTCACATACTTTCAATGTTTTAAATAGGGCTTTTCCTATTTTATCAATCCTGTTCTTTAAATAGTATTCTTTGCCATCTATGCTAAATTCTGTCAGGGTTATATTTCTTAAAGTTTCTCCAGAATCCTTAGGAAAAGGACATCACAAAGTCTCTTTTATTTGTAAACAATTTCATGCTGAATGGGATATTATTTCTGATATTCCTGATGCGGTAATTTTATAATAGAAAAGTTCTTTTTTAAATTAATCTTATATTAAGTTATAATTAATTCATGAGGAAAATTACCTCTAAATGGTTAAAACAATCAGAGGCTGATCTTAAAGCAGCAAAGGATAGCCTTGAAGATGGCAATTATGAATGGAGTTGTTTTCAATCTCAACAATGTGGCGAAAAGGCACTTAAGGCATATCTTTATGAGAAGGGATACACTTCAATTATGACTCATATGTTAAAAGAACTTGTGAATGAATGTATCAAGCATGATGAATCATTTAAAATTTTGATGAAAGATGCAAGAACTCTTGATATGTTTTATATTCCCACAAGATATCCTAACGGACTCGGTGGAGACCTTGCTCCAACTGAGTTTTATGAAAAGGATGATGCTGAAAAATGTATAAGCTCTGCCGAATTAATCTTGAACACAGTAAAGAAATTATTAATAAAGTAAAAGAACTTGTCAGTGAAATGAAAATAAAACTTCCTGTAAAGGAGGTTTATTTATATGGCTCTTTTGCTAAAAATGAGATTCACGAAGGTAGTGACATAGACTTAATTATAATAGGTGATTTTAAAGAGAGATTTTTTGACCGAATTGGAAAGATTCTTGAACTTACTGACTTACCTATTGAACCGATTGTATATACACCAGAAGAATTCGATGAACTTAATAAATCTCAAAACCCCTTCATTACCGAAGTTCTTAAGACAGCTATAAAACTTTAATTTATCTAAAGAGGGTTTCTTTTTTAAGTTTTTTCCATGTATTTATTAGGCAGTTAAAATACTTGACTTTTTTTTAAATCTGTTTTTTAATAGATAACGATTAACATGTTCAACTGGGATTGGCAGACAAAAGAAAAACTTATATGTAATGTTGATGAATGGAAAGAAAAATCCTCCCTTGTCCATGAATTCATTGTAAGCCCAGATGGAGAAAAAATTGCTGCAGTTACAGAAATTGAAGACAAAAAAGTCACTCCCTCTGTAAATGGTAAAACATGGGATGAAACCTTTGAAAGAGTTTGTTTTTTAAATTTTCTTCCTGACAATTCTCTTGCCTGTCTTGTCTTAAAAAATTATGAATGGACATTGGCCGTAGATGGTAAACTTCTTGAAGAAACCTTTGATTATGCATGGAATCTTCAATTTTGTGGTGGCACTATAGCATTTAATATTAAAAAAACAGATTCCTACGGAGTCTGTGTAAATGGAAAAATTTGGGATAATCTTTTTTTTGATGCAAGGGATTTATTCATTTCACCGGATGGTAAAAAAACAGCCTGCTATGTTAGAACAAAAAATCCTCAGGTTCTTGATATATTCAGCTTTAAAGAGGGTGTATGGACTGTAGCTATTGATGGTATAGCCTGGGATAAAAACTTCATCTCTGTTTACGGATTAAATTTTAGCAATGAAGGTAAAGTTGCCTCTACAGTTAGACTAACTCAGCAGGAATTTACAGTTTCAGTTGATGGAAATCTTTGGAATGAAATATTCCTTAACGCATGGGAACCTGTTTTTATAAATGAGAACGATGTATGTGTTCCAGTAAAAACAGATAAAGGATGGATGCTGTTTTTAAATGGAAAGTCTTTTTGGAATAAATCCTTTGTTCAATTATGGAATCAACGGGTAAGTCCTAACGGAAATCATATTGCAGCAGTTGTTTCACCAGAATTTGGGGAATGGACTGTTGCTGTTGACGGAATTCCGTGGAAAAAAACTTTTTCTCAGGCAGTGCTACCTCCAATTTTTAGTTCCGATGGAAAACGAATTGCAGCAGTAGTAAGAGACAATCATATGTGGACTGTTGCTGTTGATGGAATTCCATGGAAAGAAGCCTTTGATAGAGTATGGACTCCGCAATTTAGTCCAGATGGAAGACATATTATAGCAAAGGCGGAAAGACAAGGAGTTTTCTTTATTGTCCTTGATGGAAGAATTGGAAAGGATACCTTTGATATGCTTTGGGAACCGATATTTAGTCCTGACGGAGATAGAGTCTTAGTAAGGTGCATTAAAAATGGCAAGTATTATAGAAGAGTTCTTACATTGGGGGAGATTTTAAGGTAATGGAGCAGTTTTTTAAAGATCCATCAATTTATACTCTTGTAAGAGGACCTCTTGTATGGCTTGCCTTTTTTGTATTTTTTTTAGGGATGTTCTACCGTATCTGGATTACTTTAAAACTTGCAAAGAAGGAAAGGGTGATATTTCCCTATCTTAGCTTGAAATATACTCTCAGGTCTCTCATACACTGGCTAACACCCTATGGAAGTATAAGTATGAGAAAGCATCCATGGTTTACTCTGATTACATTCATTTTTCATGTATGCGTAATTCTAACTCCTATTTTCATATCAGGACATATTGAACTTTGGTATGATTCATGGAAAATTAGCTGGTGGAGTCTGCCCCAGGATTTAGCTGATGCAATGACATTAATTGTAGTATTTTGTTTAATTTTGCTTGTGATTAGAAGAATTGTTCAAGCTGATGTAAGATTTTTAACTGAAAAAGGTGATTATTTAGCAATTGCCTTAGTGGCAGCACCCTTTATAACTGGATTTTTAGCTCATTATGAGCTTTTGCTTGATTATAAATTAATGCTTACTATTCACATGATTACAGGTGAGATTATGCTAATTTCGATTCCTTTTACAAGACTAAGTCACATGTTTTTCTTTTGGTTAATAAGGGCACATACTGGAAGTGAATTTGGTGCAGTAAGACATTCAAAGGATTATTAGGATGACAGAATTTAAAAGAAAACCTGTTACAGACATAGGAATTGACAAAACCTTAGAAAGTATCGATGAAGATAGAATAAAAAAAGCTATTGATAGAGTTTTAAAAGGAGAAGCCTCTGCAAGGCTTAAAACCTTTGTTACAACTTGTGCAAGATGCGGAATGTGTTCTGCTTCTTGTCATCATTATCTATCCCATAACAATGACCCAACCTATGCACCTGCTGCAAAGGTTAAGCAAACAATATGGGATATGCTCAAAAAAGATGGAAAAGTAAGCAAAGATGACATTAAAAAGTATGCAAGAATTGTCTTTTCAGAGTGTAATTTGTGCAGAAGATGCGTTCAGTTCTGTCCCTTTGGGATTGATATTGCTTATTTAATTGGACTTGTAAGAAGGATATGTTGTTTGATTGGTGCTGTGCCGCAGTATATTCAGGATCAGGTTTTAAGTCACATGCAGACTACCAATATGTTATGGTTCAGACAGGATGAATGGCTTGATACAGTTCAGTGGCTTGAAGATGAACTTAGAGCAGAGATAAAAAATGCAAGAATTCCTCTTGGTAAAAAAAATGCTGAAATACTTTATCTTGCCCATGGACTTGAAGCTAAGTATATGACAGGACTTCTTACAAACATGGCAAAAATAATGATTGTTGCAGGTGTTAACTGGACAATGCCTGATTGCGATGGCTGGGATTATACAAATAAGTCATTTTATGCTCAGGATACAGAGACAATGGGTATGGTAGTAAGAAGGCATTATGAAGTGGCTTTCAAACTGAATGTAAAAAGGATTGTGATGGGTGAATGTGGGCATGCTTTCAGAACAGGAGTTTACGAGGGAGCGAGATTGCTTGGTTGGAAAGAAGAACCAATACCATATATTCATGGTGTTCAG
>NZ_MAVV01000049.1 GCF_001707915.1 Thermodesulfovibrio sp. N1 | reverse complement strand
ATTGAAAATTATTAACCCAATTAAAGGAGGGTGAAGCAGATGGGAAAAAATATTTTAAAATTAGCAGATGGAGTATTATTTTTATTTTTGCTTTTTCTTAAATGTCTCTAATACTTACGGGTCTGGATTTGCTATATATACCCAAAGCTCATCATCTCTGGGGCAAAGTGCTGCAACTATTGCTCATACTGAAGATGCTTCAGCTATTTTTTTTAACCCAGCCTTGATCAACAAACTCGAAGGTACTCAAATACAGATTGGAACAACTTTAATGTTTCCAAATAGAAAGTTTACAAGTGATTATTCGGGAAAAACATATAAAGAGGAGACAGATTTACATTTCCCATCAACATTTTATATGACTCATAAATTTAATGAAAAGGTTAGTGTTGGCTTAGGTGTTTTCAGCCCCTTTGGACTTGGGACAAAGTGGCCAGATGACTGGGAAGGCAGATACATTACAACCAAGGCTGATATGAAGACTTATAATATTAATCCTGTAATTTCCCTTCAGATAACACCTGATATTTCATTGGCTGGTGGTCTTAATATCCTTTATCTTGATACAACTTTGGAGAAAAAATTGAATTTTTCACCTCTTCCTGATGGAAATCAAAAATTTAAAGGTGATGGAATGGGTTTTGGTTGCAATTTTGGAGTCTTAGTTGACCTTACAAAGGATTTATCAATTGGTGCATCTTATAGAAGTAGAATAAAAGTTGATATAGATGGCTCTTTAACTCATAATTTACCATCTCCATTGCTATCTGATTTATTCCCAAATACAAATGGAAAGGTTCAACTTACATTACCAGCACAGTTTCATTTTGGTGTCTTTTATAAAGGATTAGATCCATTCACATTTGAAATTGCAATGAGATGGGAAGGCTGGTCTTCCTATAAAGAGTTAAAATTAGATCTGGAGCAACCTATTTTTTACTCTAATACATTAATTACTCCAAAGAATTGGAAGGATACATACTCTTTTAACGTAGGTATAAAATATCAGATAAATGAAACCCTTGCATTACTTGCAGGCTATCTATACAGCGGAAATCCTGTTCCTGACAGTACCTTTGAACCAACAATTCCTGATGCTAATACTCATTTGTTAACTGCTGGGATATTAATAAAAAAGAAGAATTTCAATTTTGACATATCCTATGCCTATCAGAAATTGCAAAATAGAAAAAAGAATAATACAATTGACGATAATCCCTTGGATGTTTCTTTTAATGCTAATTACAGTGCAAATGGAACTTATAAATCTGATATACATATGATTGGGCTAAGTTTGACTTACAAATTTTAATTATCCTTTTATTTTGAATAATAATAAAGGGTGGTGAAATTTTATGAAAGTTGTTAAATCACAGGAAATGGCAAAAATTGATAATTTAACCATTGAAAAATACGGTATTCCATCTATTGTTTTAATGGAGAGGGCTGCTTTGTCAGTAAGTAATCATGTTATAAAGGAATGTCCAGATAGCCTAATAATTTTAGCTGGTCCGGGAAACAATGGTGGAGATGGAGTTGCTGTTGGAAGGATTTTAAGTAGTAAAATAAAGGATATTAAGATATTTCAGATATTTCCCGATGAAAAACTTTCATCAGAATGTAAAATTCAGATTGAAATAGCAAAAAAATTTAAAGTATCTATTTTAAAAGGATATCCGACAAAAAGAGAGTTACAAGAAACGCAAGTAATAGTAGATGCTCTTTTTGGAACAGGTTTAACAAGAAATATTGAAGGTGAACTTGTGGAATTTATAAGGGTTCTAAATTCCCTTAAGAAAAATGTTATTGCAATAGATATACCCTCAGGTATTTCTTCGGATTCAGGAGAAGTGTTAGGAGAGGCTATAAAGGCTAAAAAAACAATAACCTTTGGTCTTCCAAAAAGGGGACACATTCTTTATCCCGGTAAAGATTATGCAGGTGAGCTCACAGTTGAAGATATAGGGTTTCCAAAGGAATTAACTGAATCGGAGGATTTGAAGGTAAATCTTGTAACAAAAAATTTTGCAAGAAAAATTATTCCAGAAAGACCTGCATATTCTCATAAAGGCAAATATGGACATGTTTTGGTTATTGCTGGTTCAGTAGGGAAAACAGGGGCAGCACTTATGACAGCTAAATCTGCTTTGAGAACAGGTTCAGGATTGGTTACTTTAGCAATACCGTCAACACTTAAAGGAGTCTTTCAAAGTAATGTCCTTGAAGAAATGATTCTTCCTCTGCCATGTAATACCAAAACTTTGTCAAAGGAGTCAGCAGAACAAATTATTAGTTTTGTTAATGAAAAAGCAGATTCAGTAGCCTTTGGTCCTGGAGTAGGAATAAACGAAGATATAGAAGAAATTCTAAAAAATCTTTTAATGAATTGTTCTGTGCCAATTGTTATTGATGCAGATGGAATAACTTTATTAAGCAAAAAAAGGAAATTTTAAGGGATGCTAAAGCAAAGACAGTCATTACTCCCCATCCTGGTGAGCTGAGCAGATTAATTGGACTTTCTGTTAAGGATATTGAAAAACAAAGAATTGACATCGCAATGGATGTTGCAAAGGAATTGAATACTATAGTTGTTTTAAAGGGTGTTCCAACAGTTATTTCCGATGGAAATCAAGTATTTGTTAACACGACAGGTAATCCAGGAATGGCAACAGGTGGCTCAGGAGATGTTCTTACTGGAATGATTTCATCACTTATTGGACAGGGGGTGAATGTTTTTTATGCTTCAATTTTAGGTGTCTACTTGCACGGTTTAAGCGGAGATATTGGTTCTTCTGAAAAGGGATATCACGGACTTATTGCTCGAGATATCATAGAAAATATTCCTTTTGCCATTAAAGAGACACTAAATGAAATGGATTAATAGTACAGAAAATCCTCTTATTAAAACAATTTTAAAAATCAAAAAAAATCCTGTTGACAGAACGCTCATAGAAGGTTTAAATCTAATAAAAACTGCTATAGAAGCCTTATCCATTCAAAAAGATGCTCCTTTTTATATAGAACAGATTCTTGTTACAGAGGAGTTTATAAGAAAAGAGAAATCTTTTTTTTATTTGATAAATAGAAAAAATTATCCAATTGTTGGTATTAGTGAAAAAATTGCAGAAAAGATATCTGATACTATAACTCCACAGGGTATTTTTGGAGTTTTATCCTTTCAAATAAGAAATCTAAAGGATATAAATATCAATAATCCAGAGATTGTTGTAATACTTGATAAAATTCAAGACCCTGGGAATCTTGGTACAATTATCAGAGCTTCTGAGGCATTGGGTGCAAATTTTATAATTTTAACTCTGGGAACATGTAATCCCCTTTTAACAAAGGTTTTAAGGGCATCGGCAGGAAGTATTTTTTATATTCCCATTGTAAGAGCAGATTATATTGAAATAGAAAAATTTATCGTAAGAAATAATTTAAATCTTATAATTGCAGAGCCAAAGTCTGAAAAATTCATTTTCGATGTAGACTTTTCTAAACCCTTGGTAGTTGTTTTTGGAAATGAATCAAAGGGAGTAAGTGGAGATTTAAGAAAAATTCCTCATATATCCTGTCGAATACCTCATATTGGGCAATCAGAAAGCCTCAATGTGGCAATTAGTGCAGCTATTTTTCTTTATGAAATATTAAGAAATAAAATAAAAAAGTCCATTCAATCAAAATAGTATATAAGTCCTAATCCGATTTTCCATTCATTATATCCACCAGATATATTCCCAACTCCGTATCCGTAAATTTTAAGATTTTTATTTATAGAGTGCTTTATTTTTCCTTCTAAGGTTCCACCAAATTTTGATTTTTTCTCACCAGCATAGAAGGCTTTTATGTCATTCTGTGCTGAAGGATTAAATAAATCTATACTGTCTTGAAATTTTGGATAATGGGGAGAGTTATCGGTTCTGTAATATAAGTAACCGAAAGATAGTCTCAAATCAATAAAGTTTTCACAACAATCTCTTACCTGGTATCTAAATGTTGGTCCAATCATCTGAAAAAGCTGGGGACTAAAATAACCACCATGCCCAAAGGTGAAAAAGTTGCTGTTTCTTCTAAAATGCTGTATTACATAAAATAATCCTGCATCAAACTGAGATTTTTCATTTAAAATAAAAGTTTTACCAAAGCTTAAGTTTCCTGTTAAGGAATAGTTTTCCCATACATTTTTGCCCCATATATAGTTAAAATCAGTAGATAGTGCTGTCCAGTAAGAATTGGAAAAACTGAAATTCAAGCCTGTGCTAATACCTGTTTTTAATACTCTTCCCCATTTTGTATTAGTATAAGGGTCTTTTTGTCCCTGTATTGAAAGAATAGATTCCTCAATGGGAAGTTGATGAATATTAAACCATAATTTTTTGTAATCTACATTTATAGAAAAAGTGGGCATAGCAGAAACAAGTCCATTCAAAGGAGTGCTTCCGACTGAGATTTTTATATGAGGATATCCTTCAACTTCATAGGAAATATCTGGTTGAATAAGCCATTTTGAGGTGACAGGCGTGTTTTTTTGCTGAGTTCCATTTAAAAAGTAATAGTAATTCCCCAAATATGGATTTTTCTCTATTTCCCCAGAATTTACATATTTTGGAATTACTGTAAAAGTTAATTTTTTCCCTGATTCTATTGGATAATGAAAAGAAAGGGGTAGAGAAAATTCTTTTAGTTTGGAGCTTCCCTCATCTCCTGATTTCTGTCTATAAAAGAAGCCAGTCTCAAAGTGGGGAATTTTTTCCTTATAATAACAAGCTTCTTTTGATAAATCAGTATGGGAGGCTAACAGGAAAAATCCCTGTCTACAATACCATTGGGCAGATCTTTGCTTAAATAATTGATTTTTTTGTTTTGAAAGTTTATCTATTGTTAAAAATGCTGTTTTGAAATCCCTTTCTGAAAAGGCTTTGTCAGCTTTTCTTATATAAGAATTGGCTTTGATTTCATATAACTTTGGTGATTGTAAATTTACTTTTTCAGCAAATTCAATTAATTCATCGTCTTTATTTAATGAGAAATAACAGTAGGAAATCCCAAGTATGTAGTCCTCTTCATCGGGATATTGTTTGTTTAAATCGGTAAAAATATCAAGGGCTTTTTCGTATTCTTTTTTGTTAAAGTGATACCACGCAAGAGAAGTTTTTGCTGATTTGTCTTCAGGTTGAAATTTTAAAATTTTATTAGCTATTTTCTCTACCTCAGGAGAGTTTAAATCTAATGAAGCGAGTTTTTGCCTGTATAGATTAATTTCAATTGATTTAATTTTATCAAGATAATCTTTATCGTTGATTGAATAACTCTCTCTTTTTAAAATTTCTAAGGCTTGATTAAAAGAAACAAGGGAAGTATATTCATAGATTATTCCTAATCGGAATTGTAAATCTTCATTTACACATTGCAAAAGCTTATTTAAGATATCAACTGCTTCTTGATTTTCTTTTAATAGAGCCAATTTTTTGCTTAGTTCAAAAAACACAGATGTTCCAATGCATTCTTTTAGCATTTCTTCTGTTTCATTTTTAAATTTTAAATAGGCAGAACGTTCATCTTTTGGAGAAAGGCTTTCAAATTTTTTTTGCAAATAGGCTTCTCTAATTTTATTTGTTATAGGTTTTCTATCTGATTCTTTTAAATAATTGGCGTATATTTCAGCTCTTTCAAAATCTTCTTGTTTAATATAAAGCTCAATTATATGGATAAGAATTTCGTCTCTTCTATAATTTTCCTGCCATAGTTCTTCAAAATGAAGCAATGCTTCTTCATTTTTATTGAGATTTTTAAGACTATAGGCAACTCCCAGTCTTGCAGAATTTGATATTTCTCTGTCAGTTGAATGAATAAGATTTTTAAACTTTATTAAAGACTCTTCATATTTACCTTCCTCATAAAGTTTCCATCCTTCCTTTAATCTATTTCTCTCAACAAATTTTAACTCCAATTTTTTAGGTTCATAAATAGGTTTTTTTATTTTTGGCTCTTCCGTAATTTTTTTGGTTTTTTCATCTATATTTGTTAAAATTTCTTGCTTAAGAGGATTTTGAATTACTGTAGTCTGCTCCCTTTGTTTTTCAATTCTTATTATGTTTTCTTGTTTTCCTTCTTGAGCAAGGATGCCAGAGGGAAGCAAAAAAATTAAAAAGATAAATATAATATTCTTCATTTTACTTCACTCCCTTAGAAATTAATGATAAAGTATAGGAATAATAATTTTGGGTTTCTTCTTCTAATTTTTTATACCCTCTTTCTCTTAGACTTTCTGCAAGTTCCTTCTTCCCAGTTTTATCTGCTAAGAGAGAGGCAATAAAATATTGAAAGGCAGCTCCTTCTTCTGGTGATATTTCATTTGTTTTTAAATTAATTTTCATTGGCACATAGCCTATTTTTTCTATAACATTGAGATATTCAGAGAATTTATTCAGAATAGCGTTATCATTTATCATTGCTGAGTATAGAATTATTCTGATTGCTTCAATACCAAAGGATTCATTTTTCTCATAAAATACTGAGCTTTTTCCATCTTTTACAATAACCCAATCTGCAGGAAGGTTAAAATTACCAAAATTTAGATTTATAAGAAAATTAAGGCTTTTTTCATAAAATTTATTCCAGAAATCTTTATCGTCACAGTCTGAAAAGGCTTTAAAGGCTGGAAGCACATAGTATGAGGGATTTATGATAAGAAGATCATCTTTATAAAAACCAAAATATCCTGGTAAAAGGTAAAATGAATCATTGTTTTTTAATATGAGTAGTGCTTTTATGTCCTTTATAATTTTCTTTGCTTCCTCTAAATATTCGGATTTTCCCCAATTTTTATAAGCAAGGCAGAGACCATAGGCAACAAGAATATCTCCATCTGTTGCATTGTTATAATCCAGAATCGTCCATTTTCCTGAAATATGTTTACCCCAACTCCATGATAAAAGGTTGTCTGTTTTCCTTACCTTTAAGTTATTTTTTGTCCAGTTCCATAATTTTTCAAAGGTTTCTATATCATTGAACATTAAACTTAGAAGCATACCATAGCCCTGTCCTTCAGAATGGCTAATAGAGTTATTCTGAAAATCAATAACTCTTCCATCATGGGAAATAAAAATTTTTTTGTAAAGCTCCCATTCTTGATTAAAACCCAAAACATTCTGATTACTCATAAACGTAATAAAACAAATAATGAATAGGCTAACTCTTTTTTTCACCCATTCTAATCCTTCTGAATTTTTTAATAAATCTAAAAATGAAGAATGCCAGAATAGCTATAATTAGCATTATCAATAGAGTAAATAAAACTGGATGAGCATATATCCAGGAAGTTACTGAGGTTAAAAATCCTAAATTACCCAAATAATAGGTATCCTCTCCTTTGGAAGCAAAAAGAGTCTCTTCGGGATTTGTTGTATCAAAGATAACCAGAGAGCCAAAGGTTTTTGCACTAACAGAGGGTTCCCATAAAGCAGAAATTCCTTTAGAAAGTTCCTTTCCATCTATTGAAGAAATCATTAGAATCGTATTCCTGCTTTTATAAGGAGAGACAAATTCAGAAATTACTAAAAAATTGCCTTCAAGCTTTGAAGAAAGATTTATCAGACTTTTGCTGTATTCATAATCGGATTTTGTTTTAGTAAGAGGGAATATTTTTTCAATAATTGAGCGAATTTTGCTGTTTATACTTGATTCGCTCTTTTCAAAATTTTTTGATAAATAATATACAAAACTTCCCGCAGGTTCATTTTTTATGTTTCCTGCCTTTAAATATTCCTCTGGAATTTTTGTTATAGTTCCTACAATCAGGAGATTTTTATCCTTTAATTTGCCGATATCAAAGGAGACTTTTAAATTAATTGGAAGATATCCTGCTTTTTGAGATGCCATTGCTATTAAATTAATGGCAGATGAAAGAATTTCATTACTTTTTTCTGTGAGATAAACTCCAGAATTACCGAAATCATAGGGTCTTGAAAAAGGAAAGGCATCTACAAAAAATAAATTTATATTAGGCATTTCTGCCCAGTAGGAAGCCTTAGGAAATAGTATCTTTGAATCTTCAAAGAGAGTTAATTGTAAATTTTCTGTTTGAACAAACTCACAGTATCCAGTAATGAGTGGAGAGAGTACTGCTGTGAAAGTTATCTGGTTATATCCTGGTTTAAAAAGACTTAAAGGTATATCAATAAGATAATTTCTTATCAAACCACCTCTTACATTTTCAAGATAGATTGATGCAACATATTTTCCATTTATTTGAATATTAAGAGTACTGTCTTTCCTCATACCACTTCCATAGCTAAAGTTAAGTTTAAGAGTAACAAAGGAGTTTGGTTTTAAAAATGTATCTGATGGAATTTTAAAATCCATTGAAACAGATTTTGCGCCAACTCCCTGAAAATTAGTAGTAAAAAATCCTAAATCCTTAAAAGAATACTCATAACCTGGTAATACTGTAGATTTCCCTATTTTGGGTGTTTGAGGTGTGATCTTTACATTTTCAATTTTCATAGACGAAGTTTTTGGAAAGGGAAAATTTATTGAAGCAAATGCTAATGCTGATTTTTTTATTTCTTCTGCAGTATCTCCTTTTAAAATTATAAGAGCATGATAGGGATCATTTGGTAGTGCCTTGATTTTAATGTAAGCCTCCTTATCTGGAAATAAATCTCCAGTTAATTCTTTGATGAATATACTGTCACCTATTACAATGTTATCAACTCCATTCTTTATGCTCTGAGAAACAGTAAAATTAACAGGTCTGTATTCAAATTTCATAGCAATACCAGAGGCAACTATCATAGCAGATTCTATGAATTCTTCTTTTAGTTCTGGAATAACCAGATTTATTTCATGCTTTATAAAGCTCTTTGAATCAAAAAGAAAATTGGATATTGCTGTTAAATCCTCAGGCACTTTTTTTAAAGCTATTTCAAAATCAAAGGAAGCTTTATCAAATTCTACTGTAGTCCATAATTCTGAAGACCCCGGGTCTTCGCATTCTAATGTATAGTGTTGGGCAACAGTGAATTTTAGCTCGTTATATCCTGATTTTATTAGATTAACTGGTAAATTTACAGAAACTTTACCCTCTGGTAGATGAGGATTAAGAGTTATCTGGGCAATGGGATGTTCATTTAACCATACAACAAGCCTTGACCTGCTTTGTAAGAGTGCTGTTGAATTTATATAGGAAAAATTAAGTGTTGCCCTTTTAATCTGCCATCTATCAGAGGCAGGTATTTTAACTTTTATAAAGTTAGAAGCTCCTGTAAGAGTAGAGGTTTTTATAGGAGCAACCTTTGAAAAGGGAACATTAAACTTTAATATTTCCTCTGAAAAGCATAATCGAGGATTTGTAAAAAGTATCGTAAATATAAAAAGTGAGACAAAAAAAACTATGCTTTTTAAATTTTGCTTCTGAAAATTTTTAAACTGTATCGTCTCCATAGACCCTCCATAAAATTAAATTTTATTAAATTTGAAAAAATAAATTTAAATAATCCTCTTATATTTCTTCCCATGGAAACAAAACCAATCCTGAGTAAATAAATAAATCCCGAAAGAATTCCTTTTTGTATTTCTCTTCGTTCCCAGAATTTTTCCCATCTACCTGAGTCTCCATAAACAAATTTTACTATTTCTTGAAAATCGTTTAAATCATTAAAACTACATCCTATTGTAATGGCTTTGTCTGTGCTTACTCTTTTTACTGTTGTTTTAAATCGATATTGCTTGCCATAACTATCCCATGTAACTACTTCTATGTTACTTCCCAAAAAGGGAATAAAGGCTTGCTCTTTCAATTGTAATGCCATACCTCCTAATGATATATCTTTTATTGATGCCTTGAAACTTTTAAGAGTATTTGGAATTATCAGTAAAGCTTCCTCATTAGTTTCAATTCTATGGAATCTTCTTATTTGTCTTAATTCATAGAGAGCTCCGATACAGGCTATTATCATTGCTATATTGAAAAGATTCCATGAAATACATACTGCAACAGCTCCTCTTTCAAGGGGAGAATAAATCCATTTATTTATTCCTGCAAAAATACCAGCAATACATAAGACAAGCAAAATGTAAAATATTAGAACTCTCATGTTGACCACGCTTTGTTTTAGAGAAGTTCCTTTTGGAGTAACCTTAAAAGTAGGTTTTTGTGGATTTAACAGAACTCCAATAGTTGGAAAAAGAAGGAAAAAGCTTTGTGCTGACTCAAAAACTTCAGAGAAGAAAGGATGTCTCACCTTTCCATAAAGATAATTGGATAGGCTAAGTGAATAAAAAAGATGGGGAATAGCATAGGATAAAATCTGCTCAATTGATACATTATAAACCCTTAAACTGAATAGTAGATACATAAGAGGAGCAAATATGAATATTACTCTTGCTAAACCGAAAAACCAGAAAATACAGTTATTGGTGTAACATAGTTTCTGATACCATCTTAATCCTTTTTGTTTAAAAGGATTTTTTAAAAGCAGTATCTGAATCATTCCCTGAGTCCATCTACTTCTCTGGGTTATAAAATCATCAAAGGTTTCAGGAGAAAGCCCACAAATCATAGGTTTCCTTAAGTAGGCACTGTTGTAGCCTTTACTATGTAAAGTCAATGAGGTTTCAGCATCTTCAGTAATAGTCCTGCCAGAGAATCCCTGAGCTTCTTCCAGATATTTTCTCCTCAATATAGCACCTGAACCACAGAAAAAGGATGAATTCCAGAAATCTAATCCTCTGTGAATTTCTCCATAAAACATCTCATTTTCTCCGGGAGTTTCAACATAGGTTCCTAAATTTTTTTCAATAGGAGTAGGATTTATAAAGAAATGGGGAGTTTGAACTAAAAAAAGTTTTTCATCTTTAAGAAAGAATCCAACTGTATTTTCTAAAAAATCAACTGTAGGAACGTGGTCACAATCTAAGACTACAATAAGGTCTCCTCCTCTTTTTGGTGGTTTTCCATAACAAAACCATTCAGATTTACCATCTTCAACTTTATATCCCTCTGAGGTAAGCCATAGAGCATTATTTAGATTACCCGCCTTTGCATGTTCATTTTTTTCTCTTGTAATGTAATTTATCTCTAACTCCTTAGCAAGGGTCTTCAAACTTTCATATCTTTTCCAAGCTGAAGAAGATTTTTCAGAGTCTGGGTCATTTCTTTTTTGGAAGGTAGCTCCGTCATCAAGGATGTATATGTTCAATTTATCCTGAGGATATCTAAGTTGTTTACAGGCAATGGCTGTTACTTTGATAATTTCTTCAGATTCATTATAGGTTGGAATAAATATATCAACAGTTGGAAGTAATTTTTTATCTTCAGGAAGTGGTGGTGGCGTTCTTTTTATTGGATTAAGATTTACAAATATTCCTAAAAGATAAATTACAATCGCATAGGTCTCAGCAATATAAAGAGAAGTCATGGCTAAACTGTCAAAGAATCCTGTATAACCAAGAGTATGAAAGGTTCTGAAAATCCAGTATCTTAAAGTAATAAACAAACCAATTGATAGAATAAAAATTCTAAGATAATCCTTTTGTTTTTTTATTTTTGTAAACAAAAGTCCCAATATCATTAATCCATAGGCTAAAATTGCCTGCTGAAACATATCAAGATAAATTGACGAGGTAAAAATAAGAATTAAAATAATTAATGGAGTAGATAATTTTGAAAATAATTTATGATTTTCTAGTCTCATTTGCAATATATAATTTTACAATATTTCACAACGATTTCTACCCCTTCTTTTTGCTAAATAAAGGGCTTCATCTGCTCTTTTTATAAGACTATTTTCATTGTCTGTAGGAAGAATTTCTGTCAAACCAAAACTTGCTGTTATATTACCTTGAATTCCTTTAATGTTCATTTTTTCTATTTTCTGCCTTATTCTCTCTGAAGCTTGATAGGCATTATCTATCTTTGTATTTGGCAGAATAAGAATAAATTCTTCTCCACCATATCTACCGAATATGTCTTCCTTTCTTATTAATTTTTTAATTTTGTTTGCAAAACTTTTTAAAACATAATCTCCCTTTTCATGTCCGTATGTATCATTTATTTTTTTAAAAAAATCTATATCAATCATGACAACAGATAGGGGAATTTTATGCCTTAAAGCTAATGAAATTTCACGACCTATCATTTTGTCTATTGCTCTTCTATTAAAAACACCTGTTAAGGGGTCTGTATTCATCATTCTTTTTACAGTAGATAAAGCCTCTTTTAATTGAGCATTTTTCTTCTCAAGTTCCCTTGTTATATTAACTATCTGGTCATTTAATTTAGACATTTTTACAATCAACTCATTGTAGGTAAGACGGTGTTGTTCAAATACAAGGAGATATAATTCATCACAGGGGAAAATATAGCCTTTAATGAGAATTTCAGCTTCTCCTAAGACATCAAATAAGAGATTAAGTTTTGAAAACACATTTTCAGGAAAAGAGATTTTTTCAGAATTTTTAGACAGAAGATTATTTATATTATGATTTATCGGCTTATCTTTAAGTCCTACTAATTCTAAAAATCCTCTGTTACAATCCAAAATTTTGCCTTTTTTATCAATTAAAACCAAACCAGTATTACTTAGTTTTGAAAAATAAAGGATTATCTTTTCATTGTATTTTTCAAGTATTTCTGAAATTTTCATAAATTTTTAATCTTACGGGCAATTTCTACTGCTTCCTTAGCATCCTTAGCCCAGAAGTCAGCTCCGACTGTTTTATATAAATCAGGCATAATATTAAAAGCAATACCGCCAACCATTATTTTTGGAATATAGGATTCCATATTTTTTAATGATTTTATTATTTT
>NZ_MAVV01000048.1 GCF_001707915.1 Thermodesulfovibrio sp. N1 | reverse complement strand
TATCGTGCCTACGTTTACATGGGGCTTCTTCCTCTCAAATTTTGCCTTTCCCATCTCTTCCTCCTTTAATTTCTCCTAAAACTTTTATTTAGCATTTCCCTTTATCTTAGCAATTATCTGCTCAGTGAGATTCTTAGGAACTTCATCATAATGAGAAAATTGCATTGTATATGTACCCCTACCCTGTGTCTTTGATCTCAAATCAGTGGCATATCCAAACATTTCTGCTAAAGGAACCATAGCCCTTATTACCTGTGCTTTACCTCTTTTTTCCATTGATTGAATTCTTCCACGCCTTGAATTTAAGTCTCCAATTACTTCACCCATATATTCTTCAGGAGTAACTACTTCAACATCCATAATAGGTTCAAGAAGAACTATATCTCCCTTTTTACAGGCATCTTTAAATGCCATAGAAGCAGCTATCTTAAAGGCAAGCTCTGAAGAGTCAACTTCATGATAAGAGCCATCAAAGAGAGTTACCCTTACATCTACAACTGGATAACCTGCAAGGACTCCTCCTTCCATAGCTTCAACAATACCCTTTTCAACAGCTGGAATAAATTCTTTTGGAATGGTGCCACCTACAATTTTATTTACAAATTCAAATCCTTTTCCTCTTTCTATAGGATCTATTTCAATCCAGACATGTCCATACTGACCACGTCCTCCTGTCTGCCTTATAAACTTACCCTCTGCCTTAGCTGGCACCTTAATAGTTTCTTTGTAAGCAACTTGTGGCTTTCCTACATTAGCGCCAACTCTGAATTCTCTTGTTAATCTATCTACAATAATTTCAAGATGTAGTTCTCCCATACCTGAAATAATAGTCTGGCCTGTTTCTTCATTATATGAAACCCTAAAAGAGGGATCTTCTTGAGAAATTTTCTGCAAAGCAAGAGATAATTTTTCTTGATCTGCCTTTGTTTTTGGTTCAATTGCAACTGAAATAACTGGCTCTGGAAACTCAATTGCTTCAAGAACAACAGGAGCACTTTCATCACAAATTGTATCTCCTGTAAGTGTATTTTTTAGCCCAACTACTGCTGCAATATCCCCAGCACAAATTTCTTTAATTTCCTCTCTATGATTAGCATGCATTCTAAAAATTCTTGCGACTCTCTCCTTTAAATTTCTCGTTGAATTATAAATATATGAACCAGAACTTAAAACTCCTGAGTAAACTCTAACATAAGTTAAACTACCCATGTAGGGGTCTGCCATTATTTTAAATGCCAAAGCAGTAAGAGGCTCATTAACATCTGGTTTTCTTTCAACTTCTGAACCATCTATAGGATTAATTCCTTTAACAGGAGGAATATCAAGGGGGGAGGGCAAATAAAACACTATTGCATCAAGCAACATCTGAACACCCTTATTTTTGAAAGCTGAACCGCACAAAACTGGTGTTATTTTTAATTCAATGGTACCTTTTCTTAAAGCTGATCTTATTTCATCTGCTGAAATTGGTTCACCTGAAAGATACTTTTCCATAATGTTGTCATCTATATCGCATAAAGCCTCTATCATTTTTTCTCTATATTTTTTTGCCAATTCTAAATATTCTTTTGGTATTTCATCTTCAACAAACTTTGCACCTAAAGTTTCATCGTCAAAATAATAAGCCTTCATTTCTACAAGATCTATTGGACCTCTGAACGTATCTTCCTTACCAATTGGAATCTGTACTGGAACAGGATTAGCCCCAAGCTTTTCAATCATACTTTCAACAGCCATGTCAAAATCTGCGCCAAGTTTATCCATCTTATTCATAAAAGCAATTCTCGGGACTTTGTATTTATCTGCCTGTCTCCACACAGTTTCACTTTGTGGTTCAACTCCTGCAGAAGCATCAAAAACAGCTATAGCACCATCAAGAACTCTTAAAGATCTTTCAACTTCGATTGTAAAGTCAACATGACCTGGAGTATCTATAATATTAATTTTATAGCCTTTCCATTCACAGCTTGTGGCAGCTGCTGTAATTGTAATACCACGCTCTTGCTCTTGAGGCATCCAATCCATAACAGCAGTTCCCTCATGGACTTCACCAATTTTATAGGTAACTCCTGTATAGTAAAGTATTCGCTCGGTAGTTGTTGTTTTACCAGCATCAATATGAGCCATAATACCAATATTTCTTGTTTTTTCTAATGGAAATCTAATCATATACTCCTCTAAATTACCATCTATAGTGAGCAAATGCTCTGTTGGCTTCAGCCATTTTGTGGGTTTCTTCTCTCTTCTTTATTGAAGAACCTACATTGTTATAAGCATCTAAAATTTCTCCAGCCAATCTTTCTTTCATAGTTTTTTCTTTACGTTGTCTTGAATAATTAACAAGCCACCTCAAAGCCAAGCTTAGTCTTCTGTTTGGTCTAACTTCCATAGGAACCTGATATGTAGCACCACCAACTCTGCGCGGTCTTACTTCCAAGATTGGTTTAATATTTTCAATTGCCTGTTTAAAAACTTTTAATGGATCCTGTCCAGTTTTTTCCCTTATTATTTCAAAGGCACCGTAGCAAATTTTCTCACTTGTTGATTTTTTACCATCCTTCATAATAACATTTACTAGTTTTGAAACAAGTTTACTTTGATATTTAGGGTCAGGTAAAACTTCTCTTTTTGGAACATAACCTCTTCTAGGCATTCCTTACTCTCCATTTATTTTGGTCTTTTTGTTCCGTATTTGGAACGGCTTTGTCTTCTATTATTAACACCTGCACAATCAAGAGTTCCTCTTACAATATGATACCTAACACCCGGCAAATCCTTTACTCTACCGCCTCTAACTAAAACTATTGAATGCTCTTGCAAATTATGTCCCTCACCAGGAATATAGGCAATAACTTCCACACCATTTGTCAGCCTTACCTTTGCAACTTTTCTTAAAGCAGAATTTGGCTTTTTTGGAGTAGTCGTATAAACCCTAACACACACACCCCTTCTTTGGGGACAAGACATGAGCGCAGGAGATTTTGTCCTCTTTTCTACTTTTTCTCGCCCTTTTTTTACTAATTGTGAAATTGTTGGCACTTTTTCACCTCATTTAAATAACTTTTAATAATTCTTTAACATTTATCGTCAAGACTTTTTAGTTTATCAAAAAATAAAAAATATGTCAATGTAAAAACATTAATTAAAATATTAAATTTGTTTATCTCCATTCTGAGGAAATAATTAAAATTTTTTGAAAAAGTCTCAGAATGAAGTCAAATTAGAATACCGAACAAATTTAAATATAAAACTTTTTTTTAAAAAAAGGCAAGTGAATTCTTTAATTATCTTAATCTTTGAACTTAAATTTATAAAAATCCATGAGCCGTGGAGGATTTGAACCTCCGACCCGCTGATTAAGAGTCAGCTGCTCTACCAGCTGAGCTAACGGCCCATCAAAATTAGAATACAAAAAATATTTATAAAAGGTCAACTTTTTCCAGCGATTAATATGGAAAAAACTTTTATAAAAATAAAAAATTTGTTAAAATTTTTTATGCCTTTAAATAGTCAAATGCTTAATGAAATACTTGATGTTGCAGAAAAAAATTTTATATGCCTTAGATGTGCTGAATGCTGTTATAGGTGGGCTGTTCCTTTGCCAGAAGGGATAAATAAACCTGAAAATCATAAATGTCCCTATTTAGTTGATGCTTATTTAAATGGAAATAAATGGGTTGAGGCAAAATGCAAAATTTATAAAAATCGTCCAGAGGTTTGTCAGAGATTCAAAATAAGTTTTGCCACCATTTGTCCTATAGGACTATGGAAATGGTTAAAATTAAAGGGGAAAAATATAGAAAAATCATTGCCTGACAGAGTTGAAAAAATTTTAAAAAATTTGAAGGAGGAAGAATAACCCCCCTCCTTCATTGATTACTTAAACCTTCACTCCTTTAACCGCTTCAACAAGTCTGTTAATTACATTATTTAAGTTTTCAACTTCCTGTACAACTAAGTCTGTTATATTTTTAAGTTCTCCTGAAAGCGCACTTGAACGCTCTGCTGAACGGGCAACTTCGTCAGATGCAGAAGACTGCTCTTCTGTTGCGGTTGCTATCTGGGTAATTTGATCCTTTACTTTTGCAGATTGTTCTGTAATTTTGTTAAGTGCCTGCTTTACTTCATCCAATGCCTTCAATGCCTCTGACACCTCACGAGCAGTTGCATCCATACTTTTAAGACTTTCACGAGATTCTCCCTGAACTGCTGTAATCTTGCCTGCTATCTCATCTGTTGCTTTAATTGTCCTTTCAGCAAGCTTCCGCACTTCATCTGCTACAACTGCAAATCCTCTTCCTTGCTCACCTGCCCTTGCTGCCTCAATTGCTGCATTAAGTGCCAAAAGATTAGTTTGATCCGCTATGTCTTTAATCACTGTTACAATATCTCCAATTTCTTCCACTCTCTTATTTAAAGAATCTATAGTCTTTTTAAGTTCTACTGTTGAATTATTTGCAGATTGAACTGTCTTCATAGCATTATCAGAAAGTGTTCTTCCTTCCTGTGCTACTTTCATACTTTCTGTAGCCAAATCAGAAGCAATCGCAGCATTTTTTGCTATATCAGTTATTGTCTGTGACATCTCTTCTGAGGCAGTTGCAATTTGGTGTGCCTGAGATGACTGTTCATCTGCTTTCTTTTTAACTGTTTCAATATTTGATTCTAATGCACCTACTACTGAATGAACTGTAGTTGCAGAACTTTTAATGTCTTTTACTAATTTTTGCGTAAATTCTTCCACCTTTATAACACTTCTTGCAATAAGTCCAATTTCGTCCTTTCTGTTACGATATCCTTTACCAAATCCAACACGACTGAAATCTCCTTTAGCAACTTCTTCAAGTTTCTGTGCCATATCAGGAATTGGTTTTAATGACTTATGTGTTACAAAAAGAATAAGCAAAGATACTGCTATTGCACCAAATATGTTTACTACCCACATAAGATTTCTTACTCCTGCTACTTCACTTGCTATCTCTTCAACATAACTTCCTGATGCAATAATCCAGTTCCATGCTGGATAGTGTGTATAGGCAACAACTTTCTCTCTTGCGAAAGCCTCTCCTGGATTCTTCCAGGGGTAATAGATAATTCCTTCTTTCTTTTCTACGATTTCTTTAATAAATTCTCTTCCTTTGGTATCCTTTGAATCAATAATGTTTTTACCTTCTAATGCAGGATGTACCACTAAAGTGCCTTTACCATCTAAAACATACATATAACCAGTTTTGCCAACCTTGATAGAACGAATATAATCTTTAAAATGTTTCATTGTTTTAGTTATGTCAAATCCAACAAAGTAAACACCAATAACATTTCCTGAACCATCCTTTACAGGAACATATTTTGTCATATAGTCTTTACCAAAAAGAGTAGCTTTACCAATGTATGTTTCTCCTTTAAGTAGTAACGGATATGCAGGATGTCCTCTGTCAAGAGTTGTTCCAACCGCACGAGAGCCATCTTCTTTTTTCAAAGATGTGGCAATTCTTAGAAAATCATCTCCCTTTTTCTCAAAAATAGTTGCAACAGAACCACCTGTCATTGAAGTAAATCTATCACATGTGTCATTGTCAGGGCTTATCCCTTTTACCATAGATTGAAAAATTTTCATAAATTGTTCAGCAGAATTTTTTGATGCCTCATCGAAAACTGCAATCTGTTCTTTAATTAATCCAACTTCTCTTTTGAGAGCCTCAATGTTGTAATCTTCAATTTTTGATTTTGTTTGAAGATAAATTACTAATGCAACTACAGAATAAACTACAAGAATCGATACAACCGCAAGCACAAAAATCCTTTTACTTAATGAAAAAGAACTCATTAAATTTTGAAGTTTGTTTAACATAAATCCCCTCCCTCTATTTTTCTTAAACATTAAAAAATCTTAAACACAAACTAAAGTATAACGCCTTTGACATAAAAAGCATATTTGAAGCTTTTACCCCTTATTTAAAATTTTAAAATTATAACACATATAATATTTTTGATGTGTAACTATTCCTCTTTTTCTGTCCTTATGAGGCACAATGTGTCAAAGAATCTCCTACTTTTCCTGTCATTCTGAAGGAGTGTAAGCAACTGAAAAATCTTCTAATTATTTTATGAGCCCCTTCACTGCGTTCAGGGCGACAATAAAATAAAAAGAAATAAGAAGGAGATCATTCGCTGTCGCTCAGGAAGGACCAATGACAGTTTACCTAGTCTGTCCTTCCATTCTCCTCTCCTCATAAAATTATACCCCATAACCATAATATACGATGACAGTCGTAGTAAGCAAACTTAAAACCATCCAAAATGCAAAGTATTTTACTGAGGCAAAGCAGAAAAGCACCCATCTCTCATAAAAAAACAGCCATTCCTCAATTAGCAATTTTAAGCATTTCATAAATTTTTTAAAAAAAATGTGATATAATTAAAAAGTTTTATACTACCAAATATGCCTAAAGAAAAAAAACAACAAAATTATTTTTGTGAACTTCCTTCAAAGGAAGAAATAAAAAAAAGCAAAATATTGAGATTTAAGAATGGAGTTTGGCAGGGAATAAATAGTATTCCCTACAAAAACAAAAAAGGAAACTGGATTTCCATTAAAAGATTTCCTCTTATAAAATCAGAATCCATTAAGTTCGAATTAAGATACTTTGAAATTTCAACAGGTGGATGCTCTTCCCTTGAGTATCATCAGCATGCTCATGTTGTCATATGCTTAAAAGGCAAAGGAAAGGTTAGGCTTGGGGATAAAAATCATGTTCTAAAATATCTTGATATACTCTATATAGCACCTAATGAGATTCATCAGTTATATAATCCTTTTAAAGAACCTTTTGGGTTTCTGTGTATTGTAGATTCTGAAAGGGATGAACCTGTAGAAATCAAAGAATAGCATTCTTGTAAGATTTAATAAAGTTTTTCATTTCTCTTATAAACTGTTCAATATCAGATAAATTTTCCCTTATAATTGTGTATAACTCCTCGTCGCTAACATCATGATAAAAATGAACAAGCCTGTTTCTGTATCCAGCCATTAAAATCAGTTTTTCAGCGCAGGGCTTAGATATAACCCCATGTTCTCCAAGTTTTTTCGCAATCTCCTTATATTCCACAACTCCTTTACCAGCGATTTTAGCAAGAATATGCCTCCCTATATCAAAAACCGACTCTAAGGCTCTTCTTAAATAACTTTCCGCAATTGCAGGTTTATCATTAGTTAAAAATTCTTCTCTTTCAAGTTTTGACAGTTCTATCAATTTTTGATGAGCTTTCAAAATAAAACCAAGCCTGTCCTCAATCAGCTTTGTATTCAAATTTGAAATAACCATTTTCTATTGCCTCAAAAAAATCTTTTTCATTAAGTTTAAATATTTCTAATTCATCAGAGGCAAATCTCATCACTTTTTCTTCGTATTCTTCCATGAAAGATTCATCTTCACAGTAAATACAATGACCTTTTATTGCCTCAAGCTGGAACAAATGATCAACCTCATGCATAAAGACAAGATCAGCTTTATAAGGAGAGACAATATCCTGCAATTCTAAACTTAAAAGAGCATAAGTTTTTAAGGGATTCTCTGGTAAACTTTTAAAAACAACTGCAAAATCTATATCAGCCTCAGTATCTTCAATATTTACTTTTTCTCCCCTTATCAATAATAAAGCATTATCCTTTTGAGAACCAAAGACATAACAAATTGAAACCCCATATTTTTTAAAAATTTCATCAAGCATTTTTGCCACAGCATTTTTTATATTTTCTACCACTTCCACAGGGGCATGGATCATTACGACCTAATTTTTTAGGTTTTTCAACTGTCCGAGGGCTATCTCCATCACTTCTTTGAATTCTATGGGCTTTTGCAACTTTCACCTGAGATTCTTCCTTTACTTGAATCTTAAAGAGCCTTGTAAGAATGTCTGAAATTATATTCCTTGACATTTCCTCAAAGAGTTCAAAGGCTTCCTTTTTATATTCAACAAGAGGGTCTTTCTGGGCATATCCTCGAAGTCCTATTCCTTCTTTAATATGATCAATTGCTAATAAATGGTCTTTCCATTTTGTATCAATGACATGTAAAAAAATCATCTTTTCCACATCTCGCATGAGAATGGTTCCAATTTTTGCTTCCTTTTGTTCATAGGCTTCTTTAAGTTTTTCAATGAGATACTGTTTTATTTCATCTTTCGATTTATTACTCAGGTCTACATCTACATCAAATCTTACATTTATCTGTTCCTTAAGTTTTTCTACTCCCTCATCTTCCTGAGATAGATAAAAATCAACTAACTCGTCAATCTCTATTTCAAGAAACTCAACAACTTTCTCCTTCAGGGAATTACTCTCTAATACTTCTTTACGGAATGAATAAATTTCCTTTCTTTGAGCATTCATTACATCGTCATATTTTAGAAGATGCTTTCTTATGTCAAAGTTATGGGCTTCAACTCTCCTTTGGGCATTTTCAATTGCCTTTGAAACCATTTTGTTTTCTATTGGTGTATCATCATCAATTTTCAAAAACTGCATAAGACTCTGAAGTCTCTCGCCACCAAAAATCCTCAGAAGTTCATCTTCAAGAGAAAGATAAAAGCGGGATGAACCTGGATCACCCTGTCGTCCTGCTCTACCCCTAAGTTGATTATCAATTCTTCGGGATTCATGCCTTTCAGTTCCAATTATGTGAAGACCTCCAAGGGAAACCACCTTTTCATGCTCTGCTTGACAAATTTCTTTGGCTTTTTTGAGAACTTCTCGAAACTCATCCTCTGTATAAGTTTTTCCATTTAGCATTTCTCTGGCTAAAAATTCTGGATTCCCACCAAGGACAATATCTGTTCCTCTACCTGCCATATTTGTTGCTATGGTAACTGCACCAATTCTTCCTGCCTGTGCAACAATTTCAGCTTCTTTATCGTGATATTTAGCATTTAATACATTATGGGGAATGCCTTTTTTCTTAAGCATTCTGCTTATTAATTCTGATTTCTCAATGGATGTTGTTCCAACTAAAACAGGACGGCCAATTTTATAACATTCTTCAATTTCTCTGACAACAGCTTCATATTTGGCTTTTTCAGTTTTGTAAACAGCATCAGGATAATCAATCCTGATCATAGGCTTATTAGTAGGAATTACAACAACTTCAAGATTATATATCTCTGCAAATTCAGCTGCTTCTGTATCTGCTGTTCCTGTCATTCCAGCAAGTTTCTTGTACATTCTGAAATAATTCTGGAAGGTTATTGTTGCAAGTGTTTGATTTTCTGCCTCTATTTTTAATCCTTCCTTTGCTTCTATTGCTTGATGGAGTCCATCAGACCAGCGTCTTCCTGGCAGAATTCTTCCAGTAAACTCATCAACTATAATGACTTTTCCATCTTTTACAACATAGTCAACATCCTTTTTAAAGAAATAATGAGCTCTGATAGCTTGATTAATGTGATGGACTATCTGAATATTTGAAGGTTCATATAAATTATCTATTCCAAGAAGTTTTTCTGCTTTACGAGAACCCTGTTCTGTAAGCACTACAGTTTTAAGTTTTTCATCAAGTTTAAAATCTTCATCAGGTTTTAAATACTTGATAATCCTGTTTACAGCATAATAAATATCTGTTGATTCTTCAGAGGGTCCTGAAATAATAAGCGGTGTTCTTGCTTCATCTATTAGAATGCTGTCAACTTCATCAACAATTGCGTAATTAAGTTCTCTCTGACAGAGTTCATCTATGCTGTAACGCATATTGTCTCTAAGATAATCAAAGCCGAATTCATTATTTGTACCGTATGTTATATCTGCAAGATAGGCTTCCTTTTTACTACATGGACGAAGCCTGTCAAAACGTTTATCTTGTACTCTGTAGTTTAGATCATAAAGAAAGGAAGCATCAGGCTGAATTACGCCAACACTAAGCCCTAAAAAATTATATACAGGTCCCATCCATTGAACATCTCTTCTTGCAAGGTAATCATTTACTGTAACTACATGAACTCCCTTGCCTTCTAATGCATTCAAGTAAGCAGACAAAGTTGCAACAAGAGTTTTACCCTCTCCTGTTTTCATTTCAGCAATTTTACCTTCATGAAGTACTATTCCACCAATAAGCTGAACATCAAAATGTCGCATCCCGAGAGTTCTTTTTGCAACTTCTCTAACTGTTGCAAAAGCTTCCGTTAGGATATCATCAAGGGTTTCACCTTTTGTGAGTCTCTCTTTAAATTCGTCAGTCTTTGCTTTTAATGCTTCATCAGAGAGTTTTGAAATTTCAGGTTCAAAGGCATTGATTTCTTCAACAATTTTGAAATATCTTTTAAGCTCTCTTTCATTTTTTGTTCCAAAAATTTTCTCTAATATTTTTACCATATCTGTATGTTAAACCACAGTCTATTGTTTATTCAAGTTTAATAAAATTTTAAATTGCCGATAAAATTATGTTTTGGACTATTTCGTCATTCTGACCCTGAGCTTAAGCGAAGGAGAATAATCTCCACAGGAAACCCTTCGGCTTCGCCTCAAGGTGACAGGTAAAAAAGGGTGACAATAAAGATATCAATCTGAAAAAAAGATGTCATTCTAAAAATCAGGAAAATCGGCTTATTTTTGGATACTCCCATTTATTTCAAGGCAGGCGCTGAGTCAAGCCAAAGGTCTCAGTAAGGTGCTTCGGGATATTGAACACCTATGGATAACGATATACAAGAAAGAAATACTTTCTTTAATCGATATTTCAGAAACAACTGAAAAAATGCGATATCCTATGATATTATAAAACTATGTTAAATCCCGAATTTTTTGATGCTGTTTCCTTTAATTGCGATGTCTCTGATGCTAAATATTGGGGATATTTTTCAATCTGTACTTTACTCTTACGACTAAGACAACTTTTTAGGGTTGAAAGAGACCTTGAACCATGGGAGAGGATTAACAATGATGAGATTCTTCCATGGATTGAAAAAAAAGAGGAAAAATGGAAAGAACTTGAAAATGCTCAATTAATTCAATTGAAAATTGATGGTAAATCTTATCAACCCTTTGATATTGAAGGAATAAATGATAATACCATAAAAAATGGATTTATTTATGGAGCAGGTTATGCCTTATTTATGAAACCAAGTTTTTTTGTTGGCTTAATATATAAACATGAAAAAATTGATAGTTACAACATCTTCTTTATTGATAAAGAAATAGTAAGAGATCTTTTTTCATCATCGGGTATGAGTATTGGAAACACAATCTATATAAGATTGACAGATATAAAATACAGGCTTTGGGAAGATTTGCAGGGATGGATAAATAAAAAAAGGACTTTTTATGAACGTACTTTATCAAAATTCGGGAATCCAGTTGATTGGGAATATCCCTTTGAAGAATTTAGAAGTCTTGTTGATATATATTCCAAAATCGTACTATATCATGAAATAGCAGAACTGCAAGAAAATATTCCTCAATGGAATGAAATTATAAAAAGATGTGACAACTCAAAGACAGAATATATTTTAAGAGGAATTAAAGATTTTATTGCTGATTTTTCAGAAAAAGGTCCTTTATATAAAGCCATTATTGAAAAAGATAAAGAACTTCTCAGTTTATATATCCTCACACAAGGTGCCTATCAAAAAAAGATATTAAAACAAGTTATCTTACAAATAGAAAAAGCATTGCTATCAGAGGATTGGGGAAAAATTGAAGAAATCAGAAAAATAGAGTATGAAAAATGGAAAAACAATCATGACAAAATATTAGAAATCTATAAAATACAAGGATTTGATGCAGTTAAAAATTTAACAAATAGAATATTTGAAGGAGGAACAAATTGAAAGAACTCATTCAAACTATTGAAAAACTATCACAAAAACTCCACAATAAAGTAAATCTTATGGAAGTATGTGGAACACATACAGTTTCTATATTCAGACATGGTATAAGAAGCCTGATTCCATCAAACATTAAACTTCTTAGTGGTCCTGGATGTCCAGTTTGTGTAACACCAATAGAAGACATTGATAGAATGATTTATATTGCAAAACAACCAAATGTGATTCTTACAACTTTCGGAGATATGATGAGAGTGCCAGGAAGCAATGGTTCTCTCTATAAAGCAAAAGCAGAAGGAGTTGATGTAAGAATGGTTTATTCACCACTTGATGCATTAAGAGTTGCTCAAGAAAACAAAGATAAAAAAGTAGTGTTTTTTGCTGTAGGATTTGAAACCACTTCTCCTCTTATAGCTGCAACCCTTTTTGAGGCAGATAGAAAAAATATTGAAAATTTCTATATTTATTCAGTCCATAAATTAGTTCCTCCAGCATTGGAAGTTCTTGTAAATACAGAAGAACTTAAACTTGATGGATTTATTCTTCCAGGACATGTAAGCACAATTATAGGAAGCAAACCCTATGAAGTTATTTCTCAAAGATATAGAAAAGCATGCGTTATTACAGGATTTGATGCCGATGATATTTTGCAGGCAATAGTAATGCTTTTAAAACAGGTTATTGAGAATACTCCAAAGGTTGAAATACAATACAAAGACGCTGTAAAAGTAGAAGGGAATCCAAAGGCAGTTGAATTTATATATCGATATTTTGAGTCTGCTGACAGTAACTGGCGTGGAATAGGAATAATTCCTAACAGCGGACTTAAACTTAAACCAGAATATTCATATAGAGATGCTGAAAAAATTTTTGAAATACCTCTATTTCAGCCAAAGGAACCAAAGGGATGTCAATGCGGTCTTATATTAAGAGGAGTAAAACTTCCTCCCGAATGTCCACTCTTTGGAAAGCTTTGCACACCTGAGAATCCTGTTGGAGCCTGTATGGTCAGCTCTGAAGGAAGTTGTGCTGCCTATTACAAATATGGAAGAAATTAATTAGATTAAATAAAGGGGAAGTACTCCCAGAATCAAGGTGCCCAAGGCACACAGGGGAATTA
>NZ_MAVV01000047.1 GCF_001707915.1 Thermodesulfovibrio sp. N1 | reverse complement strand
GAGGTCTATGCAAAGCACCTCAATGGAGGCGGGAAATGAAAAAAAAAGGACAGGCTACAGATGAGAGACAAAAAATCTGGAAAGTGATAAGGGGGCTGTTGACATTCACAATTGATGATATTGTGAGGCTTACGGGGTGCAATGAGAGAAACGCATATTACTACATATGTAAACTTAATAAAGCAGGGTATTTCAGAGTAATAGACAAACAGGCTACAAAGACAAAACACCGCAGGGTTTACAGACTCATAAAAAACACAGGGCCTCTTGCACCCATTGAGACATCAGTAATATTTGACCCAAATATAAAAGAGGTGATGATAAATGAAAGAGATACTGCAAGAGGAAATACAAAAAAGAGGTAAAAAGCAGGTTGCATTTGAACTGGGGATAAGCGTTTCAACTCTCACTCTCTACATGCAGGGAAAATATCCAGCGCCAGAAAGGGTGGAAGAAAGGGCAAAAAAAATATACTCAAATGGCAGGATCCAATGTCCTGTGCTTGGTGAAATATCTCCTGCTCAATGTGCTGAAAACTACGAGCTTGCTGAGAAAGTTGGCAGGATGGTGTCAAACCCCGAAAAGCTCAAACTATACAGGGCTTGCATGAAATGCGAGATAAGAAAATGAAGATAACAAAAGGACAGATAAGAATAATTCATACACTAAAAAATAGGCTTGGCTGGGATGAGTCGCAATACAGAGGATTTCTCATGTGGAATACAGACAGATTTGTCACAAGCTCACTTGAACTGAGCTATGAAGAAGCAGAACGAATCATCATCAAAATGAGACATAAAGCAGTAATGGCTGGAGTGTGGCAGGACAGACAAAGGAAATATGATGAGCTGGACGGCAGGGAAAATATGGCAACAGCAGCGCAGCTCAGGAAAATTGAGGCAATATGGGCTGAAGTATCAAGGGCAAAGACAGAGGCGGAAAGAAAGAAGGCGTTACGGAACCTATTATGGAAGAAATTTAGAATAACGGATATAAGATTTCTGGAAGATTGGCAGGTAAGAAAAGTAATAAAAATGCTTGAGGCAATGAAGGAGAGAAAATATGGCAAGAAAAAAGAAGAAGCAACCCCCGCCGTATGAAGAAGACTATCAATTTCCAACGCATTGTGAACGATGTAAAGAGGTGCTTTTTGATGAAATTGTAATAACAGAGGAAGGGCAATACTATATGAAAAAATGCATTATGTGTGGGGCAAGATATTTCAAGAGGGAACGGCTACAAAGAAAAATTTGTTATGAATGTGGCAGAGAATTTTTCGTAAAGAGCATGAAGCAAAAACTATGCAATGAATGCATGAAGAAAAAAACGAACAGAAAAATAGAAAAAATATGTTTTCACTGCGGTAAAAAATTTCTGGGATTCGCAAAAACAAAATACTGCGAAAAATGTCGTCCTCAGATATTATCTGAAAAATCAAAAGAATATAGGAGGAAGAAAAATGTCTGTATGTCTGTATCGTAAAAAGTGCTATGGTGCACACTTCTGCACCATTACAAAAACTCATTGCGGGGTATTTACCCTGCTAAAATGTATATGGGAGGACTTATGGAAAGGACAAAAAAAGAAAGATATAAGAACAAGCTTCTGCGGGTAATGGTAAAACACATAGGCAAGACAAACAGCATCAGCATGTCAGCACTTTATGAGGCGGTATTTGGAGAACCCTGTCGCGACAAAATCAACGAAACACGAATAATAAGAAGGCTAATTACGGAGCTTCGGCGTGATGGCGTGCCAATCTGCTCTGATACTGACAGCGAAGGCGGAGGTTACTATCTTGCCGCAGCAGGCGGAGAGCTTGAAAACTATTGTATGAGGTTGAGGATCAGGGCGTTGAAAACGCTCAGGATGGAGGCAATATTAAGGAAGATGACACTGCCTGAGCTGATTGGACAGCTCAACTTAAATGTAGGAGGGAAAAAATGAAAGCTATAGCAGCAAAAAATCAGGATACAGTGAGACTTAAAGTTGAAGATTTGCTTGCAAAGATAAAGATAAACAAACAAATGCTTGAAGCAATTGAAAATCAATATAAAGGAGAAATTGAAGCAATCAGAAGCAAATACTACAGGCACATTGAGGAAGTAAAAAACGACATAAGGCAGTATGAAGAAGAACTTCAGAAGTTTGCGTTCAGACACAAAGCAGAGCTTTTCACTGGAGACATAGCGGATTTTCAGAATGGAAGGCTCATATATCAGATAAAGAAAGCAGTCAAGCGGGTGCGTGGGATACTTGAAAGACTTGAGCAACTTGGCTGGAACGAGGCAATAATAATAGAGAAAAAAGTCAACTGGGATGAAATAGAAAAATGGACTGATGAGAGACTGATTGCAGTGGGCACTGAAAGAGTAATAAAGGAAACAATAAACTATGAGCTTAAGTAAAATGGACTGGCTCAGAGAGCTTTCAGAGGAAGAACTGTCAGGATTGCTTTATGGCGATCTCTCTCTCATATACTCTCTCTGTGGCATAGACACACTCATCAAAGTATGCGAAAATCTCATGGGAATGAATCTATATATAAGTTCTAAGCCAATAAAAGACGCGGTTAAGCTCTATGTGAGAAAAAATTTCAATGGGCATAATCACAAAGAGCTTGCTGTAAAGCTTGGAGTAAGTCAGCGCTATATATATGATATTATAGAGAAAGAGTTAAGGCATGATCAAAATAGAAATTGATGACAGACAATTCAGGGAAGCTATACAAAAACTCATTCAGCGTGGCATAGACAGACGCCCCTTGATGCGTAATATTGCAATGATCATGCATAATGCAGTTGAGGAAAACTTTGCACAGCAAGGACGCCCCAGCTGGAGACCTCTGAGTCCAAAAACAATCAAAGCAAGACAGCAAAAGGGTTACTGGCCGGGGTCAATACTTCAGATGAGGGGAAGACTGGCAAGTTCGATCACAGCACAGAGCGATAACGACAAAGCGATGGTGGGAACAAATGTAGTCTATGCGGCTATACATCAGTTTGGAGGAAGGGCTGGCAGAGGACACAGGGCAGAGATCCCTGCAAGGCCCTTCCTGAGCCTCACAGAGGAAGATTTAAACGACATTAAAGAGACAGTTATTGACTATTTAAAGGGGGTTTAAAAATGCTTACTCTTGTTTATGATAAAGAACTTTTTGATCTTTTCAGAGAATATAGTAAAAAATTTGGAATAGAATTGATTGCAGAAGAAACTTTAAAAAAAATAGAGGAGGTAGGAATTTTCCATATAATAGACTTACCAGACTTAGATTATGATGTCATAAAAAAAGAAATCCAAAAATGTATAAACAACATTGCAAATCCTTATATTGATGATATTGATTTTTTCTTTACGCTTGCTGGTTGGACCAAAGAAAAAATAGAAGAAATAAGAAGAGGGGATATTCTTTTTTAACCCATAAGAATTTTTTTCATAATCTTTTCAAACTCCTGCACAACAAAGAAGCAATGCCCTTGCTTTCTGATAAAATTAAGTGCCGATCTATCATTTCTTGCCCATAAAGCAAACAATGATGCTATTGCTTCTTTAATATCACGATCTGGTGCATCCAAGTAATATCCTTTTTTATGTCCGTAACTTCCATAAATTTTTTGTCTTGTAAGCCCTTCAAAAAAGCATGATACATCTGGGTCACCGTAATAAAGTTCTCTCGGTCTCAGTTCAGGGATAAAATCAATATTAGAGAACAATTTTTGAGCTTCTCTGAAGTGATAGACAAACTCTTTTTCAATTTTGATTTTGAAAAGCTCGTCAAGATGGTGCCCGAATTCATGAATAAAATCTCCTTGTTTTTTCGAATTTGAATTAATAAATATAGTTTTTGTAAGTGGATTATAACGAGAAGTCTCAGAGGTTGATATATATTTAGCGGTGAATTTATATTTTTCAATAATAATTCTTGCTTCCTCATTGCATTTTTCAACCTCAGCCTGTAAAAAATCCCTTAATTTTTTATTTTTGATAAAAGAAAAGTACGGATAATCTTTATAGAATTTTGCTTTTAAATCATCGGTGTATTTGCTCATATCAGGAAACCACGCAGCTAATCCGGGATTATGCCCCCAGCCCACATCTGTAGGGATTTCCATTCCAGTAACAGGATCGTGATATACAGCAACAGGCTGAAGCTCGCCTGTTTTTTTGCTTACGAGCTCATCTTTCCATGTAATTTTGCCCTCTGCCGAGTCAACTGGAAGCCCTTTTCTGTCAATGTCTTTTTGGCTGAGTGCACGAACACGGCAACGACAATTGAACCCATTCGGTGGGTAATGGGTCTTCCAGAAGGGATCGTCATATCGGAAAATCTTGCCGTGCAATGCCCTGTGGGCTGGTCTTGTGCGAGAGTCAAGCACAGCAACATATTGCCAGTACGGATGGGTGTCGGTTGATTCCATCATTGTTTTGTATCTGCCAGCCATGTATGCAGTCTGCATATTTACATTAAAAATGGTTTTCAGCCTCCAGGGTGAGCCCTCAAGGAATCTTTCAACCCTGCCATCAGGATAGACTGCAAACTTATATCCCCACCACCCTTTTGCCTTCAGGCGTGGCTCAAGCTCCTTACGAAATTGCTCAAGACTGATGCCTTCATTAATGGCTTTCTGAACCATTTCCCTGATGTCCTGTAGAATGTCCATCCTCATAGCCTTTGCAACAGTGAAAGCCTTTGCATGGGCTTCCTGCCACATTTCCCACCAATCCCAGGTAAGCTTGTATCCTTTGGCTTTGAAATACTCTATTGCCTTCTCTGGAGGAAGTCCTATTGCGTATGCAAGATCAATACTTTCTGGCATTGAGCATTCCCCACAGCTCGCTAACAAAGATTGCCCTTGAAAGCATCTGCTCAATTGCAGATGTATCCATATCTGGATAAGTTTCTACGAGTTTTTCCATTATTTCCTCGTATGAAGTACCTTCTTTAATAAGTTCTATAATTGGTTTGAGCACTCCTTCCATCTGAGATTGTAGTTCTTCAGGAGATATAGATTCCATTGCATCGTCAATTGCCTGTTGATCAGGGAAAGGTGATTCTTTTTTTTCGGCAAACTCTGTTTTTGTGGTGTTTTGCTCTGAAACCTCAATATCTTCGTCTTCAAGGGCATACGCCTTTTGAAAGTATTGTTTGGTAAATCTGAGACCTGATTTTTCAAGGGAGTTGGAGATTTTTTCATCTCTCTCTGCAAGGTTTTTGTCTATATCTGATTCCTCATACATGGAAAAAACAGGCATCTCGCCATCTGAAAAATTTATTTCGTATATCCATTTGATTAGCTGATTTATCGCTTTTTCAATCATTTTTTTGTCGCTGTTGATGAGGTCTTTTCTTACCTCCATGTGCACCTGGGCTGCTGCATAAGAACCGCCTTGAACCTGTGTTGTGAGGTTTTGCCCAAGCAGCGCAATTGCAATCTCCTGATCGCAGTAATCAAGTAGCTCCCTGTATATTCCAGCCGATGCCGACTTGGCAGAAGCTTCAAGTACCTCAACAGAGGAATCATCCGGTACAACTGCAATTGCATCTTGAATCATTGCCTCAAGCATGCCGGCAAACCTGTCTGTTTCTTCTTTTGAGGTTCCGCGAGGATGCTTACCGATGAGAAAGGGCATGCCGTACTTTTCAGTGAACATAACCCAGAACTTAAGGCCGCCTTTTTTGAATGTTACGGGCCAGAAGCACTTGCTAAGAGCAGGCTCGCCATAGGGATTTTTATATGTGGCATTATGCTGCACAAGTAAAAATTTATGTTCTGGTACGGGTTCACCGTTCAGTTTCTCTTTTGTTCTGAGCATCAGGTTATTTTCTTCATCAAACACAAACCACTCCTGAGGCTTGCCAACGATACGGGCAGGAAGAATATAGGAGCCAACTTTTTCCCACACGACCTCACACACAGCATAGCCGAATAGCACAGCATCAAGCATCTCTGAGATTACTTGATATATGTCTATATTAGAGAAAACTTCTTTAATAATCCTTGCCTGTCGTGATTTTGCCTTGCCTTTGTCAATATCCCACTCAAGCGAGAGCACGCCTGCCTTTCTACTGCCTGCACATCCTGAAACACGTGCATCTGTAAGAAGTTCATGATATACGGTTATATCCTTGCCCTGTTTTTTTAGCACAGGGTCAGGATTTGGCAGATAAAAACCGAGCGAGTAAAAATCTATAGCCCCTTTTCTTGTGGCAATCTCTTCTGTGAGTGAGGCAGGTTTATCAGCAGCAAACCTAATAAAAGTCTTTTCGTCTATCCAGATACCTTTCATATTGCCTCCTAATATCCTCTTGTAAGTTCTAATGCCTGACGCCTTGAACGGCTAACAATGTATGGCATCTCGGACGGTTTTGCTCCTGCATGTACAGCCAGGGCCAATGCCCAGAAATAGTCTCCATGCCCTTCAGATTCTGTTCTGTCTGCGTCATATCTTATATTGCCAGCTTCGGTGACATACTTTTTAATGCTGTGTATGTCTCTGATAAGCCCCTGATGGCTCATGATTTTGAGGGCATTTTTTTCAAAGAGCATTCTTGTATAGGTAACAAGGCTTTCTTTAACAGGCTGGGTGAATGTAACAGACTCAACAGTAGAGCCATATTTTCTCTGAAGCTCTTCTGCAAGTTGCATTCCAAGACCTGTTGAATCTATGCATATTCTATGTGGCTGATAAGTGTTTTTAAGCATCTCTATCTTAAGCCTTTGAGCCTCAAAGTTTTCTTTATACATTTCATCAATGTGCCTTACATAAAAGACATCGCCAAGTTTTTCAACGACCACGATAGCGGTGATGTCTCTTTTTCTTCCGATGTCAATGCCCATGTAAAATATTCCTCTCTTTATGCCATCCCAGCTGTCACACTCTGAGGATACGGCATTAAGGATCATCTCAAGCGGGAAGTAGCTGAATGCTTCGTCTATAAACTCACACTCAAACTCCTGAGCAAAGGCATCAGCATCCATTGTGCGTTTAAACATCTCTAAATCTATGTTTAAGCCCTCATTAATTGCATCATAAATTGTTACTTTGTGCTTGCTGAAGCCAAGCTGGGTAGCGTTCTCCCAGAGCTCATAGAATTTGCCCGATTTGCCAGCCGGGGTGGAGACCACACGCACGGAGTAGCCTTTAGAGATGATTGGAAGCATGGCAGTCCATATGGCTTTGCTGTCCTTGTGAAAGGCAAACTCATCAAGGAAGACATGACCGGAATATCCACGAACTGTCGTGGGAGAGGCAGGCAAAGCAACTATCTTAGAACGATTGGGAAGCATTATCTCTGAGCGGGACTCACGGATAAGCCTGAGATCTATAACTTTTTTAAATACATCAAGCAGAGAGGCAATCCTGTCCATGACTTCCATAGACTGCCTTTCGGTTGTTGAAAGGATCAGAATTGAACATCGTTTTTCAGTTGCAAATTTCAGTGCTTCAAAGCAAAGAGAAGTTGTCTTTCCAATCTGTCTTGCAGCAAGCCAGATTTTTAGCCTTGATTTATCTTTTATCCAGCGCTCCTGGTATGGATAAAGCTTGAAGCTCATGACTCACCGAATGCTTCGGAAAGAGCTTTCTTAAGGACTTCTTCAATATTGACCTGCTCTTTCTTTTCAGCTATTGCAGTTTCAAAGTCCTTTGCCTTCATGATGAGAGGAAGAATTCTTGCAAGTGCATAGAGCCTTCCTGTGTCAACCTTTTCTCCCCTATCCCAATCATCCATAATAGAGCGTGCAAGTTTTCTTGCAAAAACAAAGAGTTCTTCAGAAAGACTCTGCTTTTCCTTGAGAAACTGAGCCCTTTTTCTCTCCCAGTCACCTTCTTCTTTCCATAGCCTGACAGTTTTTTCCCCAAGCTTCAGTCGTGATGCAATCTCAGAGATTGTGCACTGTTCAACAACATAGAGGCGTTCAGCTTCGTTGAAATACAGATGTTTTTTAGCCATTTAGCTCTCTTTCCAGTTTTGCTATTTTTTCTTTAAGCTCTTTCATGTCAGAGATGCATTCATTCAGTCTCTGCATCATAATGAGAGCCTTTTCAGAGTCAATCAGCGTCATGTCTTCCTCGTATGGATTGAGCAGATTCCTGATTGCCACAAGTAACCCGCTTGCTTCAAGGTCTTTTTCCCTGTAGCGTTTCCTTGCATCTGCAAGGTAGCCTTTTAGCATTACTCTTTCGCTCATTTAACCATCTCCTTCTTAAGGGGACATTGCATCCCCGTGTCAATTTTATATTCAATCCTTGATACAGAGCTGACCATCCATTGCAGTGTCTCTAACTGTTGCTGCAGATATTCCTGCTGTGCTCTTTCTCTGTCCTCCATATTTTCAATGATTTGCATGAGAATTTTTGTGTGTGCCTTGTGATATATAAAAAACACGATAAAAATCAATGCAGGAAAGCCTACATATTTGACAAGCTCAATAAAAAATGGCAGTTCATTCATTGGACTCTCCTTTTTTCTTTTTAGAGTAGCTATTTTCTTCTGAGGCAATCTTTTGAACTGTTCAAAAGATTACGAGCATTTTCTTTATTTATGCTAAAGAAAATATCTGCGGGAGGTGAGATATTGCAGATAGAAGTATTCAGAGCAGGCACATGGACTGACTCAGCTGGAAACACCCGTACATGGACAGAGGAAGACCTTGACAAAATTGTTCAAAAATACAACTCACAGAAAGAGCACGAAGCTCCTGTTGTAATAGGGCATCCAAAAGACAATGCTCCGGCGTATGGCTGGGTGGAGCAACTTGAGAGACGTGGCAAAAGCATCTGGGCAAAGATAAGGCCAACAGTGCAGGAGTTTGTTGACTGGGTGCGTCAGGGGCTGTATAAAAAGGTCTCAATAAGTCTGTATCCTGATCTACTTCTCAGACATATCGGGTTTCTTGGTGCTACGCCGCCAGCTGTAAAAGGGCTTACGCCACCACAGTTTTCAGACTCTCAATATACCGAGTATGAACTAAACTTCAGGGACTGGACAGCTGACGACAGAGAAAAACTTGCAAAAGGACAGCTAAAGGGAGCATTTGCAGGACCAAATAGAAGCTTTCCAATAGCATCATGTGAAGATGTCTCTGATGCGTGGAAACTTGCAGGGCAGGCAGAAAATCCTGATCAGATTCGTAGAAACATCATAAAGATAGCAAAAAAATACGGCTGGGAGGACTGCCTCCCGGATACAGCCATACAATGGGCTAAAGAGCACAACATACAACTAAAGGAGGAGGATATGGAAGAAAAACTCAAAGAGCTGGAGGCTCAGCTCAAAGAAAAAGAGAGGCTACTTGCTGAGTTTGCTGAGAAAGACAAGGCAAAGGATGAAGAAATAGCAAGACTCAAAGCAGAGATTGAAAAGATTGAGAAGGAAAAGAGGCGCAATCAGTACGAATCATTTTGTGAGGAACTCATCCGTGAAGGAAAGATGCTTCCAGCATGGAAAACAAAAGTGATTGAACTGATGGAGATATTGCATGCAGTTGGAGAACATGAGTTTTCAGAAGGTAAAAAGCCTGCTGAGGTAGCATTCAAAGAGTTTCTCACATCAATGCCGAAGGTGATCAGCTTTGAGGAGATTGCAAAGAAAGACAAAACAGGCTCTAAATCAATATCAAGACAGGAATTTGAGGCAATGGACGCACAGGCCAAATATGAATATATAAAATCTGGCGGAATAATTTTATAAGGAGGAGGATAATATGGCTAATACACTAACAGGATTAATTCCAACAATCTACAAGGCTCTCGATGTTGTATCAAGGGAGCTGGTGGGGTTTATACCATCTGTTTTTCTGAATGCTGCAGCTGATCAGGTAAAAAAAGACCAGACAATTACATACCCTGTTACAAATGCTTATAGCGCATCAGATATAGTACCTGCGGCAACAGGACCTAATCCTGCTGCTACAACAGTTGGTACTGACTCAATGTCAATTACTAAGGTTCGTAGTGTCACATTCTACTGGGAAGGTGAAGAAATTAAAGGACTTAATACAGCTAATCTATATGAATCGCTTCTTCAGGCGCAATTTGCCCAGGCCATGCGGACGCTCGTAAATGAAGTTGAAGCAGACCTTGCTGCCTTATATATAAATGCCTCCCGTGCATACGGTACAGCAGGAACAACACCATTTGGAAACAACCTTGAAGATTTGGCACAGGTCAGGAAAATACTGGCTGACAACGGAGCACCAATGAGTGAACTTCAGCTCGTCATAGATACTACAGCGGGTGCAAAATTAAGAAGTCTCGGGCAACTCACAAAGGCAAATGAGGCAGGCTCAACAGACACGTTAAGGCGTGGGGTGCTTTTAGATGTCTTTGGATTTCAGATTAGAGAGTCTGCACAGGTAAAGACACACACTAAGGGAACAGGCAGCGGATATCTTGTAAATGCTCCAAGCGGGCTTCCAGCAGGAACCACAGTCATTCCTGTTGACACTGGCAGCGGAACAATACTTGCAGGAGACGTGGTAACATTTGGCAGCGATCCAACAAAGTATGTTGTAACCAGTGGTCTTTCCGGTGGAACATTTACCATTGCACCACCTGGTTTGCTCACAGCAGTTGCAGACAATACAGCAGTAAACATAGTAGGCAACCATACATGCAACATGGCATTTGCAAAATCAGCAATACATCTTCTCTGCAGAGTGCCAGCCATGCCGGCGGGAGGAGACGCTGCAGACGATGTCATAACTGTCACTGATCCTGTATCAGGTATCTCATTTCAGGTTGCCTTATATCGCCAGTACAGGCGTATAGCCTATGAAGTGGGTCTTGCATGGGGAGTCAAGGCGGTGAAAAAAGAGCATATAGCTCTGCTTCTTGGGTAAGGAGGATAAAAATGGCTAAAAAGAGGGATGAAAATATTGATGAAGCTGAAAATCTTGCTGAAAAAAAGCTTGTAAAAATGATTCGTGATGGCGATGTAGAGCCAAAAACAGCAGATGTGCATCCTGACATGGTTGAAGACTATAAAAAGGGAGGCTGGAGGATAGCTGAACAATGAGCTACTGCACGCTTAACGATCTCATAAAAGCGATTCCTGAAGAAAATCTCATACAGCTTACTGATGACAATGGAATGGGGGTGATAGATGAAGAAAAGATAGATGAAGCCATAGCATATGCGGGGCAGCTGATAGACGGCTACTTGAGGGGCAGATACTCTGTCCCTCTTGACCCTGTTCCAGAGCTAATCAGAAGGCTTGCAGTTGACATGGCTGTATTTCATCTGTATTCAAGACGGTTTGAGCTTGAGATGCCACAGAGCATGATTGACAGGCGCAAAGAGATCATCAGACTTCTTGAGCAGATTCAGCAAGGCAAAGTTCAGCTTGGCATAGAAACAGATAAGTCACCGGGTCAGGGATACTATCAGAGCAATAAAACTGAAGAGGACAGATTTTTCAATAAAACGCTTTTAGAGAGGTTTTAATTTGAAGGGGGATATCAGAGTATGGGTCAGGTAAAAAAAGAGGCTTATAAGCGATTCTACGAAGCGATTTTAAAAAGTGGACATTTTAAAGTTTTAAATGCCTTTTAAAGGGGGTTTAAGAGGGTATTAAATGGCATTTAAAAAATTGATAAAAAATATTATGTTAAATTTTTTTGTCAGTGACAATGAAGGAGGTTTGATATGATACTCGGTGCAATTCTGGGGCTGTTAGGGGCAATAATCCCTGAAGGAATTAAGATTTTCAAAGAACGACAGGACCATAAGCATGAAAAAGAGATGCTTGAGCTTCAGATGCAGTACCAGCGAGAGATGATTGAGGCTCGCATTCAGGAAGCAAGGGCTTTAGCAACGCTGGAGCTTGACAAAGAGGCATATCGCTATGCACCAACAGATGTGAAGCCAACCGGTAATTTCTGGATAGACCTTTTGCAGGTTATAGGTGCATTTTACAATCAGACAGTGAGGCCTACTCTCACATACTTAGTCATAGCTTGCTGGCTTATGGTCAAATATGCAAGCTGGCAGATAGCAGGAGGCAATCTTGAGGTGCTCCCTCAGATATGGACAGAGGCAGACAATGAATTCGTTGCAGCAGTGGTCATGTTCTGGTTTGGTGGTAGAGCGTTCAGCAGGACTTTCAAAAGAATATGACTGAAAGAGGCATTGAGCTCATAAAACGCTTTGAGGGCTATAGCCCTACAGTATATCTCTGCCCTGCAGGGTATCTAACTATTGGGTACGGCCATGTGGTCAGGCCAGAGGAGAGGGAAATGTTTGCGAAGGGAATTACAATGGAGCAGGCAGAGGAGCTCCTCAGACAGGATCTCTCAAAATACGAGAAGGCAGTTATCTCACTCCTTCAGCCTGTAGCCTTCAGCCTTCAGCCTCAACAGATAGATGCCTTAACAAGTTTTGCATACAATGTTGGACTTTATGCTCTGAAAGCATCCACGCTGAGAAGAAAGATTTTAAGAGGTGATCTTCTTGATGCAGCGGATGAATTCCTCAAATGGGTCTATGCAGGTGGCAGGAAACTTCAGGGGCTTGTGAGGAGAAGACAGGCAGAGCGAGAGCTATATCTTGAAGGGGTTTTGCAATGACCATAGCAGATATTGAGCAGGCAATAATTGACAGGCTCAAAACAAAGATACAGGGGCTTGAAATCACAGGCTTTCCAGAAAAGCCGAAAGAATACAGGCTTCTACATCCAAAAGGAGCCTTGCTCGTGAGTTATGCGGGCTCAACATTTTCAGAGCCCCAAAGTGTGAATGCGATTGTCCAGGAAAGAAAGATGGAGTTTGATATCACAGTTGCCATGAGACATCTACGGACACACGAAGGAGCATATGCATATCTTGACGCAGTGAGGATTGCGCTGACGGGATATAGAATCACAGGCTGCTCAAAGATGTATCCAGTGAAGGAACAATTTCTTTCAGAGGACAATGGGATATGGCAGTACAGCATTACATTCACTCTGACAGCTCCTGCAGTTGAGCCAACAGAGAAAGAAACAACTGTACTTTTAAGAAAAATAACAGCAACAGATGATTATGATACAACGATAATAAAAAAGGAGGGCTATGATGGCTAAGTATGTGTATCAGGGTCCGCCATCGGGAGTAACACTGAACGATGGCAAAGAGGCTTTGCTTTTCCCCGGTGCTGAGATAGAGCTTCCAGAGGAAAATGATTATGTGAAAACGCTGATAGCAATTGGATACCTGAAAGAGGTAGCAGAGAAAAACGAAATAAAACAGTTTAAAGGTAAAAAGGAGGTAAAAGAAGATGCCAGCTAATTTCTTGCATGGTGTTGAAACAATTGAGATTGAAAAAGGTGCAAGACCTATAAGGGCGGTAAAAACAGCAGTGATAGGTCTTGTTGGAACTGCTCCAATACAGGATGTTGAGAGCGATTACAGAACTGTAAATAGACCAGTTTTAATATTGAATGATAGGGATGCGGCAAAATACTTTGGCACTCAGAAAACAGGCTACACAATCCCGCAGGCACTGGATGCAATATTTGATCAGGGAAGCGGTATTGTCATAGTGGTAAACGTATTTAATCCTGATGTGCATAAAAATGCACAAAATGAGCCAGATCCTTCGCAGGTAACAGTATCTGATATTATAGGCGGGACTGATGCTTCAGGCAATAGGACCGGCATGCAGGCATTCAAAGACTGCTACAATCTCTTTGGCTTCTTCCCGAAGATTCTCATTGCACCTGTCTATTGCACACAGGTAAGTGTAGCAACAGAGCTGAATGTTATGGCAGGAGCAATTAGGGCAGTAGCAATAGTTGATGCCCCAGCAGGAACAACATTTCAGCAGGCAATAGCTGGAAGAGGTCCAAATGGTTCAATCAACTTCAACTTTTCATCTGAAAGGATGATACTCTGCTACCCGCACCTGAAAGTCTATGATCCA
>NZ_MAVV01000046.1 GCF_001707915.1 Thermodesulfovibrio sp. N1 | reverse complement strand
CATACATTTTCCTGGTGGACCAGGTATAAGAGTGGACAGTTATCTCTATCAGGGATGCAAAGTACCTCCCTATTATGATTCCTTAGTTGCTAAAGTAATCTCAAAGGGAGCAAATAGGGCTGAAGCTATAGATAGAATGAAAAGGGCTTTAAATGAAATATCTATCAAGGGCATAAAAACAAATATTAATCTTTTTCTGAAAATTCTTGAACATCCTGATTTCATAAAGGGTAAATTTTTTACTAATTTTATAAGTATTATGAATAATAATGAAAAAACCTGAAATCCCTCAAATTTGTTTAATTTTTTCTATCAATCAAACCATTGAAAAATTAAAGATAGCATTAAAATCAGGTATTAAATGGATACAATACAGAGAAAAGGATTTGTCAAGAAAGGAAATACTAAAGCAAGCCTTTTATTTAAGAGAGCTTACAAATCAATACAATGCTCTTCTAACTATAAATGATTATTTGGATATTGCTATAGCAGTTAAAGCTGACGGTGTTCATCTTGGGCAGGATGACCTTCCAATAGAAGCTGCAAAAAGATTTTTTTCAGGAATAATAGGGATTTCAACCCATAATTTGAAAGAAGCAGTTAAGGCTCAAGAAAGCGGTGCAGACTATATAGGATTTGGACCAATTTTTAAAACCACTACTAAAAAAGATGCCATTGAACCAAGAGGAATTGATATGTTATCCTTTATACAAAAAAAAGTTAATCTACCAGTTGTTGCAATTGGAGGTATAAATGTAGATAATATTATCAATATAAAAAAAGTAGGAGGTAAATTTGTAGCAGTTTCATCTGGTATTTTAGAGGGTGATGTGGAGAAAAATGTAATAAAATTTATAAAAATTTTATGCTAAAATAATCAAAATGAAAAAAGATCTTGGAGATATTGTTGATAATTTATCTAAAACAAAAAGCACGGGGTTACTTACTATTAACTTATCTTCTGATAAAAATTTATTGAAAATATATCTAAAAGATGGATCAATTTATCATATTTCATATGGATTTAAAAAAGGTTTTGAATGTTTAAATGAGATAGCTTCAAAAGAGCCAATCTCATATAATTTTATTCCTCAGATAGCAATCGATATTGTAAGTACTAATCTACCTGCTACTGAAAAGATAATTACAACTTTAAAACAGATGAATAAGACAGTAACTGATTCCGCTTTACTTCAAACTCCTGATTTAAACAAAATTAAAGAAAATATTAAAATGGCATTAGTAAAACAAATAGGTCCTATTGGAGGTAAGATTACAGAGAAATACATTAATGAAAAATGGATTCCTTCTCAGCCTCCAAATAAAGAAGATTTTCTTAGACTTGTTGAGATGTTAAAAGAGGAAATAGAAGACCCTAAATCAAAAAAAGAATTTATTGAGGATGTAAATAAATTTTTAGGAGGTTTATAAAATGAGAATAGAATTAGGATTAAGAGCAGGAATAGCTTTGCCTCTTTTAGCAACTTTGATTGCTGGAATGAGTATATTAGTTGTTTTCAATTATATTACACAAGTAAACCTTTTAAAGGAAGAAGAAAATCGAAGTATTCAAGCATCTGTTAATACAGCACAGGTTTTGCTTGAAACTGCAACTATCCATTACCAACAAATGGCACATCTCATATCTCATATGCCAGATGTTCAAGAGGCTGTTAATAAAAAGGATAGGAATATCTTAATAGATAAATTCCTACCTGCTTTTAATTCTTTAAAGGAAAATTTCGGTCTTGCTCAATTTCACTTTCATATACCTCCTGCAGTTTCTCTTGTTAGGCTTCATGACCTTTCTCATTTTGGTGATGATATTTCCAAGGACCGTAAAACTGTTGTCCAGGTGGAGTCAACCCATAAAGGCGTTAGAGGTATTGAGATTGGTTTGGGTGGAGTTGGATTAAGAGGAGTTGAGCCGGTGTTTTACAAAGGCAGATATGTTGGAAGTGTTGATTTTGGTGGAGGACTGAAAACAGAAATTGATCAGATTAAAAAAGCAATAAATGCCGATTTAGGGGTAGTTGTTTACAAGGAATTACTTTCTGGTTGGACTGGGTTAAAAGATGTAAAACATGTTTTAGGAGAATGGGTTTCGCTTTATTTTACTCAGCAGGACCCTAAAATGTTTATTTCGGAAACTTCTTTAAAAAGAGCTGTTCAATCAAAAGAAAAATATTATACCGAAGTGGTTTCTTTGACAGGGAAAGAATACATTGTTGTTTACAGTCCATTTAAAGATTTTTCAGGAAGAATCATAGGATACATATATATTGTTAAAGAAAGAATTCTCAGTCCCGTTAAAATTTTTACAATTCTTGGAATAAATATTTTAGTTTATCTTGCAATGCTTACTTTAATAGCTCTTTTAATTGGTTATGGTATGAATAAATATGTTATAAATCCTATTATAGCATTAACAAAAATAACCGATGAAATATCTATGGGAAAAGTTGCGCAGAAAGTTGAAGTAAAAGATGCCCGTGGTGAAATTGCAATTTTGGCAAAGGCAATTGAAAGGATGCGTATAACAATGAAAAAATTACTTGAATGAGGTATAAAAAATGGGAAAGGGGAAAATTTTAATAGTAGATGATAGTCCTCTTGTAAGAAAACTTGCAGAAGTATCTTTACAGGAGGCAGGATATGAGGTTTATACTGCTGACAACGGTGAAGATGGATTAAAAATTGCCCAGTCTATAAATCCTGATCTGATTTTGGTTGACTTTATAATGCCTAAAATGACAGGTTCTCAATTTTGCATGCTTCTAAAAGAACAAGAACAATTAAAGGATACACCAATAATTCTAATTACAGGAAAAGGAGAGACAGTTGGTCAGGCATTTATAGAAAAATACGGAGTCTACGATTACTTTATTAAACCCTTTAAATCAGAAGACTTAGTTGAAAAAGTAGACTTAATACTAAGTAAAATAAGCCCTATTTTAGAGGAACAAATAGAAGTTGAGACCCCTCAATATGAAGAAATTTTGAAAGAAGAGGTCTCAGAAGAAAAAATTCCAGTGTTTGAAGAATCAGTGTTTGAAATACAAATTCCTTCTCAGGAAGAAATATTAATGCCTGAAGTAGAAATTCCTCCATTAGAAGAATTATCAAAGCAAGAAGAAGTACCATCTCAAGAAGAATTTATTCTATCTTCTCAAGAATTTGATGAATTGCTTTCAGAAAAAATAGAGTTTTCGGAGGAAATGACAACATCTGAAATCTCGGAATTAAAAGAAGAAGTTCCTTCTATAGAAATTCCTTTCGAAGAATCAGAAACTTTAACTTTTGATGAAAAAGAAGAAGCAATTCTACAAACTTCTAAGGAAATTAGTGATATTATTGCAACAGAAGAAAAAATCGAAACATCAGAAAGACTGACAGATGTAATTCCTCAACCATCCTTTGATATTAAGGAAATGGAAAAACTAATTGAAGCTAAACTAAATAATTTTACTCAAGAAATTTTATTTGCCATTAATTATTCTATGGAGGCTTTATTTAAAAAATATAAATTGTTTCAAGAATCAAATTTTATACTATCTGGAACATTAAAAGGATTAGATTTAAGAGCTCTTTTTAATATATTGAGTAATTCTAAAATGACAGGATTGTTAACAATCGAATGTGATAAAATTATCTATGAATTTATGTTGCTAAGAGGCCAAATTATTTATGCAATATCAAACTATAGGAGAGCAAAGTTGGGGGGCAGAATTTTGAAAGATTTAACAGAAGAGGAAATAAAAAATATCACTCATGAAACAATATCAGAATTATTAAGTAAAGAGATAAAACATTTTATTTTAGAGGAAAGTTATAATATAGAATTCATATTTAGAAAATTTGCCTAATTACAATTTTGAAGAATTTATAGGAAATTAAATAAAGGTTGACTAAAAAATTTTTTAAACAATATAATACTTTAATCAAAAATATTGCAAAATTTTGAATTTTTGATAATCTTAATGGGAGAATATAAATGTTGAAGATACTAATTGCAGAGGATTCTATCACTGATGCGAAATATGTAGAATCCATCTTAGCAGATAAAGGCTATGAATTGGTTTTTGCAAAGGATGGAGAAGAAGCAGAAAATTACATTAAAACAGACAAATTTGATTTAATTTTATTGGATGTGGTAATGCCAAAGAAAAATGGGTTTCAACTTTGCAGAGAAATAAAGAAAAATGAAAATACAAAACATATTCCTGTTATTTTGATTACTTCAAAAAGAGAAGAGGCTGATAAATTTTGGGGTAAGATGCAAGGAGCTGATGAATACATTACTAAACCTTTTGAACCAATCGATTTATTGGCGGTTATTAAAAGATGGCTGAAGAAATAAAAGAAGAAAAACAATTTTGCGTTTTTGGCATAGGAGAAAGGGAATTCCTGATACCGAAAGAAGCTGTAATACAGATCGTTGATATTACAAGAATATTTCCTATTCCTGGCTCTCCAGATTATATAGTAGGTGCATTACCAGTAAGAGGCAAAATTATTCCTGCCATTGACCTTGCAAAAGTTTATAATGTGGAAAGAATCAATTATGCAGATAATAAATTATTAGTCATAGATGTAGATGGTGAAAAGATAGGCATATTATCTGATATTACACCATTTTTTGTAAGTTTTGATAAGGATATAGTAGTAGATGATTATATTGATCCAAAAAAACTTTACGAAGAATTAAAAGTCAAGCAACCTACTGCTTCAAACAAAACAAATGAATTATTACCTTAAGGATGATTAATCAGGAAGAATTAATAAAATATTTTTTATTAGAATCAGAAGAATATATCAACACAATTATAGAGGGATTAGAAGATTTAGAACACAGAGGATATAATAAAGATACCCTTGAAGCATTATACAGGGCTACTCATACTCTTAAGGGTTCTGCATCAATTGTAAAATCTAATAAAATCGCAACTTTAGCCCATAAACTTGAAGACCTATTTGAAGCATTGATGAATGACGAAATAGAATATGAGTCTTCTATTTTAAATGTAATTAAAAAAGTAGTAAATGTGATTGTATCTTTAATAAATGAATTATCAAAATTTAAACAGGAACAATCAGAAATTGATGATAATCTTTTGAGATTAATTGAAGATATTATAGAGAGAAAAATATCTTACCAGCCAGAACAGGTTACAGAAACCTATATTCCTATGCCAATGCTTAATTCTGTGAGGGTTGATCTTAGCCATATTGAAAATATATTTGATATATTGGGAGAAATTATTCTGAATAAAAATATAATTAATGATAGAGAAAAGGAACTAAGATCACTGGTTGATGAAATATTAAATAGTGGTAAAAAATTGTTCAATGAGATAACCACATTCTCAGATAGATATTGGTTAACACCATTAGATAAAACACATAAAGTTTTAGATTCTTTCTTTACTGATTTCAGTGATTTAGAATTTGATAGATATGATGAGTATCATATTTTTACAAGGAAAATAGCAGAGATTACTAATGATATTAACGAAGGATTAAATGAATTAATATTATTCTTTGATAATTTATCTTCCAATTTTAAATCTCTAACTAAAGAAATTAATAATCTACGAGATAATTTGCTCATGATGCGAATGATTCCAATCGGAAGATTATTAAATAAAATCACAGAGGCTATAAAAGACATAGCTCAAGGTTTAGGGAAAAAAATAAATATAGAAATAAAAGGTAGTGATGTAAAAATTGATAAACCAATTTTTGATGCCCTTTATGAGCCTATTCTTCATCTTTTAAGGAATGCCATAGATCATGGAATAGAACCGCCTGAAACAAGGACTGCATTAGGTAAATCTAAGATAGGAAATATAAAAATTAACATCAAAAAAGAAGGAAAATACATTACTATTTCCATTAGTGATGACGGTCATGGAATAGATATTGAAAAAGTAAAGGAAATTGCTATTAATAAAGGATTAATATCTCAAGAACAGTTAGCATTCATGAATAAAGAAGAAATTCTATCTTATATCTTCGCACCTGGATTTTCAACATCTGAAGAAGTTGATTTTCAGAGTGGTAGAGGGATGGGACTAAATATAGTAAAAACAACTATTACTAGATTAAAGGGAACAATAGAGGTATTTTCTGAACCTTTCAGAGGAACAACATTTTTAATTAAAATACCTCAATCTTTAACAATCAGTTATTTGTTAATTTTTAGTTCATCTAATCTTGAATTTGCCATACCAATTAACTATATAGAAGAAATTTTATTGGCAGATGATTTCCCAGAAGTAAAAAGGGATAGAAAAATCAATCACAAAAATAGAATAATCCCAGTCAAAATTTTTTCTGAACTATATTTTTCCTCTAATGGTAGGGATAAAGATAAAGGTTATATTATTATCTTTAATTTTTCAGGAATCAGAAAGGCATTATTTGTTGAAAATATACTTGGGCAAGAGGAAACTACTATATATCCTCTTGGTAAATTCTTGGAGGGTCTAACTCAATACATGGGATATGTTATATCAAGCAATGGTGTTCCAAGACTTGTGATAGATCCATTAAGAATTTTTGAAGAAGAGTTTAATTTTACTTATGCAACTACAACTCACATTTTTGAAGGCACAACATATTCACGAACTGTTCTTGTTGTAGATGATTCAATAAGTGTGAGGAAATCTTTGCAAACATTGCTTGAATCAAAAAATGTTAGAGTATATACTGCAAAAGACGGTGTTGAAGCATTAAATATCTTAGAAAATAAACATGTTGATGCGGTTATAACTGATCTTGAAATGCCTGTTATGCATGGTTATGAACTAATTAGCAGATTAAGAAAAGACTACAGATTCAAAGATTTACCAATTATTGTTTTAACATCAAGGGGTACAAAAAAGCATCAGGAAAAAGCTATTGACCTTGGAGCAGATGGTTTTATAATAAAACCCTTTGATGAAAAAACAATAACAGACCTTCTTGCTAAATTTGAAATCTTAAAAAACTTTATTTATTAAACTTTAAACCTTCCTGTAACTTCAATAAGCTCTTTAGAAGTTTTAGAAAGTGATTGAGATAATGTTGTAAGTTCTTCTGTAATTGTTGTTATATTTTCTGTAACTTTCTTAACTTCATCTATAGAACTTACTTCATCAAATGTTATATTTTTTTGTTTTTTGGCAAATTCATTTATATCTAATATAATATCTCCAATTTTTCTTATTATTGAGTCAATTTTTTCAAATATTGATGTGGTTTCTGTGACCATTTTTGTGCCTACTTCAACATAATTGGTTTCTTCTTCAAGATGTTTTGTTACCAAACTTGCTTCTTCTTGAATAGATGTTAAAATTTCAGAAATATTTTTTGAAGATTTAGCTGTCCTATCTGCTAATCCCCTAATTTCTTCAGCAATAACAATAAAACCTTTGCCTTCTTCTCCAGCTCTTGCTGCCTCAAGTGATGCATTTAAGGCGAGAAGATTTGTTCTGTTAGCTATTTCACTTATTATTGAGGATATTGTACCAATTTCCATTAATTTTTCGGAAAGTAACTTCATCCTTCTATTTATTACTTGAACAGCTGCTCTAATTAACTGAATGCTGCTCATAGTTTCAGTAATAATTTCATTTCCTTTATTAATGGCTTCTAAGGCTTCCTTTGAAACATCTGTAGCAACCATTGTTTTTTCAGTAGTAGATGATGCGATTTCAGAAGATTCTGCTATCATAGAAGCAATTTTTTCTATTTCATTTTTCTGAATTTGTGCTCCTGTTTTTAATTTCGTAATAATTTCGTTGATAATAACTGTTTTTTCACCAACATCATTGGCTGAATTCTGAACTTCATTGACAAGTTGACTTAATCCATCAGCCATTAAATTAAAAGCATCTGCCAGAGAACCAAAGACATCTGGTGTAACCTCTGCTCTTTTTGTAAGATCTCCCTCTGAAGCGGATGTCATAACTTGCAAAAACTTAATGATATTATTTTGCATTTCTCTTTTTTCTTCCTCAGTTTGAATAAGTGTAGATAGTTTATCCATCATTTGATTAAAAGCTTCTGCAATTTTTTGGAATTCATCTCCTGTTTTAAGATTTATTCTTTTGTCAAAATTGCCCTGTCTAATTGCCTCTATAGCATCTTCTATAACTGTTATAGGATAAATAATTTGTTTTCTAAACCAAAAGACATTAGCTGTTGATATAGCAATCAAAGCTAAAGCAAAAATAACAATTGCAGGAGCAAACTTTATAAGTGTTTCCACTATGCCTATTCTTTTAGTAATAAATTCTTCTCCATATATGTTATAACCAGTTAATATCAAGCCAGCTAATAGAATTATTGTAGATAGAACAATAGAGGTATTAAAAACTATAAGGAATTTTCTGTATAAAGAAATAGCAAGTATCTTTTTTTCAATATCAACTCTTTTAGGCATAAATTCCTCCTTCTTAATTAAAAATTAGTTTATAAAATATGCGAAAAATCATAATTTTGTCAATACTTTTTTATATACCTTTTACTTTATATGTCTCTAAATCTATGTCAATATTTCTGAAGTTTGGATTTGATGCTGTTCCCGGCATTAAACTAATTTCCCCTGCAACTGGAACAATGAGCTTTGCTCCATTGAAAATCAAGATATCTCTGACAAATAGTTGCCAGCCCTTAGGCACACCCCTTAATTTTGGATTGTCTGAGAGACTTAAATGGGTTTTGGCAATACAAATAGAATAATCGGAAAATTCAGGATTTGAATTAATTTTTTTTAGTTTTTCCAGAGCTGTTGTTGAGAATTCAACAGCATCGGCACCATAAATTTTTCTTGCAATTAATTCAATTCTTGATATATGGGGAAGTTTGGTTTCATATAAAAATTGAAAGTTAGCATTTTTATCACAAGCTTCTATGACTTTGTCAGCTAATTCCAATGCTCCTTCTCCGCCTTTGCTCCAATGCTCTGAAATTGCCGCTAAAATTCCGCTTTCCTCACAAAGTTTTTTAACTAAATATAATTCTTCCGTACAGTCTTGTTGAAATTTATTTATACATACTACAGGAATAAGTCCTGATTTTTTTACAATTTCTATGTGATGGAATAAATTTTCCATTCCCTTTTTAAGCCATTGAGTATTTTTTTCAAAATATTCTTTTGGCAGTGGATTACCAGGTATTATTTTAGGAGCATCCTTGTCTGCACCATGATATTTCAACGCCCTTAAAGTGGTAACAATAATTGCTGCATCTGGTTTAAGTCCTGAATATCTGCATTTTATGTTCCAAAATTTTTCAAAACCTATATCAGCGCCAAATCCGCTTTCAGTTATGTGATAATCAAAAAGTTTTAATCCTATCATGTCAGCAATAATTGAAGACTGCCCAATTGCAATGTTTGCAAAAGGAGCAGCATGAACTAAAACAGGTTGCCCTTCAATAGTTTGAATTAAATTGGGATTAATTGAAGTGAGCATTAAAGCAGTCATTGCTCCGGCAACTTCAAGGTCTTCTGTTGTAATGGGCTTGCCAGATTTTGAATAGGCAACAGTAATTTTGCCAATTCTTTCTCGTAATTCTTTGATATTTTTTACTAAGCTTAATATTGCCATTAATTCAGAGGATGTGGCTATATCGAAACGAGACTGCATTGTTACACCATCTTTTTTTTCTCCCAAACCTATAACAATTTTCCTTAAAGCCTGAGCACAGAAATCTATAACCCATCCAATTTCTACTCTTTTAGGATCAATATCAAGCCTTTTCAACCCTTTTTTTATGAGAATTTCATCGGAATAGTTTGCTTCATGAAGCATTCTTGCTGTTAAAGCAACCATTGCAAGATTGTGGGCATTTATTATTGAATTTATATCACCTGTAAAACCTAAAGAATATTCAGTTCTTGGAATACATTGACTAAGTCCTCCTCCAGCAGCTGTTCCTTTAACATTCATAAGAGGACCTGCTGATGGTTGTCTTATAGCACAGCCTACCTTTTTCTTTCTTTTACCAAGTCCTTGAACAATTCCAATAGTTGTGGTAGATTTACCTTCTCCGAATGGAGTTGGTGTGATCGCAGTTACAACAATATATTTACCATCTTGCTTGTTATTTATTCTATTTAAAATTTTCTGATAATCTATTTTACCGATATAATAACCATAGGGGATTAACTCTTCTTTTTCAATACCTATTTCATCGGCAAGTTGAAAGATTGTTTTCATTGATTTTTCTGCAATCTGTGCAATAAGCCAATCAGGATATATTGTAGGATCAGGAAGCATATAATTCTCCAGAGAATTAATTTTTTGAGCTATTCTGTTGGATTATCAAAATCTGCCAAATAATCCTGAAGTTTTTCCAGTAAAGAATCTGGCAGAATTTCATCATAAAGTAAAGCATTCATTTCTTCAATCGTTAATTTTTCTTTAATATCCTTTGGTAACATTTTAACAATAGCAACTCTTTCTGGACGGGGTTGTTGTTTTTCTTCCATATACTTTCTCCTTTTAAAAATGTTTAGCAGGTTAAATGAAAGGCACCTGCAACCTTTTTCCCTTCAGATATAAAGGTATTGAATAATTCTACAGCTTTGTCTGTTTCTTTTACAATGGTTTCAATTCCTTTGTTTCTTAGTTCCTGAATTAGACTTTCAGGCACTTTCATTTTACCATAGGCACCTGTGCCTACAATTAAAATTTTAATGTCTCTACTTAAAACTTCCTTTAAATCTTCTATGCAAAGAGAATGTCCCTCTTTTCTCCACCATGATTGACAAATAGTGTCTGGGAAAATTATTAAATCAGCATTGTATTCGTTGCCATTAACTATAATTTTGCCAAAGGTATACGATGAAATCTTCATTTTTACCTCCTGCAATAAATTTAATTTTGGCGGGAGTGTGTGGGAATCGAACCCACCCTGCCTGTTACTCACAGGCAACACTGGATTTGAAGTCCAGGAGGGACACCAGAACCCCATACACTCCCTTTAATAGAAATATTTTGCATAAATATTTCTATCGCAATATTTTACAGAATATGAAATAATTTTGCCAATAGAGATTGACAGTTAGGATAAAAATTTATCTCTTAAATATTTTAAGATATCATCATAAACAGATGGTACAACTAAGAAAATGTCTATATCCTTAGGCAAAGAAAGTTTCATTCTTTCCTGATCTCTTAGAATAACAATTGCGCATTCACCTTCTTGTAAATTTTCATTTATTTTATTTGAAATAACCTCAATTCTTTTTTGATTAATTTCATTGTAATAGTTAAAAACTTTTTGTAAAACCGATGCTGTTTTCACAATTCTCAAACAGTTACTCCAATCAATAAAAGCACCGAAAATTTCCGGGTCTTCTATACCAACAACAGTAGCACCTTGAGAAACTTTTTTTTCAATTAAAAAATATAAATAGGGATTTGTATCTCTTATTACATCAACAGCATCCTGACCTTCGATGAATATGGTTTCTACAAATATCTTTGTAACAAAACCTAATTTTTCAAGTCTTTCTATATGTGAGATAGCCTCCTGCCAATACTGCTCAACTAAATTTTTTAATTTTTCATCTTCATCGTCAGGGATAAAAATATTGGGAATACAAAAAAGCTTTCTTTTTCCTTTAAACTCCTCTATATTTAATCTCTCTATTTTTCCTAATTCTGCCATAGTCTAATTTAAATTTGATAATCTTTTTAATTCTTCTAATTTTTTATAGGCTCTTCCGCTGTCAATACTTTCCGTTGCAAGCTCTATCCCTTCTTTAAAATCCTTTACCTTACCTGCAATGAGTAATGCAACTGCAGAGTTCATTAAAACCATATCTCGTGGTGCACCTTTTTTTCCTTTAAGTAAATCTATAATTATCTTAGCATTTTCCTTTCTGTCTCCACCTTTCACATTATCAATAAAAGACCTCTTTAATCCTAAATTCTCTGGAGTTATGGTAGTACTATAGAGATTCCCATCCTTTGCGGTTACTAAAAAAGTTTTGCCTGATATAGATATCTCATCAAGTCCTTCTTCGCTATGGACAACTATTATTTGTTCAGATCCTAATTTCATAAGCACCTTTGCAATTGTTTCCATATAATCTTTTGAAAAAACACCAATTAGTTGTCTCTTTACCATAGCTGGATTAAGCATGGGGCCAATGATGTTAAAGATTGTTCTTATTTTAAGTTCCTTTCTTACAGGAACAACTCTTTTCATTGCTGGATGATAAAGAGGAGCAAAAAGAACAGTTAAACCACATTCAAACAGACATTTTTCAGCTTGTTCAGGAGTCATATCTACTTTTACTTCCAACTCTTCTAAAACATCTATACTTCCGCATTGACTTGATGCAGAACGATTTCCATGTTTTGCCACTGGCACACCAGCACCTGCAACAACAAAACTTGTGGCAGTAGATACGTTAAAGGTTCCTAAACGATCTCCTCCTGTTCCAACAATGTCAATAGCTCCATTGGGAGAGTTGATTTTTATTGCATAATCTCTAAAAAGTTCTACTGTTGTTAAAATTTCCTCTTCTGATTCACCTTTCATAGCAAGTCCCATAAGAAACCCTGCAATCTGTGCTTCTGAAGCTTTTCCTTCAATTATTTCAATAAAGCTATCTCTTAAAATTTCTGCAGGTAGATTTTCTTTTTTACTTAATCTGTAAATGGCTTCTTGTATCATAGTTTTAAAAAGTTTTTTAATAAATCCTTACCAACCTTTGTAAGAATACTTTCTGGATGAAACTGAACACCTTCAATTATATATTCTTTGTGTCTTACACCCATAATTATACCATTTGAAGTACATGCAGATACATCTAAGCATTCAGGAAGACTTTCTTTTTCAATAATTAATGAATGATATCTTGTTGCTTCAAAGGGATTTGAGATTCCTTTGAAAATTGTTTTTTCATCATGATAAATAAGAGAGGTTTTCCCATGCATTATCTCGTGAGAACGTATGATTTTAGCACCAAAGGCTGCACCAATTGCCTGATGTCCCAAACATACACCTAAAATTGGTACTTTCCCTGCAAAATGCTTTATTACATCACAGGATATACCAGCTTCTTTTGGAGTACAAGGTCCTGGGGATATAATTATTTTTTCAGGTTTCATTTCTTCTATCTGTTCTATTGTTATCTGATCATTTCTATAAACTATTACATGTTTACTTAGTTCTCCGATGTATTGATAGAGATTATAGGTGAATGAGTCGTAGTTGTCAATTATCAGAATCATTTTTGCTCATCCTCAAAATTTATGAAGCTTACTGCTTTTAACATTGCCGAAGCTTTATTTATTGTTTCTTGGTATTCATTTTCTGGGACTGAGTCTGCAACTATACCGGCTCCAGCTTGAACATATACTTTGCCATCCTTTATGGAAAGCATTCTTATTCCAATACACATATCCATATTACCACCAAATCCAAAATATCCAACTGCACCAGCGTAAGGACCTCTGCAAGTTGGTTCAAGTTCCTCAATTATCTGCATAGCCCTTACCTTAGGTGCGCCTGTAACTGTTCCTGCAGGAAAACAGGACATAAAAACATCAAACATATCAAGCCCCTTGCGAAGTTTACCTTCAATGTTACTTACAATGTGCATAACATGGCTGTATCTTTCAACTGTCATCAATTCAGTAACAGATACAGAACCAATTTCCGCAACTCTGCCTACATCGTTTCTTCCAAGATCAACAAGCATAATATGTTCTGCCTTTTCTTTTTCATCAGATAGAAGTTCCTGTTCAAGGGCTATGTCTTCTTCCTCTGTTTTTCCTCTTCTTCGTGTTCCTGCAATTGGTCTTAAAGTTATTTTACTCTCTTCTAATCTAACAAGAATTTCAGGAGAAGAACCAACAAGAAAAATATCTCCTGTATCAATATAAAACATATAAGGAGAAGGATTAATAATTCTTAAGGCTCTGTAAATGTCAAAGGGATGACACTTAGTATCTGTTTCAAATCGTTGGGATATTACAACCTGAACAACATCTCCTGAAATTACATACTCTTTAGCTTTTTCCACAGCCTTTAAAAACTCATCTTTTGTAAAATTTGAGTTAAAATCACAAAGGACATCTTTAGATGCTTTAGGAACTAAAAAATATTTTCTGAATCTTTCATCTTTATGGGATTTGAATGATTGTATTATCTTATTTATTGTTTTTTGAGCCTTTTTAAAAATTTTTTCTTTATTTCCATCTACAAATGCATTAAATACTATTTTAATGGACTGTTTAAGATTGTCAAAGATTAATAAAGTTTCGGGTATCATAAGGAATATTTGATTTACATTCATAGAGTCTTTGCATGTGTCAGGAACTTTTTCAAAAACCTTTACTGTATCATAGGAGATATATCCAACCATTCCTCCAAAGAATCTTGGTAATTCTGTATCTATATAGGGTTTAAACTTATAAAAGAAATTTTTCAAAAAATTAA
>NZ_MAVV01000045.1 GCF_001707915.1 Thermodesulfovibrio sp. N1 | reverse complement strand
AAAAAGGGTTGCCCCTTCATAAAATTTTACAAGAACATCAAGGTCACTCCCTCTTTTTTGCTCACTCCGAACATAAGAGCCGAATATGCCGATTATTTCTGCCCTATATTGGTTTCGTATTTTTTCTTTAAAAGAATTCAATATCTCTTTTATCTCATTGATGTTTTTCATCTTAACTCTCCATCAATCTTTTAAAGTCTGGCTCAATAGCTCTTATCTCAGCATGAAAATCCCCAAAATCTTGAGTCAACACACTTTGCCCGTTTATATAAACAATCTGCGGCTTCCATTCCTTGAGTTCATCCCTTACAAAATCCCTATCTTCTCTAAACTTTTTTTCATCCCAACTGTCTGAATATTCTCTCCATACAATTGCATAATCCTTACTTTCTTTTTCTCCTAACACAAAAAGATAAGGTCTGCTATCTTTTATTCTTTTCTTTATCTTTTTGACTTTTATCCCAAGTAAATAATTGAATGTCTCAGGAATATCAATCATCATTTCCTGTGGTTCACCAACTTCTGAAAGATTTACTTTTAATTTATAAGCGAAAGGATTTTTAAGATGTTCAATGTTTAAAAAATATGGACTTTTCCTTGTTTCAAACTCAAGGAAGTATTTTAGAAGATACTCATCTTTGAAAAGTTCCAGTGCTTTCTGGTTTTCTTTCATTTCAATATTATCTAAAGTATCTTCATATTGTTCAATGATTTGGTATTTGAAGAAGCCACCTGCTGTCTTTTCATTGTATTTCTCTTTAACATCCTTTTCTTTTGATATTCCAGATTTATCATAAGCCAAAACCTTTTTCATTCTTGGTAAAACTACTGTCCAGAAATGCTCTCCCATCTCAACGCCTATCCATTTCCTTTTAAGTTTCTGAGCTACTGCTGTTGTTGTGCCAGAGCCAAGGAAGAAGTCCATAACTAAATCGCCTTCATTAGAGGTAGATTCTATAACACGCTTGAGAAGGATTTCGGAGTTTTCGGTTTTAAATCCCCACCTCTGGGAATAACCGGGTATGTCAAGCCAGTTATTGTCCAAGAAATCAGTTTCTCTCGTAGGAACCCAGTATTTAACAGATTTACCATCCAGCTTGACAAAATCGCTTATACCAGTTCTAGAGGAATATTGCTCAATTGTCTCTTTAGTAAATTTAAATTCTTCCAAATATTTTTTATAGTTTTCAACAGCCTTAAGTCCTCTTTCTTTTCCCCATTTCCAATAATAATTTTTAGGGGGAAGTAAACCATATAATTCATATCTCATGGTTGGTCTTTCTCCGCTGGGTTTCATATCGTAAAAATTGTTCCAATATCCCCCTTTTTTTCCAACCGCTATTTTAAAACCTTCATATCTAACTTCTATTGCTATTGAGTACCAATAAAGATTGTCATACATCACCCCAATTGATTTAACTCCATGAAATTGCTCGAACATAGCTGATTTAGGCGCTCCTCTTTTTACAACTATCTCATTCCTAAAATTCTCCTCTCCAAAAATCTCATTCATCAAAGGTCTTACAAGCCAATTGCCATTATAATCACATCGAACAAAAATGCTTCCCCTATCATTCAATAAATCTCTTGCTAATCTTACTCTATTTTCAAGCATGCTTACCCAGGTTGAATCCTTATATTTCACATTATAAAGATAATCAGCATCCTGTTCTTTGTTAAATGGTGGGTCAATGTAAATTGTCTGAACCTTCTCTTTATACTTTCCTAAAATCGTATTCAGCGCCTGCCAGTTTTCGCTTTTGATAAGCAAGCCGTCTAAAAGGTTATCCAGATCCGCATTCTCGGTAAGTTTCTCAAGAAGTCTTTCTTTGAATTCTTGGTTAAAATACTTGGTATCAATTGGGAGTTTTTTTGTTTTAAGTTCATTCAATGTCTTAGGTATTTCAAACCCTAACTCTTCCCATTCCTTTATTTGCTCATTGTTCTTTAAGATTTCTTCATAAAAGTAATTAAGAGATTCTTCGCTTTGCTCAGAACAACAAGCAGAATAAATTCGGTCAGTTGTTATCACATACTCTGTTTTTAAGACAAACTTCTTTTTCTCCCATAATCTCTTCTGAAAATCTTCAATTTGAGATAAAAACTCAATTATTGCTTCTCCAATTTCTTTTACTGTTTTTGCTCTTGTTATATGTTTATCAAGATATTTTTCCTGTGAAAGAGTTTCTACATCTAAAACTTCGGATTTGATGAAATAATCCAACTGCTCAGTTAGGAACCTCTTAAGGTTTTTATGGATGAAGTAATCCTTTGTGTTTTTTGCACTAAATCTGTTTAAATGATATAAAAGATTTGGCTTTTCATTTTTTATTTCGTTAACAAGATACTTAATGAGTTCCAGATGCTTCCCCACTTCAAGATGGGTTTTTATAAACTCAAAACTCTTTTGATTAATCTTTTCCTGCTTCGAAGTGTTACTTCCACCTTCTATTTGATAATCTTTAACTTCCTTTTCAGTTAATTCTCTATACTGAAATCTTATAATTATTTCTCCGTCTTTTACTTCAATCGGATTTTCATCATCTAAAACAAAAAACCTTTCCTTTGTAGCCTTGTTTGAGGATAATTCTTCTTTTGCCTCTATGATTCTGAAAATAACCTTACAATTTCCTGCTTTAAAAGTGTAGTCTCTAAAAAGCAAACCTGTCTTGGTGTAATACTGCTCAGAATTTGCCCAGTAGAGTTTTACTTCTTCTCCATTATAAGGAATAGCATATTTATGCCCCTTGATAGAATATCTATATTGCGGAACAAAATCTCCCTCTTCATAATAGCGAGAGAAAAAACTATAAAGGTCATTAAAAACCTGAAGTTTTATTTCATCAATTTTTTCTACCTCTTCTTTTTGGGCTTTAATTGTCAGAAATTCCTTGCCGAGAGGGGTATTTTTAAATTCATTCTTTAATTCACCACTTGTTGTTATAGCATCTTTTCCAAGAGTCTCGTTAATTTTATTTTTAATGTCCTCAAATTTTTCATCAATGTTAGCTTTTTTTTCATCTTTATGTTTTTTGAAAGCCTCTTCTATCTTTTTCGGTAGTGTATTTTCAATAAAATCTTTAATTTGTTGTCTTTTATAATTCAATACACGATAAATTCCAAAATCTAAATCAGAGGCTTCAAACTGGAAAATCCCTTTAAGTAAATTATGAAATTTTTGAATAGCCTCCATTATCCTGCCTCACTTTTTTGTTTTATCTTGTTTAAACATCAATATTATAAAATAGAATAAGATATTATTAATACATTTTAATTTTTTGCCTTTTATCAATTGCAATTTAAAGGCTTATCTCAAAATTCAATCTGAAGGCTCAATACAAACTGGTAGGCTGAACGTCCTGTTGTTCCATGAATTAAAGCCCACTGATGGGCTTTTTTAATTAATTCTTCCTCTGGCATTTTTATTCCGTCTTTGCTTGCATAGTGCTTTACTATTTCAAAGTATTGTTCTTCTGAGAATCTGTAAAATCCTATTCTCAAACCAAATCTTTCAAGCAGGGATGCTCGCTCCTGAATACTATCTTCAGGAAAAAGCTCATTTTCACTCTGTGACACCGCAGGCATAAGATTTCTTCTATTTGAAGTAGCATAAATTAATGAGTTTTCTGGAATTTCTTCAATTCCTCCATCCATAACAATTTTTAGGTCTCTAAATTCCTGTTCATTTTCATTAAAGGAAAGGTCATCAATAAAGAGGATAAATCTGTACTCGGGACTTTCATGGAGCATGTCATAGAGAAAGGGTATTGTGATTATGTCATTTTTTAAAACCTGAATCATTCTTAACGGTGTTTCTTTGAAATAATTTAAAAGACTCCTTATCAAAGTGGTTTTACCTGTTCCTCTTTCACCCCAAAGAAGAACATTATTTACACGCCTGCCCTCTATAAAAGCCTTTGTATTTGTAATAAGTAACTGCTTTTGCTTTTCTATTCCGTAAAGTTCATCTATATTCTGCTTTGGAAGTCTTATAACAGGCTTTAAATTTCTTTCCTTACCATTCCATATAAATGCCTGATATTGAGCAAACATAATGTTATTATAAAATATTCTGTGGATATCTGGGCTAAAAACATAAGTGAAGCAAGGAAAATCCAGAAAATTCTAAGGAGTAAAGTAACAATCAAGCCTCTTTCCTTTAAGCCTGAATATATCTGTGGAGTTGATGCCTCTTTTTCAGAAAGCAATATTTTTGCCTGTGCTTCTTTATTTAAATTACCTGAACTGATTCATATTGAAGATAGTATTGTCAAAATGAAGTTAGAATTTCCCTATATTCCCAATTTTTTAAGCTTCAGAGAAGGTAAAGCTTTTATGGAAGCAATAAAAAACCTTAAGATAAAGCCTCAAATTATTCTTTTTGATGGTCAGGGAATTGCCCATCCGCTGTATTTTGGAATTGCATCCCACATCGGTGTCTTACTTGATATTCCCTCCATTGGATGTGCTAAATCAAGATTGGTTGGTGAATATGAAGAACCTAAAAAAGAAAAAGGAAGTTACAGTTATCTTTATTATAGAGGGAAAATTGTTGGAGCAGTTTTAAGAACTAAAACCGGAGTAAAACCTATCTTTGTATCCCCAGGTCATTTAATAGATATTGAATCCTCAATTGAAGTAGTTCTAAAGGTAACTAAACAATACCGAATTCCAGAACCTTTAAGAAAAGCTCATCAAAGAACAACCATAGAAAGATATAAAATTGCTGATTGAGACAAGGCTGTCTTTTACTCAAACTTTCTTTCAGAACTTTAATCCCGATGTATGTCTAAAAAACTAAAGGTGATTAAATAATACAATTGCAACTACATTTACATTTCAAATTCCTTGATTTTTCAAAGGATTCGCGACCTTCTTTGAATGAAAACCAAGCTATGCCAATTGCTCCAATTGAATCTATCCCACCGAATCCTGTAAGTTCATAACCAAGACTTGACAAAAGTAAAATTATTGACAGTTGCATGCAGACTTTTGTGCAAGCTGCATCAGCAAGGATTGCACTTGAATTAAGCATGCGACCTACTTTAGTTTTGTAACTAATTAATATCCACATAGTTAAAATTGATATAACAGAAATGATTATACCCCATAAGGTTGTTTCAGGTTTATGCCCTGTATAAATATTAACAATAGATGTAACTACAAGACCTCCAGCAAGAATATAAAAAGCAGTTCCTGTAACTTTAAGTGCCTGCCTTTCAAATGTGTCAGGTTCTTCATTACCATTTTGTCTCAATCTTCTTATCATATACCATATGCCTATACCTGACATTACTTCAACAAAAGAATCCAGACCAAAACCCAGAAGGGCAATTGTCTCATCGTCAATTCCAAAATATACAGAAACCATGCCTTCAAGAAAATTATAAAAGATAGTAATCAGTGCAAGGGCTGATGCACGCTTATATAATTTTTCCTTATTAAGAATTATGGGAGATGTAACATTCATTTTTTAATTATTTTATCATTATTTTCTTTCTTTATCTTACATTTCTCTCAGTTGCATCTCAGAATTAAATTGCATAAAATTGCAAAATATGGATTAAAAGGAATTTTGTGGAGTTTATATTTTTGTCTCCCTATCGGCAATTTCAGAAATTTATAAATATGTCAGCTTTAAATATTCATGTATGATATAATAAAACAATTGTTATGAGTTGCGAAGGATTAATGGATACTTTAATATATTATGCCAATACTTTTATTGGATCTGAAAAAAGAAGAATGCACGAGGATGAATTTGGCTGTCACCTATTTGTTTTGACAAGGAAAGGTATAAGTAGAAATATTAGATGTTTTGATGAAAAAAAAGGTATAATTGGCAGATTTATAGGGAATAAAAAAGTTTTTTGTTATGATGAATACAATGGAACTAAAATCGCAATAACTCTTATTTATAGATTTAGCAGTCTAAGAATGGTGACATTGACAACTTTCAAAAAAGGAGTTGATATTAAATGGCCTCCTACAAAGGAAAATCCCTCTAAAAAATAAACACTGGGAAAGTTAAAGCGTTCTTTAATTTTCCCAGTGTAGCTAAGAAAGAATCTCAATCTGGTAATCTCATGGATTCTACAAATTTATCTACCTCAGGACCTTCAGGTTTAGTCAACAATGATACTAAAATTGCAGCAATTGCATTACCAAAAAAGCCGAAAATTCCCCATCCAATTGTACCAATTTTGTCTCCAAATAACTCTATCGGAGGAAGTTTTGCTATACCTACTAATATTATATATGGCAATGCTATTAGTAGTCCTGTTATCATTCCAGCAATCATACCATACCTATTAAGTCTCTTCCAGAATATACTTAAAATTATTATCGGCGTAAAAGTAGATGCAGCAAAAACAAATGCCCAACCAACAAGTAAAACAACATAAACACCAAATCCAGGGTCTTTAAGGGCAAAATAAGCCATTACAGCACCTATAAAACCAATAATTACTAACAATAGTCTAACAATTAAAATTTCACGATGTTCTGTTGCCTGTGGATTAATGAATCTCTTGTAAACATCTCTTGTTATTGCAGTTGACATGGCAAGTAATAATCCATCAGCTGTGCTAAGAGCTGCTGCTAATCCTCCAACTGCTACCAAAGGAGCAATTACCCAAAGCATTCCAAACATATCAGGCATTCCAACAACTACTATGTCACCATGAAAGACAAGCTCTGCTGGTTGCAAGATACCGTCAGCATTTTTATCAGAGAGTTTTATAAGTCCCGTTGGTAACCATTTCTGAATCCAGTCTGTACTCATTACCTCAGCAAAAGGCTTTCCCCACAAAGCACTGAAACTGTGTCGAGCTATTGCTGCATATACAGATGCTGTTACATATAAGAGACCAATAAATGTAAGTGCCCATCCAACGCTTACTCTCGCAGCATGAACTGTTTTAACAGTATAAAATCTTATAAGAATATGAGGAAGTCCCATAGTTCCAAGCATTAATACAAGTGCAAAAAATATCCAGTTTATTGGTCCTTGCCCACCTCCAATAGATCTAACAAATGGCTCAGTAATTAAAGGTAGATTAAATGCCATCTCACGCATTTCTATTTCCTGTATCAAATTACCGTACTGGAGCTGAGGAAATGGAAGTAGTCCCAAAAAATAGGCAGCTATGAAAACAGGTGTGCAATACATTGTAATCATGACAAAATATTGTAAGAATTGGACCCAAGTAATACTTCTCCATCCACTTGTCCATGCATAAGCAAGAGCACCAAAAACTCCAATAAAAACCGCAACAGTTGCAGGTAACCCAAGAAATCTTGAAAAAACAACTCCAACACCTACAAGCTGAGCTGTAAGATATGTTAGTGACATAACAAATATCATTATAACAGCCGTAGTTCTTACAGGTCCCCATCCACCAGCTCTTTTTTCAAGCAACTCAGGGACAGTATAAGTCTTGGATTTTCTAACAAATGGAGCAATTGTAAAAGCCATTAATGTATAGCCAAGTGTCCATCCTATTACAAAAGGTAATGCATCATAACCCATAAGAGCAATTGCCCCTGCCATAGATAGATAACTAGCAGCACTCATCCAGTCTGCAGCTGTAGCAGCACCATTAACTACAGCAGGTATTTCTCTACCAGCAACATAGAAATGGGCTACAGACGTAGATCTTAATGTAACTGCTAATACAAGATAAATAAATATTGAACCAATAACTATAATCAGACTGCCCAAAAATTCTCCGCCTATTATGGTAATAATTACAGAACATAGTATCCAGCATATAGTAGCTATTATTGTTGCATTTACAGGTGATGAAAGGTTCATAACAGTTCCTCCTCTGAAACCTTTTTCTTTAATTCTTTGTCAAGTTTGTTCATAATAGCAGAATAGACGAATATTAATATCACACCAATAACTATTACAATAAAGGCATTCATATACCAATGCATAGATGGTAAACCAAATATTCTAACTCCTTTCAATAAAGGGGAAGTTACAGGTAATATCACTGCAATAATAATCCATGCAATTAAAAAAATCACAGTCAGCACTTTTACCCTTCGCCAATAAAAAGCTTTTAAATCTTCCATAAAAGCCTCCTAAATAATTTAAAATTGCTGCTTTTGTTTAATAAATAAGAATAAGTGATTGCATATAGAGAGAGTGGAAAAATTTAGAAGAGAGTTTATTGTCAAATTCATACTAAAATACTTATCAATTTTTATACCCAAAAAAAGAAATTCAAAGAAATAAATTGAAGATATTAAAATTTCAAATTTTTATTGAAAATTATTTGTTACGATAAGTAACAATAGTTGGAAAAAAAGTAACATATTCTTTGGTTAAGTCTGCTTTATTTTCGTTTATGCAGTCATTCCGAGGGGTTATATACCCCGAGGAATCTCTCATTAAAGAATCTATCTGGTGAAAAAGTAGGAGATTCCTCAGTCGCTTACGCTCCTTCGGAATGACAAAATCAGTGTTTTTCTATCGGCAAATTCAGGGGAATTAGTTAATTGCTAAAAATGGTGAAGATAATTTATATTTAACAGTGAGGGATTTTTTGTTAGAAATCTTAATATGTCCATCATGCTTGCCTGAGGAAAATTATTTAGAATTAAAGCATTATATTCATGAATACAATGATATTGTCTCTGGTAATCTAATATGCAATAAATGTGGTACAAAATACAGAATTGAAAATGGAATAGCAATACTTACTCCTAACCCTAATTGGACTCCAAGCAAAGATAATAAATATGAGAATCCAAAGGTGATATCTTCATATCTTTGGAGTCATTACGGTGATTGGTTTAATGATACAGAATGGATACCTGCATACCCTAAATGGGCATCTTTAATTAATTCAGTAAATGGAATTTCCCTTGATATAGGAAGTGCTGTTGGAAGAACAGTTTTTGAGTTAGCAAATAAAAGTAAATTTTCGATAGGGATTGACCTTTCACTTTCTTTTGTTAAGACAGCACGAGAATTGATGAAAAACAGGGAATTAAATTTTGAGTTAATTGAAGAAGGATATATTACAAAGCCAGCTAAAATAAAACTTCCCGATGGTTATCAAAGAGAAAATATTGATTTTATTGTTGCCGATGCATTGGCTCTTCCCTTTAAAAGAGAAGTTTTTAAATGTGTGATTTCTTTAAATGTTATAGATAAAGTTTCTTTACCGTTTAAGCATATTGAGGAGATGAATAGAGTCTCTTCTTTTAAGGATGCTCAGCTCCTTATTTCAGATCCTTTTTCATGGAGTGAAGAAGTAGCAAAAATTGGGGATTGGCTTGGAGGAAAAAGAGAGGGTGATTACAGTGGATACGGAATTGAAAATATTGTTGAAATTTTAAAAAATCAAATTTATCCATCATGGATTATAGCTGACACAGGAGAGGTTTTCTGGAAAATACGAAATCATAGAAACCATTTTGAATTTATCAGAAGTTTATATGTAAAAGCATCAAGGTAGGGAAATATGAAAAAAATAACAAATTGTAGACTTTGTTCAGCCTGCTGTCCTGTGGAAGTTAATATTGAACAAGGAGAAATTACCGGAGCAAAAAGAATTACTCCTTTTGAAAAAACAATATCCTGTCTCAAGCTTGTAAATGTAAGAAAAATAATTTATTCAAAGCAAAGACTTCAAAAACCTCTTTTAAGAGAAAAATTAAATGAGGATTTTAAAGAGGTTTCTTGGCAGGAAGTTTTATCTTTTATAGCTTACAAAATGAATAAAATAAAGGAAGAATATGGTGCTTCATCAGTGGCTCTTTTAAGAGGCATGGCAGCTGATTGGGGAACATCGTGGGATTATGCAGTAAGGCTCATGAGTGCTTTTGGTTCACCAAATGCAGTTGGAAATGGTTCAGTCTGCTTTGTAGCCAGAGAGATGGCACATAACTATACCTATGGTGCTATTACCATTCCACAGGTTAAGGATTCTAAATGCATAATTATTTGGGGAAAAAATGACCGAAATACACTACCTCAAATGGCAGAGGCAATAATTTTCGCTAAGGAAAGAGGAGCTAAATTGATAGTCGTAGATCCAGTAAAAACCTTTTTTACTGAAATGGCTGACATATGGATAAGAATAAAACCTGCCCATGATGGTTTACTTGCAATGGCTATTATAAATGAAATAATTAAAAAGAGACTTTATGATAGAGATTTCGTTGATAATTATTGTATTGGCTTTGAAGCCTTAAGAGATATTGCTTCCTTCTATGATGCTGAAAAAGTAGCTGAGCAAATTTGGGTAGATGCAGATTTAATTAAAGAAACAGCAAAGATATATGCAACAACAAAGCCAGCCTGTATAATTGATGGAAATGGTGTTGACATGCAACTAAATATTTTTGATGCAACAAGGGCTATCTGCATATTAAGAGCCATTACTGGCAATATTGATATCCCTGGAGGAGATTTTATTCCTCAACCTATACCAATTCGCAATATTCAACTCAAAGAAAAAATATCAGATATTAAGTCAGTTATGTATAAATATCCTCTTTTTGAAAAATTTCATCCTACATGGGGACTTCATGGACAGTCTACTTTAATAGATGCCATAATTGATGAAGACCCTTATCCAGTTAAGATGTTGCTTGTTCAATCTGCTAATCCGGCAGTTACCATGATGGATTCCCAGAGAGTAAAAAAGGCATTACAAAAACTTGAATGTCTTGTAATGATTGATATGTTTTTAAATAAAACAAGTAATTATGCTCATGTTATCTTACCTGCATCAAGCTGTTTTGAAAAAACCCAGATTAACAGAGCATATATAAGAAACTGTTTTATAATGTTACAACAGAAGGTTATTGAGCCAATTGGTGAAAGTAAACCTGATATTGAAATAATCTTTGAACTTGCAAAGGCATTGGGACTAAAGGAATACTTTCCCTGGGATACAGTTGAGGATGCCCTTGACTTTCAGCTTGAACCAACAGGATTAAAGGTAGAAGATTTAAAAAATAATCCTCAAGGAATCTGGTATGAAAAACCAAGGTTCAAAAAATTTGAACAGGAGGGATTTAAAACACCATCAAAAAAAGTAGAAATATATTCTGAAAGACTTTATGAATCTGGATTTGACCCTGTTCCCTTTATGAGAGGAATTCACGGGCAAACAATCAGTTTTGAGAAAGAGGGATACGATTTTATAGGAATAAGTGGAGAGAGAGTAAGTTGTTTTACCCATACTCAATTCAGGCATGTTGATGAATTAAGAAACATTGAAAGAGAACCCTTTGTAGATATCAATTTGCAGGATGCTCAAAAACTTTTTTTAAAGGAGCAAGATTTAGTTGAGATCACAACACCAAGGGGTAAAGTGACTATGAAAATTAAAATTTCTGATGTTGTTCCAGAAGGAATAGTAAGAATAGCATGGGGATGGGGAGAAGTTGATGATAAATGGAATCTTAATAACCTTACTGATGATTTAGAAAGGAATCCCGTAACATGTACTCCTTCAGGAAGAAGTTTTTATTGTAAGATAAAAAAATTAAAATTTTAATTAGCCTTATTTTTGGGAGCTTCTTGTTTTATTTCATCAATTCTTTTTTTTATAATTTCCAGTAATTTTTCATGGAGACCTAATGGTTTTGTGCAAATTATTTCAATGTAAGGATAATTTTTCCTAAATTTTTTAATTATTTCAGGAATATCGTAGCTAACATGGGATCCTGAAAAAAGAAAAAGAGGATGGATTATAATTGTTTTAGCATTTTCTTTTATACATTCTATAATAGATTCCTCAATTGAAGGACTTCCAAACTTAATATAAGCATATTTTATATCCTCTGGTTGTTTTTTAAGAGTTATTGCAAGAGCTTTTGTTAAATCAGCAAGTTTATTGGCATCTTCTTTTGGACTTCCATGTCCTACTATAATTATTTTTTCCAATTTTTTCTCCTTTTTAAAAAATTTTTTTTATAAACAAAATCAGGCAGATTTTTTAAGCCTAAAGGACTTAAAAATATCAACTATTGAAAGATTTATTTCTTCACTTTTTCTTATTTCTTCTATATTAAATTCTGGTTCTCCACATATATCTACTCCGATTATTTTATTTTTAGACTGAATCTTTGATAAAAATTCAAAAAGTTGATCTGGTGAAAGATTTCCCTGTGTCCAATTCGTTTTTAAATATTTCCTATCAATAATATCCTTATCTATGCTTATATATACTGGAATCATTATCTCGGGTATATTATCAATATTTGAAGAGTTAATGTAAAAAATTTGTTTAAGATTATTTAGAAGCCCTGCATTATAAATCCAAGAGTCACATCTTATGAAATTATCCTTAGAATATCTCATATCAAGATGGTTGTCAATAACTAAAAGCACAAAGGGTTCATTTATTAATTTTAGAAAAATAAAAGAAAAATAATGATAATCGCCTTTACCTATGAAACTTATTAAAGATTTATTAATCGGAATTTTTTTTTCCATAAACTTTAATTTATCTAATTGACACATCAATTTTTTCTCTTTGAGAAAACGAAGGTCTATTTCCATTGTTGCTCTTTTTCTTAATTTTCTTTGATAAAAATATGTATCATCCAAATGCAGTATTAAGACATGATACATACTCACTAAATACTGTTTATAACTCTTATTATTTCTCTTATTCCTTTTTCTGCTAAAGCAATAAGCTGAAGTAAACTTTCCCTAGAAAAAGGCATTATTTCAGCTGTTCCCTGTATTTCTATGAATTTACCAGATCCTGTCATTACTACATTCATATCAACCTCTGCCTGAGAGTCTTCATGATAGCAGAGGTCAAGACGGGGTTCACCAGTTACTATTCCAACGCTTATTGCTGCGATGTTGTCTTTAATTGGATATTCAGTAATCATTCCAGCATTCATTGCTTTTTTTATAGCTTCCTTTAAAGCTAAATATCCACCTGTTATTGAAGCTGTCCTTGTGCCTCCATCAGCTTCTATTACATCGCAATCAATCCATATTGTTTTTTCCCCAAGTTTTTCAAGGTCAACAACTGCTCTTAATGATCTTCCAATAAGTCTCTGAATTTCGTGAGTTCTTCCTCCAACTCTTCCAGCAGTTGACTCCCTAAGCATTCTTACAGGCGTTGAACGTGGTAGCATTCCATATTCAGCAGTGATCCAGCCCTTTTTCTGATCCTTTAAAAAGGGTGGAACTTTGTTTTCTATTGATGCGGTACATATTACTCTGGTGTTTCCAAGTTCAATTAAAACTGAGCCATCTGCATTTTTTATAAAATTTCTTTCAATCTTTACAGGTCTAATTTCATCATTTTTTCTTCCATCAGGTCTCATCTCTATTTTGCCTCCTAAAGAGATACTTTAAAAATATTGTTAAGTTCATAATCTAAAAATATTTCACCAATTTTTTTAAATCTTTCTGGTGAATCAGTTACATAAAAGATTTTATAATGTCCATCAGATTTTTCATTAAGAAGTCCTTTCTGAGCAAGTAATGTTTTAACTTCTTGTGCTATTTCCTGTGCAGAATCAACAAGAGTTATTCCTTCCATATATTTCTGAATAGTTTTTTTTAATAATGGATAATGAGTACAACCAAGAATTAAGGTATCAATTCCGCTATTTTTTATATCTTTAAGATACCTTTCAACTACTAATTCAGCAATAGCTCCCTCTAAAATACCATCTTCAACCAGAGGTACAAATAATGGACAGGCTTTTGAAATAACCTCTATGTTAGGGTTTAATGATTTGATTTTTTTTGTATAGGATTCACTTTGAACAGTTGCTTCTGTCCCAATTATGCCGATTTTTTCATTTTTTGTAACTTTTAGTGCTGCTCTAACACCTGGTTCAATAACTCCAATAACTGGAATCGGCAATCTTTCCCTTAAAACATCAAGGCTTACAGATGAAGAGGTATTGCAGGCTACAACAAGCATTTTTATTTGTTTTTTAAATAGAAAGTCTGCGCATTCAATAGAATATTTAATAACTGTCTCAGCTGAACGAATTCCATAGGGAACTCGAGCAGTATCTCCTAAATAAACTATATTTTCTGTAGGGATTAATTTTGATATTTCCTTAAGAACTGTAAGACCTCCAACTCCAGAATCGAAAATTCCTATGGGATTTTCTCTCATCTATTTTGCCTCCATAGATTCTTTTAAAGATTCAATTGGTATGTGACCAGAGAGAGTTTCTTTTTCTTCATTCGATATTAATATTTTAACATCTGTTATCCAATTAAAGTTAGTTTTTATTGTTGAATATAAACCTTTAATAAGATAAAATTCATTTTTAGCATCCCTTGATGTTGCAAAATTGCTTGATAAATTTAAATAAATTTTGTTTTCTTTATCACGAAATATAGAATGAATTTTTGTCTCATTCATTGGCTGAGGAAGTTCATTGAAAAAAAATTCTAAAACTTTTTCCAATTTTTTTAATTCACCATTTTCTTTTTTTACATAAATTTCTTTAGTAATCAATGAATTATTTAAGGGCAATATTAATTTAAATATTTCAGTTGTCTGCTCTTCTTGATTAGTTATTTTTTCTCCATCTTTTTTGAAAAAGAAAAAGTATCCCAGTACA
>NZ_MAVV01000044.1 GCF_001707915.1 Thermodesulfovibrio sp. N1 | reverse complement strand
TCTGAAGGTCTTTTTCCTCTTTCAACAGCTATAATAACCCATCTTCCTGATATAGGGTCTCTTCTTAATTCTGACATAGTTTCCTCCATAAAAAGATTAGGATATTCATTATTGAAAAATAACTTATATTTTGTATAATTATACCATTGTGTCAAGACTTTTTCATTATAAGGTTGTAAATAATGCCTTTGGAGACCCCTGTGTTTTTGTAAGACTATTGAGGGAAAAAAGAGCTCTGCTCTTTGATGTAGGAGATATAAGAAGAATTCCCTTTAATGAGATACTCAAAGTAAGCGATATTTTCGTAACCCATACCCATATTGACCATTTTATAGGCTTCGATCAGGTTATAAGAGCTGTTTTAAGAAGAACAGAACCATTAAGAGTTTATGGGCCAGAAAACATTATTGATTGTGTATATGGAAAACTCAAAGGATATACATGGAATCTTGTTTCTGATTATCCATTAACAATTGAAGTTTTTGCAATCACAGAAAAAAAAATACATAGAGCAAAATTTTCTGCCTCTCAAAGATTTAAAATTGAAAAATTGCCGAGTTTGCCAAAACAAGAAGTTATTCTTCAAGAACCTCTTTTTAAAGTAAAAGCTCTGGTTTTATCACACGGAATCCCAGTCATTGCTTACTGCCTCGAAGAAGATTATCATATAAACATAAATAAAGTAGAACTTGAAAAAAGAGGATTTGAAATAGGCCCATGGCTTGGAGAACTTAAAAAATTAATTAAACTCCATTATGATTATGCTCCTTTTAATATGCTAAAACCTAAAAATCCCTCTTTAAAATTAAAGATAAATACTCCGAAAGGACAGTTCAGTATTGAAGAACTCTTTGATATTTTAAAAATTACTAAAGGAGAAAAACTTTCTTATGTAATGGATGTAGCTCCTAAAGAGAGTAATATCCAAAAAATCATAAAGTTCGTTAAAGATTCTGATATCTTATTTTGTGAAGCCTATTTTTTAAATAAAGATATAGAAAGAGCGATGGAAAGAAATCATTTAACAGCTGCTTTAACTGGCAAAATTGCAAAGGAAGCAGAAGTAGATGATCTTGTGATTCTTCATATTTCTCCAAAGTATATTGATAATCCTCAAGAAGTTTACAAAGAGGTGGAATTATCAAGATTTCAGGATTAACAGTAAGATTGATTGTTTTTCTTTTAGTTTTCTTTTCCGCATTAATGTTGGTAGTTAGTGCTTTTTTTATTTACAGAAATGCAGAACAAGCCACAGAGCAATCTTTGAAAATGCAGGCAATAGGAATAACAATAACTCTAAATAGTGTATTACAAAATTCGGACATTAAGGAACTTAAAAGGCAAGGTAGCACAATTTTTTCAGAAATTTTAATTGATGAGCGATGGGAAGGCGTTGCTTTTATATCTCTTTACAGTAGTGAAGGAAAGGTGGTTTTTCATTCAAATCCTGCATTAATTGGGCAGAAATTTCAGGAAGTAATTCCTCTTTTTAAGGAAAAAACTCCATATTATCACTATCTTACACTATCCACAGGAGAAAAGGTTTTTGTAACGGATACAAAAATAAATCTTGATGAGATTCAGTATCTTTTAAGAGTTGCTCTGCACACCTATCCAGTTCAGAGTCTTGTAAGACATGCAAAAATTCACATGCTTTTTCTGGCATTTTCAGCAGTATTTATAATTCTAGCAGGTTTTTTTACAATAAAACTTTTAAGTAAAATAGAAAAAATGCAAAACAGGATGAAGGAGCTGGAAAATCTCTCAATGCTTTCAAGGGTTTTAGCCCATGAAATAAGAAATCCTCTTGGAAGCATCAAAGGATTTGCCCAATATTTAATGAAAAAGATTTCAGAGCCTCCTTTAAAGGAATATCTTGACATAATTGTAAAAGAAAGCTTAAGACTTGAAAGACTTACAGATGATCTTTCTCAATATGCGAATCCGCAAAGTATTAATCTGCAAAGAGTTAATTTAATGGAATTGATTCATGAAACAGTTTTACCTTTTAGTATCGAACATAAAGAAATATTTTTTGAGCTTCAAGTTGAGGAAGTTTCAATAAAAACAGATAGGGATAAAATTATACAGATTTTGAACAATATTCTTCAAAATTCTGTTTCTGCTTTATCAGAAGTTGAAGAAAAAAGAATTAGTATAAAATCAAGAAAAATCAATGGTAGAATAAAAATTGAAATATCAGATACAGGAATTGGAATGGATGAAGAAATTTTAAAAAAAGCTAAAGAACCCTTTTTTACAACAAAACCAAAAGGTACAGGATTAGGACTTGCAATAGTAGGTCGCCTCTGTGAAATTTTAAAAATTAATTTAGAAATTAAAAGTAAAAAAGGACAGGGCACAACAGTATGCCTGACACTGTTAGAATCATTATAGTTGAAGATGACTCCTCCTTTGCCTCTTTTCTTAAAACAATCCTTGAAGAGGAAGGATACGCTGTTATGGTATTTAATGACCCTGAGGTTGCCCTGAAAAACATAAAGGATTTTTCACCCCATCTTGTAATTACAGATTTAAAAATGCCAAAAATGGATGGAATAAAATTTATTGAAAGAGCAAGAGAAGTTGTTGAGGCAGAATTTATTGTAATAACAGCCTTTGGAACAATTCCTTCTGCAGTGGAAGCAATAAAAAAAGGTGCTCTTGATTATATTACAAAACCTCTTTCATCTTTAGAAGAATTTTTAGAAAAGATAAAAAAAATTTTAAAAAAGAACATTACAGTGCAGACTTTGATCTGCCTCCCTATGAAATACTTTTTGCAGGAATTGAAGATGTTTATGAAATGGTTAAAAAAGTTGCAAAGACTGACGCAACTGTAATTCTTTATGGGGAAACAGGAACAGGTAAATCAGCAATTGCAAAGGCAATTCATATTATGAGTGGTAAAAAAGGTACATTTGTTGAGATAAATTGTGCATCAATTCCTGAAACATTAATAGAGAGCGAAATTTTTGGATATGAAAAGGGAGCTTTTTCAGGAGCAATTAAGCAAAAACCTGGTAAAATAGAGCTTGCACAAAATGGAACTCTCTTTCTTGATGAAATTGGAGAATTGTCTCCATCAATTCAGGCAAAATTTTTAAAGGTCTTACAGGACAAAAGCTTTGAAAGAGTTGGCGGGCTTCAGACTCTTAAAACCAATGCAAGATTTATCACCGCAACAAATAAAGATTTAAAACAACTTATTAAAGATGGGAAATTCAGGGAAGATCTATATTTCAGGTTAAATGTTTTCCCAATTACAATTCCTCCTTTACGAGAAAGAAAACAGCATATTATCAAAATTGCCCAGTATTTAATAGAAAAAATTTCAGAGAAATTTGGTGAGGAAACAAAAAAGTTAAGTAAATCAGCAATAGAATCAATAAAAAATTATCACTTCCCAGGAAACATTAGAGAGCTTGAAAATATCCTTGAAAGAGCGATAATTCTGTCAAAGGGGGAAGATATTGAAATAAAAATTGAAAAAGATGTTGAGTGGCAGGAAAATGACCTTAAAAGTGTTGAAAAAAAAGCAATAATTGAAGCATTAAAAAAAGCCGGCGGGAATAAACAAAAAGCATCTCAATTACTTGGTATTTCTTTAAGAACTCTTTACAATAAAATTAAAGAATTTGGCTTGGAATAATCTCATTTACTCCTCTTTCCATCCATGCCTTCCTATTAATGGGACAAAGGCTACAGGAATGAGGTAATATCTTTCAAGCTCCTTTCCCTTTTTTATTGCTTTAAGCATATACTGAGAATATCTTTCTCCAACAGGTGCCACAATAATTCCACCTTCTTTAAGTTGCTCAATAAGAGGTTGCGGAATGTCAGGTGTTGCTGCAGTTATTATTATTTTTTCAAAGGGAGATTCCTCTGGTAATCCTTCTGTACCATCTTTTACATATACTTTTATATTTTTTATTCCAAGTTTTTCAAATCTCCTCTTTGCTTCCTCTGCAAGTGGTTCAACTCTTTCAATTGTATGGACTTCTTTTACAAGTTCTGCAAGAATTGCTGCCTGATATCCCGAACCTGTCCCTATTTCGAGAACCTTTTCATCTCCTTTAAGCTCAAGTAGTTCTGTCATCAAAGCAACAATATAGGGTTGCGAAATTGTCTGACCATGACCAATTGGAAGAGCTCTGTCATCATAGGCACTGTCAATAATATCTTCTGGAACAAAGAGATGTCTTGGAACTTTTTTCATTACCTCAATAACCCTTTTATCCCTGATTCCTCTTTCGACAATCTGGGATTCAACCATCCATTCTCTTAAATGTTTATACTTATCTACCATGACGTTTTAATATCTCCCTTGCTACAAGAATACCAGATACAGAGGCTTGAATCAAGCCCCTTGAAATTCCAGCTCCATCTCCTGCAGCAAAAAGATTTTCTACTTCTGTCTCAAGATTTTTAGTTAACTTTATTCTCATACTGTAAAGTTTAATCTCGACTCCATAAAGAAGTGTGTAATTAGTGTTTAAGCCAGGCATAACTTTATCAAGGGCTTCAAGCATTTCAACGATATTTACAAGATAACGATAGGGGAGGACAAAGCTAAGGTCTCCTGGTGTTGCATCCTTAAGTGTAGGTTGAACTGGATTTCTTAAGATTCTTTCAAGGGTTGATCTTCTTCCTTTTTTAAGGTCTCCAAGTCTTTGAATTAAAACTCCTTGTCCAAGATAATTTGCCAGCTTTGCAATGCTCTGTCCATAAAGAATGGGTTCCCTAAAGGGTTCTGTAAAATAAGTACTAGAAAGAATTGCAAAATTTGTATTATCTGTTTTTTTATTGGCATAACTATGACCATTTACGGTCCATATCCCATTTATATTTTCTCTTACTACTTCTCCATAGGGATTTACACAAAAAGTTCTTACAGTATCATCAAAGGTTTTTGAATAATAAATAAACTTTGGCTCATAACATACTTTAGTAAGTTCTTCACAAACTGAAGCAGGAACTTCAACTCTAACACCTATATCAACAGGATTAAGCTCCGTATTTAATCTAAGTCTTTTTGCTTCTGAACTGAGCCAGCTACTTCCTGCTCTTCCTGGAGCAACAACAATATAGTTTGAATAAATTTTTCTTTTATCATTAAGCTCAACTCCTATTGCCTTACCTTTGTTTACAATGATTTTAGATGCCTCATGATTAAAAATTATATCAACTTTTTTCGAAAGTTCTTCCTTTATTGATCTAAGAACTTCTATGCATTTTTCTGTGCCAATATGTCTTATTTTAGAAGGCATAAATAACAATCCATTTTTTGATGCCTTAGCTTTTATTTGATCTGCCATCTGAATCTCAGGTTCATAAACTTTATCTGGAGCACCAAATCTTAAATAAATCTTATCTACATATTCAATAAGTTCAACAAGTTTTTGCCTGTCTATATATTTGTCTAAAAAACCTCCAATATAAGGAGAAAGATTCAGTTTACCATCACTGTAAGCACCTGCTCCTCCCCATCCACTTAAAATATTACATGTAGAACAATGGGCACATTTACCTGTTAGTTCCATTGGGCAATTTCTTTTTTCAATATCATTACCCTTTTCAATTAGTAGAACTTTAAGAGGTGCCTTTTGAATGATTTCCAAAGCTGTAAATATTCCAGCAGGTCCTGTTCCAACAATAATAACATCATATCTATTCTTTAAATCCATTTCTTTAACTTTACCACAATGACTAATATCAAAGGCAATAAAGACTACTTAAAACTGCTGATTAATGAAAGACTGTCTTTCACTAATGTCATTTCAAGGTATACTCTCCCTCAGAATAACAAAATTTCTTAAGAGAGTACTTCCTTTAAATCAAATTCAGTGATTTTTATTGAATTTAGGGCAAAGTCCAGAGTAATCCGCCTATATTTGCGTAATTTTTAGATATAATATATTATGTCAAAACCAAAAATTGTATTAAGTAGATGCTTTATTAGCCCTGTAAGATACAACGGTGGAATTGTTAATGATGATTTTATTGAAAAACTTAAATCTTATATTAATTATATTGATTATTGTCCTGAAGTTGATATTGGATTAGGGATTCCCAGAGCAAGAATTATTATTAAAATTGATGGGGAGCAAAAAAAACTTATTCAGCCAGAAACAGGAAGGGATTTAACTGATATCATGATTAATTATGTAAACAAAGTATTAAATGAATTGAAAGATATAGATGGGTTTATTCTTAAATCAAAGTCTCCTTCCTGTGGTGTTACATCTGCTAAGCTTTATAAAAATAATGCCATAATTGGCAAAACTGATGGTTTTTTTGCTGATACCATAAAAAAATTTTTCCCCTATTTACCCGTTGAAGATGAAGGTAGATTAAGAGATGAGGAAATTAGAAAACACTTTTTAATCAGGATTTTTGCTTTCTCTGAGTTTAGAGCTTTAAATAGTAATCCATCATTAAGAGGTCTCGTAGAATTTCATTCAAAATATAAGTATCTTTTAATGACTTATAGCCAAAAAAATCTTAAGGAACTCGGTAAAATTGTAGCTGATAGGAAAATGAACTTAGAAGATAAATTATTGCAATATAAAAATCTCTTCTATCAAGCCTTTATAAGAAAGCCATCTATTAAAAGACATGTTAATACTCTTTTGCATCTAATAGGACATGTTTCTAAAAAATTAACCACTAAAGAAAGAACACATCTAATCAATTTAATTGAAAAATACAGCAAAGGATTAGTTGAAATAAGAGTAATTCTTGAACTTCTTCGTAGCCTTTCTTTTAGATTTGAAAATGAGTATATTTTAATACAAAAATATCTTGATCCCTATCCTGACGAACTAAATGTATAAAAGAGTCATTTACTGGTTCAAAAGGGATTTAAGAGTTGATGATAATAAACCTTTTTATGAAGCTTCTACTAAGTCAAAAGAATTAATTCCTGTTTTCATATTTATACCTGAAATCTTGGATAAATTCAAAAGTTACGATCAAAGATTAGGATTTATCATTGATTGTTTGAATATTTTAAGCGAAAAAATTAAGAAGATAGGAGGTTTCCTCTACTGTTTTCATGGAAAAGCAGAAGAAGTTTTTCTTTATTTAATAAAGAAATATAAACCTCAGGCTGTTTTTACTAACAGAGCCTTTTCATATACAGGAGAAAAAATAGATAGAAAAGTAATGGAAGTTTGTAAACAATTTGAAATTGAATATCATGCTTACAATGATAATTTTCTCTGTTCTGTTGAAAACATTCCATTTAGGAAAGTTTTTTCTCCTTTTTATAAAAAATGGAAAGAGAATTTAAATCTCCAGCCCTATCCTATGCCAGATAGGATAATCACACCTAAATTACAGGAAAACTCAGTGGAAGAGATTACAAGAAATATTAAATATCAAAAAAATCTTTATTGGAAGGCGAATTTTGTTTATTCAAGATTAAAAGATTTTGATTTTAAAAATTATGAACAAATCCGTAACAGACTCGACATAGATGGAACTTCAAAACTTTCTCCCTACATTAGATTTGGAGTAGTATCATTAAGAAGTATATACAAAAGGGTTTTTGATACTTCAGGACAAGATTGTCAGTTCATAAAGGAGCTTGCTTGGAGGGAGTTTTGGTATCACATTAAAATAAATTTTCCTCAATTCAAGGAACTGGAATTTCAAGAAAGAAGAAGAAGTATACCTTGGCAGAGGGATGAAATTTTTCTAAAAGCCTTTATGAATGCAGAAACAGGATATCCGATTATTGATGCAGCTATAAGACAGTTAAAAACTGAAGGCTGGATGCATAACCGTGCAAGGATGATTGTTGCTTCATTTCTTACAAAGGATTTATTTGTAGACTGGAGAGAGGGAGAGAGGTTTTTTATGGAATTTTTAATAGATTACGACGAAGTTGTAAATACTGGTAACTGGCAGTGGAATGCTTCCGTTGGTCCAGACCCAAAGCCTTTAAGAATTTTTAATCCTATTATTCAGGCAAAAAAGTTTGACCCCGATGGAGTTTTTATAAAAAAATACATACCAGAATTAAAAAAATACCCAGCCTTTATGCTTCATGATCCCTTAAAATTTAAATTAGACTATTGTAAGCCTATTGTTAATCACTTTGAAAGGGTTTTTATGGTAAAAAAGTATTTTAATTTTTCTAATAAAGAAAACATCTAACCTTTCTTGCACCCAAATTTTTTAATTCAGGGGTATTATCTTTGCATATATCCATTCTATATGAACAACGACTATAAAACCTGCATCCCTTAATATGCCAAGATATTCTGTCTTCTGCGCTAATGCGAGGCATTTTTATCCTGTACCTTCTATGGAATCCAGGTATGCTCTCAAGAAGTACTTTTGTATATGGATGAAGAGGTTCTTTAAATAAATCTATTGTACTTGCTTCCTCTACTATTCTTCCAAGATGCATTACTGCAACCTTGTTACTTACGGCTTTTACAATATTTAAGTCGTGGGTTATAAGAAAAATTCCCATTTCTCTACTTTCTCTGATTTTTATTAACTGATTGAGCAATGAAGCCTGAAGGGAAATATCAAGGGCAGAAAGGGGTTCATCGGCTATCAAAATTTCTGGTTCAAGTATTAAAGCCTTTGCAATAGCCACTCTTTGTCTTTGTCCGCCACTTAATTGATGGGGATATCGTTCAATCATTGATTCGTCAATACCTAATGTTTTTAAAGTTTTTCTAACTATTTCCTCTCTTTCACTTTTAGTATAATCTCTGTGTATTTTTAATGGCTCTTCGACTATACTGAATATTTTCATTCTTGGATTTAATGATGAATAGGGATCCTGAAATACAATAGCTATGGAATTATGGTAAGATTTTAATTCTTCTTTATTTAACTGCCATATATTCTTGCCCTTAAAAATAATTTGTCCTTCTTGAGGTTTAATGAGCCTTAAAAATAATTTAGCTACCGTTGATTTGCCTGAGCCACTTTCTCCTACAAGAGCAAAAAAATCTGTTTTATCTACGCTTAGGTTAAAATTTTCAACGGCTGGAATTATTATTTTTTTGAGTTTAAAGATTTTATTAAGATTAACAGCTCTTAAAAGAGGCAATTATGTCTCCCAAATACTGAACTCCTCAACAAGTCTAATACCCATATAATAACAGCACATCTCATGGTCAAAATTATTAATAAAGGACCTTTCTACTCCGTCTTCAAAAAGAATTCTGACAAGACATAAACCACCTGGCAGGGAAGAGTTCCTCTCTTCAATTACTTCTCCTATCCCCCAAACTTTATAGTTTATGTGTCTAACTTTGTCACCTAATTTAAGGTATGTTCTTGTAACCATTTTTTAATTATACCATTTCACTGATTATTTTTATCTCAAGAGATTCAGGCTCCTGAAATTGCAGAACCGAGGTCCTGAGGAAGTGAAAAACTTAAAATTATAACCTAAATTATCTTGTGTAATTCAGGTTATAATTAAAAAATGATAGAAGATATAACAAACTATTTTTCACCAACTATACAGGCTTTGTTAGCAGGGTTATTCACATGGGGTATGACTGCCTTAGGTGCTTGTCTTGTCTTATTTGTTAAGAATGTAAATAGAAAACTTCTTGATACTGCCTTAGGTTTTGCAGCAGGAGTTATGATTGCTGCAAGCTTCTGGTCTTTACTTGAACCAGCAATTGAGATGTCACAGAAATTTAGCATTCCTTCGTGGATACCTCCAGCAGTAGGCTTTTTATCAGGTGCGCTCTTTTTAAGATTAATTGATATGGTTTTGCCTCATCTTCACTTTCAAGCTCCCATAAGCGAAGCTGAGGGTATCAAAACATCATTTAAAAGGAGCACTCTTTTAGTTTTTGCAGTAACACTACATAATATTCCCGAGGGATTAGCAATAGGAGTTTCTTTCGGTGCCCATGGAATTGATCCAGCTAATGTAAGTCTTCTTTCATCAATAGTCCTTGCAATTGGTATGGGAATACAAAATATTCCTGAAGGATTCGCCATATCAATGCCTTTGAGAGGTGAAGGATTGTCAAAGAAAAAAAGTTTCATGATCGGACAAATTTCTGGATTAGTTGAACCTATTTTTGCTGTCTTAGGAGTTCTACTTGTTGAAATAATGCAGAATCTTTTGCCTTATGCTCTTGGATTTGCAGCTGGCGCTATGATATTTGTTACTGTAGAAGAATTAATTCCAGAGTCTCAAAGAAATGGAAACTCCGATATTGCCACTGCTGGACTAATCATCGGTTTTACTTTAATGATGATTCTTGATGTTGCTTTTAAATAAAATTAACTTTTGAGTTTTTTAGCAATCTCTGTAAGCCTTTTTCCAAAAGTTCTGCATATATTTGCCTCGTTTTCATCAATTTCTCTTTTATTTTCAGCTTCTGCAACATGTCCAGGACCATAGGGAGAACCTCCGCCTTTAGTAAGATAAAGATCAGGAGTAGAGTAAGGAACTCCAACAATTATACATCCAAGATGCAATAAAACAGTCATAAATGTAAGAATTGTAGATTCCTGTCCACCATGCATAGTTCCTGTTGAGACAAATACGCCAGCAGGTTTTCCTTCAAAAACTCTCTGCATCCAGAGCGGACCAAATTGGTCTACTACATTTTTAAGTTGTGCAGAAACATTTCCGAATCTTGTAGGAGTACCAAAGGCATAGGCATTGGCATTTTTAAAATCTTCAAGAGTTACCAATGGAACATCCCTTTGTAGCTCTATACCAGCCTGAATATCTGGTCTGGAAGCAATAACAGTCTCTGGAAGCAGCTCAGGACATCTTCTAATTATTGGTTCACCTCCTGCTTCTTTTACTCCCTCAGCTATTAATTTTGCCATTTTGTAAGTATTACCGAAGGTACTGTAATAAACAATCAATACTTTCATCGTAATCACCTCGGCTATTTTTCTTAAATTATAGCAAAAATCTAAATTAAAAGTATAAAATAAAGCTTTTTCAAATTCTATTATTGACTTTTCATGACAAAATATATTAATTTTAAAAAGCTTTAATGCCTTTGAGGGCAGGTAGCTCAGTCGGTAGAGCAGGGGCCTGAAAAGCCCCGTGTCGGCGGTTCGATTCCGTCCCTGCCCATACTTCAACGATATTTGACAAAAATTTTTCAAAAATATTAGATTATTAAATCTACAGGGCCGCTAGCTCAGCAGGCAGAGCACCGCCCTTTTAAGGCGGGTGTCGTTGGTTCGAATCCAACGCGGCTCATAGAGGATGTCCCCATCGTCTAGCCAGGCCTAGGACATCGCCCTTTCAAGGCGGTAACAGGGGTTCAAATCCCCTTGGGGACGTTTAAAAAGCCGTGGTTTAACCACGGCTTTTTATTTTATAGGCACAAATCCTGCCTTTTTAGATTTACAAACTGGACATCTATAACCTTCAGGTATTTCATCAAAAGAAGTTTCTGGTTTTATTTTATTTTTTTCACAACCTTTAGAAGGTTCATAAATATAACCGCAATGAGTACATCTATATGGTTGTTTATTAATTTTATTTTTTTCCATCGCGTAACCTCCTCTGAAAAACTTTAAGGCTGTTTTTCCATTGTTCCTTTTTGTCCGCATTTAGGACATTTCTGAGGTTTACATTTGCCTTCCTTAATTGTTCCACAGTTTTTACATTTAAAAATAGCCATTCTTCCACCTCCTATAAATTATTTTAAAATTATTTTAAATAAAAATTGTTTTAATGTCAAATCAAATTAAAGATAAACCTTAGAAATATACTAAAAAAACAGAGTACTTTCACTGTAGGAGTCTGAAAGATCTCAAATATCTTATGAACGAAAATTTTTTGGATATAGATAATTTTGGAATTTATCTTATATCATCTTGGAAAAATTTTTGAATATTTTGATATATTAAAAATTAAACTATCAAACTAAAGGGAGGGAAAAGTTGAATATCAAAAAAAACGAATTTAAATTTAACACTATAGAAGAAGTCTTAGAAGATGTAGCTCAGGGCAAAATGATTATCCTTGTTGACGACGAGGATAGAGAAAATGAAGGGGACATTTTCATAGCAGCAGAAAAAGTAACGCCCGAGGCAATAAACTTCATGGCAAAATATGCTCGTGGATTAATTTGTTTAGCCTTGACACCTGAAAGAGTTGAAGAACTTAAGCTTCCAATGATGGTAGATATCAATGAAACACCACATCAGACAGCTTTTACTGTATCAATTGAAGCAAGAAAAGGAGTAACAACAGGGATTTCAGCCCATGACAGAGCCATAACAATTCTTACAGCCATTGATCCAAAAACAAAACCTGAAGACCTCGTAAAACCAGGGCATGTATTTCCCTTGAGAGCCCAAAAGGGTGGAGTTTTAAAAAGAGCTGGACATACAGAGGGTGCTGTTGATCTTGCTCGACTTGCTGGATTATACCCCGCAGGTGTAATCTGTGAAATAATGAATGACGATGGAACAATGGCAAGAGTGCCTCAACTGATGGAATTCGCAAAAAAGCACGGGCTTAAAATTACAACAATCAAAGACCTTATCAGATATCGTATGAGGAATGAAACACTTGTAAAAAAAGTTGCCAGTGTTCAGCTTCCAACAGATTATGGTGAGTTTAAGGCAATAGCCTATACAACCTTAATTGATGATAAAATTCATCTTGCTTTGGTAAAAGGAGATATTAAACCAAATGATGAAGTTCTTGTAAGAGTTCACTCAGAGTGTTTAACAGGTGATGTCTTTCTTTCAAAAAGATGCGACTGTGGTTCCCAACTTCATAGAGCCCTTGAAATGATAGAAGAGGCTGGTAAAGGAGTTCTTCTTTATATGAGACAGGAAGGTAGAGGTATAGGACTTCTTAATAAATTAAAAGCCTATGAATTACAGGAAAAAGGCTATGATACAGTGGAAGCCAATATAAAATTAGGCTTTAAACCAGACTTAAGAGATTATGGTGTAGGAGCCCAGATTCTGGTTGATCTTGGCATAAGAAAAATGAGACTTATGACAAATAATCCTCGTAAGATTGTAGGATTAGAAGGTTATGGACTCAAAGTTGTTGAAAGAGTTCCAATTGAAGTAAAACCAAATGAAAATAATAAATGTTACTTAAAGACAAAGAAGGAAAAACTTGGGCATCTGTTAACAAAAATTTAATGCGCCTGAGAGGATTTGAACCTCCGACTCTCGGCTCCGGAGGCCGATGCTCTGTCCACTGAGCTACAGGCGCTTAAATAAATTATAACAAAAAGGAGTTGTCAAATGAGAGAAAATGAAATCCCTTTAGGATTAACTTTTGATGATGTTTTATTAGTACCCTCAAAATCCGATGTAGTTCCTGCTCAAGTAGATGTAACAACCTACTTCACACCTAATATAAAATTAAACATTCCAATTGTTAGTGCAGCGATGGATACAGTTACAGATGCAAATCTTGCTATAGCGATTGCAAGAGAAGGTGGAATTGGTGTAATTCATAGAAATATGACTCCTGAAAAGCAAGCACTTGAAGTAGATAAGGTCAAAAAATCAGAAAGTGGAATGATTGTTGACCCAATAACAATTGGACCAGATGCTCCTATTTCAGAGGCTTTAGCTTTAATGGAAAGATACAGAATTTCTGGAGTTCCCGTTACAGTAAATGGAAAGCTCGTTGGAATAATAACAAACAGAGATTTAAAATTTGAAAGAGATTTTACTAAAAAAGTCGAAGAGGTGATGACCAAGGAAAGACTTATTACTGCACCTGTTGGTATAACTCTGGATGAGGCACAGGAAATTCTTCATAAATATAAGATAGAAAAATTGCCTATTGTTGATAAAGATTTTAATCTAAAGGGATTGATAACTATAAAAGATATTGAAAAAAGAAAAAAATATCCAAATGCCTGTAAAGACCATCTTGGTAGACTCAGAGTAGCTGCAGCAGTAGGAGTTGGTGAACCTGCAATCTACAGAGCAGAATTACTCGTAAAAGCTGGTGTTGATGCTATAGTAATTGATACTGCCCATGGACATAGTAAAGCTGTGATTGAAACACTAAAGGAACTTAAAAGAAGATTTGCTATAGATGTGGTAGCAGGAAACATAGCAACAAGTGAGGCAGCAGAAGAACTTATTCAGGCAGGTGCTGATGCAGTAAAAGTAGGAATAGGACCTGGCTCTATTTGCACAACCCGTATTGTTGCAGGTGCTGGTGTGCCCCAACTTACCGCAATTATGAATTGTTACCAGGTAACCTCAAAATATAATATTCCTTTAATAGCTGATGGCGGAATTAAATATTCTGGTGATATTACAAAAGCTTTGGCAGCTGGAGCCCACTGTGTAATGATTGGAAGCCTCTTTGCTGGAACAGATGAAGCTCCCGGTGAAATAATACTTTATCAAGGAAGAAGTTACAAAACATACAGAGGAATGGGATCAATTGGTGCAATGCAAGGTGGTTCATCTGATAGATACAGACAGGAGGTGGTCTCTTCTGAAAAACTTGTTCCTGAAGGAGTTGAAGGAAGAGTACCTTATAGAGGCCCTCTTTCAAAAAGTGTCCATCAGTTAGTTGGTGGACTTAAATCAGGAATGGGATATTGTGGTTGTAAAAACCTTGAAGAATTAAGAACTAAAGCAAGATTTATAAAAATTACAAATGCTGGGTTAAGGGAAAGCCATGTCCACGATGTAACAATAACAAGAGAATCTCCCAATTACTGGGTTGAGGATTAAAATGCATAAACAGGAAATTTTAGTTATTGATTTTGGTTCCCAATACACTCAGCTTATTGCAAGAAGAATAAGAGAATTTAAAGTATACTCTGAAATCATTCCATGCAATGCTCATCTTTCAGAAATTATAAAAAGAAAACCAGCAGGAATAATTTTTTCAGGCGGTCCTGCAAGC
>NZ_MAVV01000043.1 GCF_001707915.1 Thermodesulfovibrio sp. N1 | reverse complement strand
TTATGATAAATTTAGTCATATAATATAAATATCACCTTAAGGAGGTGAAACTATGACAAGAAAAGAAGCAAAGGATGTTGCAAGAATTGAACCTAAAATTTTATCTCCCTTTGAGGAAATTGAAAGATTTATTGAAGAAGTATGGAAGAGACCTTTCTCAGTTTTTAGTTCTCTTATTCCAAGGATAAGGGGCGAAGCAGAAGTTATTGCTCCTGCAGTTGATATCTATGAGGAAGGGGATGATTTGGTTTTCAAAGCAGATTTGCCAGGATTAAGTAAAAATGATATCGAAGTAAAGATTACCGATGATTATATTACAATTTCTGGTGAAAAGAAAAAAGAAGAAAAGGTAGAAGAAAAGAACTACTACAGATATGAAAGAAGCTATGGTTCATTTACAAGAACTTTCAGGCTTCCTGTTGAAGTTCAAACTGATAAAGCAAAGGCAAAATTTGAAAATGGAGTTCTTGAAGTAAGAATTCCTAAGACAGAAGAAGCAAAATCAAAGGAAAGAAAACTAATAATCGAATAGTATGACAGAGGGAGGGTATTCCCTCCCTTTTTTTATTTTTCTTTGCTCTTTTATAAATTCCCTCCTATTTAACCTTCTGAATTAAAATTTAATTTTGTTACTTTTTTTCTCTTTTAGTTACCTATTGTAACAAAAAATTTTCATATATCAAGATTTTACCTTCTTTTTTATATGGTATATAATTTGCAAAGAATATGTTAGATGTTTAACTTTTTTAAAAAGAAAATAAGAGACAGAAAAGTCATCCAGAATACCGATTTTGTTGTTATAGATACAGAACTTACGGGCTTAGATGAAAGGAAAGATTCTATTATTTCAATAGGAGCAATAAAAATGAAAGGAAAGAAAATATTTTTAGGTGAAATATTTTACAGGCATCTTAATCCATCTTCTGTTTTAAATAAAGATGGAGTAGTAATTCATCAACTTATGCCTTCGGAACTTGAATTATGTCCTGATTTAGAACCTATTTTAAGGGAGTTTTTATTATTCTGCAAAAATTCAATTTTTGTTGGACACTTTTTAAAGATAGATTTTTCATTTTTAAAAAGAGCTATAAGAAAGTATATTGGTTTAGATTTTAATCCACAGGGTGTTGATACCTATCTTATTTTTAAATGGCTTATTGAAAAGAGTGTTATTTCAAAGAAATACTCTGAAATTTCCATGCTTTCTGAGATTGCAGAATCCTTAGGAATAAAACCTGAAAAATTACATGATTCTCTTTCAGATGCCTTTGTCACAGCCCAGATTTTTCAAAAAGAAATAGCCTTGATTGAGTCTTTAAATATATGGGATTTAGATTTTTTACTTAAAATTGGTCAACCACATGTATCTAGATACATGTCTTATAAGCAACAATTAAACTATCAATTTTAGGAGGTGTATTATGGTAGAAAAAGAAACTCTTGAACGGTATTGGAGAGAGACGAAGAAAAACATGTTAATTATTCTTTTTATTTGGGCTATTGTTTCATACGGTGCTGCACTTATTGCATCAAGCTTAAACAGTATTGTTATTTTCGGCTTTCCTATGGGATATTACATGGGATCTCAGGGAGCCATAACAGTCTTTGTTCTTCTTAATCTTTATAACTCAATTTATCAGAACAAATTAGATATTAAATACGGTTTAGCAGAGGAGGAATAATATGGCTAAGGAAGCTATGGATGCATGGAGAGCTAAATTAAGAAAAATTTATGGAATTTATACAGGGGTCTTTGTTCTTTTTGTGGTGAGTCTATGGATATTCGAAACAATGGGATTAGACCCTAAATTTATTGGATATGCCTTTTTGTTTGGAACAATCGGAGTTTATGCAGCTATTGGAATCATTTCAAGAACATCTATAGTTGCTGAGTATTATGTTGCTGGAAGAAAAGTGCCTGCGGTGTTTAATGGAATGGCAACAGCCTCTGATTGGATGAGTGCAGCTTCTTTTATAAGCATGGCTGGTGCCCTTTATCTTCAAGGCTATGATGGACTTGCATTTATTATGGGTTGGACAGGGGGGTATGTATTGCTTGCTGTACTTATAGCTCCATACTTAAGAAAATTTGGACAATACACAATCCCCGATTTTCTTGAGTCTCGATATGGAGGGAAACTGCCAAGACTCATTGGTATAATTTGTGCACTTATTGTATCTTTGGCTTATCTTGTTGCCCAGATTACTGGAGTTGGAATTATAACCAGTAGATTTCTTGGTCTTACTTTTGAACTTGGTGTTTTCGTTGGTCTTGCTGGTATTTTGGTTTGTTCTTTTCTTGGCGGTATGAGAGCAGTAACCTGGACACAAGTTGCCCAATATATCATTTTAATTATTGCCTATATGATTCCGGTTGTAGCAATATCCTATAAGCATACTGGAGTACCAATACCACAAGTCATGTATGGACAGGCACTTCAAGTAATAGAAGAAAAACAAAAACAACTTAAAGATGACCCAAAGGAAGTCGAAGTAAGAGAGATATGGAAAAAAAGAGCAGAGGATTTGAACCAAAAAATTAAAGCATTGCCAGACAGCTGGGCAAAGGAAAAATCTGAATTAGAAGAAAAGATAAAAACACTACCTTCAGATGATCTAAAAAGGGTAGAGGCAGAAAAAGCTTTAAAGGCTTACCCAAAAACTCCAGATGAAGCAAAGGAGAAATGGACTGCTGATATGAAAACAGCGCAGGGAATGTCTAAGCCTCCAAAATCCTATGTGCAACCTCCAACTGACAGTAAAGGAATAATTAATTTTCTTGCTTTAACTTTCTGTCTTATGGTAGGAACTGCAGGGTTGCCTCATATTTTGATGCGATTTTATACAACACCAACAGTAAAAGAAGCAAGAAACTCTGCTGCGTGGGCACTATTTTTCATATTCCTGCTTTATTTTACAGCACCAGCTTATGCAGCCTTTGCAAGAAGCGAGATTTTAACAAATATTGTAGGACAGGCTTTTACAGCTCTTCCAGCATGGGCAACTAAATGGGCAGGAGTTGGATTGATAACAATTAAAGATTTAAATGGTGATGGTATTATTCAGTTTGCTGAAGTAAGAATTCATGCTGACGCTGTTGTCCTTGCAACTCCAGAAATTGCAGGACTACCATATGTTATAGCAGGTTTAATTGCAGCTGGTGGATTGGCTGCTGCACTTTCAACTGCTGATGGACTACTCATAACTATGTCGAATGCTATATCCCATGACCTTTATTACAAAATTATAAATCCTAATATATCTCCATCAACAAGAGTTAAAATTGGAAAAGCTCTTCTGCTTGTAGTTGCTGCAATTGGAGCTTACATTGCAACCTATAAACTTGCCATTATAGTTGAACTTGTTGCCTGGGCATTCTCCATTGCTGCTGCTACATTTTTTCCAGCTGTTGTTTTTGGTATATGGGACAAAAGAATGAACAGGGCTGGAGCGGTTGCTGGTATGATAGTAGGACTTACTGTTACTCTGTATTATTTGATAGGTAGTAGATTTTATGGGTTAGACTGGTTTGGAATAAAAACAATTGCATCTGGAATTTTTGGTATTCCAGCTAATATAATAGTAGCACTTATTGTGTCAAGGCTTACAAAAGCTCCTGACTCTGAAATTCAAAATTTTGTAGATAATATAAGATATCCAAAAGGTGCGGTAGGAGCAGGTAAAGAAGAATGACTTTAAAACTTATACTGAATTACACAATTGCTTTCTTTATGTGGCTCGTCTTAGGACGAGCCATTATTTCTCTTTTTACGAAAAATTTAAATAATCCAATTTATGCAATTTTTTACAGGGCTACCGAGCCACTATATAAAATAGCAAGAAAAATATTTCCCTATGGAACTACAATGTTTATAGTTGTTGTGCTGGTAATTTTGAGAATTTTAGTTGTAAAATATCTCTGATTTTTACTTTTGGAATAATTTGCTCGAAACAATATGAGGCATTCTTATGGAAGATTTAGAACAATTTATAAAAAATACCTATCCTTTTAACAGGCTTCCTGTTGAAGAAATAAGAAGTTTATGCAATTTTTTATTAAAGAGGGAATATCAAAAAGGCGATATAATTTTTAAAGAAGGTAACCAACCACTTGAATTTCTTTATATAGTTAATAGAGGAGAGGTTTTTCTTGAAAAAAACAATCAACTCATATATCATTTAAAAGAAAGAGATATCTTTGGATATGTCTCTTTACTTGGAGAACTACCTCCTGCCACTACAGCCCGTGTCGTAGAGGACAATACAGTTATATTACAACTACCAAAGGAAATTTTTATTAAACTTATTTCAAAGTATGATGAATTTGCAAAATTTTTTACAAAGGAGCTTGCAAAAAGAGTACACAGACTTCCTCAAACTAAGACTTCTTTTCAGATGGAAAGACTTATTGATGTTAGAATCAAGGATATAAAATTAAAAGACCCTATAATAATTGACTCTGATATAAACCTTCAAGAGGCAATAAAATTAATGGCTGAGAAAGATTCAACTTTTTGCCTTGTAAGAAAAAATAATTCTTTGGGAATTATTACAGAGAGAGACATAATAAAAAAAGTACTTGCAAAGGACCTAAATCCTCAAAATATAAAGGCAGAGGAAATAGCAACTTTTCCTGTAATTGAAATTTCTTCATCGGAACCTCTTTTTAATGCTCTCCTTACCATGGCAAAACATGGAATAAGAAAACTTATAATTAAAGACGGCAATTCTATTTCAGGAGTCCTTGATGACAGGACAGTAATTTCCCATGAAAGTAAAAATATAATTTTTCTTATAAAAGAAATTGATAAGGCAAAGAAAGTAGAAGAGCTTTCATATTTATATTCAATAATACAGGACAGTATAATTGAGGGTGTTTTAAGTGGAATGGATCCAGAGTATGTGGGGAAGTATATTTCAGAATTAAATGACCGTTTCATGATGAGAACTTCACAGTTAACTGAAAATTTTTTAGGTTCAGCGCCTTCTTCATACAGTATTATGGTTATAGGTTCAGAAGGAAGAAGAGAGCAGAGTCTGAAAACTGATCAAGATAATGCTTTAATTTATGAAAATGAACATAAAATATACTTTGAAAAATTTTCTCAAACCTATATTGATTTTTTACTTAAAATCGGATTTCCACCTTGTCCTGGGAATGTTATGATCAGTAATTCTTATTGGAGAAGGAATAAAGAAGAATGGTTTAAAGAGATAAATAAATGGATTGAAAATCCGAAGCCAGAGAACATTTTAAATATAAGTATATTTTTCGATTTCAGAAATGTTGCAGGAGTAGAATATCTTGCTGAAGATTTAAGAGATTACATAAAGAAAAAGATAAAAACAAGTAAAACTTTTCTTCCTTTTCTTGCCTCTGAGTCGGTAAAGTTTAAACCTCCACTTAGTTTTTTTAAAACCTTTGTTGTAGAAAAAACTGGAGAGCATAAGGGAAAGATTGATATAAAAAAATATGGTATTTTCCCTATAGTTCATGGTGTAAGAGTCTTAACCCTTGATAATGAAATAGTTGAAACAAATACCTTTGAAAGAATAAGAGCTTTGCGAAGTAAAGGAGTATTAACTGACCAGTTTTCGAGAGATTTAGAAGAATCTTACAGATTCTTAATGAGTTTAAGATTAAAATCGCAGGCAATTCAATTAAGGGATAGTAAAAAACCCGATAACTTCATTGATCCCCATATTCTTTCAAAAACTGAAAAAGGAATTTTAAAAGAATCTTTCAAAAAAATTGAAGAATTTCAAAAGTTTCTATTTGATAAATACAATTTGAGATATTTTTCTTAGAATTGTAACTTTTTTACACATTCCATTGTTACTTTTAGTAACATAATAAATTGTAAAATAGATAAAAATCCTTTTTATTTTGAACAGTTATAATATTGGCATATAATTTGCTCTCCTATAATTAGATGGTAAAAATAATAGAAGACACAATAGAATTTCTAAAAAGTGTTCCGCCATTTGAGTTTTTAGATACAGAAGTTGTAAATTCTGTTGCCGTTAAAACCTCTTTGGAGTATTATCCGAAGGGTACTCATATACTTATTCAAGATGGCTCTCCGAGTGAATTTCTTTACATTATAAAGAAAGGTGGAATAAAGGTTTACAGAAAAGTTAACGGAGAAGAAATAACAATTGACTTCCGAAGCGAGGGAGATTCCTTTGGTTTTGTTTCATTAATTAGTGGAGATAAATCTCGTGCAAATGTAGTTGCTATAGATGACACAATATGCTATTTAATTCCAAAAGAGACAATGTTGAATCTTATGAATAAATATCCTGAGGTAAGAGATTTCTATTTAAAGTCCTTTATGAATATATATCTTGACAAAAAATATGCTGAAGAGACTTCTAAGAGAACACTTATTGGTTCTGTTGATAAAATTCTTTTCACTACAACTGTTGAAGAAATAGCATCAAAAAATGTTATCTCCATTCCTGAGCATACTTCAATAAAAGAATCTGCGAGAGTAATGTGTGAAAATGGAATAAGTTCTCTTGTAATTATAAACAATGAGGGAATTCCAGTTGGAATAATAACTGATAAAGATTTACGAAGAAAAGTAGTTGCAGCAGCAAGGGATGTTAATGAACCTGTAAAGAACATAATGAGCTTCCCGATAATTAAAGTTGATGCAAAGGATTATTGTTTTGAAGCAATTGTAAAAATGCTTAAATACAACATTCATCATCTTCTTGTTATTAGAAATGGTCAAGTTGGTGGAATAATTACAAACCATGACATTATGATGCTTCAAGGATTTTCTCCAGTAACAATAGTGCGAGATATAGAGATGCAACAGAGCATTGAAGGAATTATTCATACTTCAAAACAAATAACAAATCTTGTTGGCAATTTACTTCAGCAGGGGGCAAAAGCAAGCAACATTACAAGGATTATGACGGAGATTAATGACAGAATAGTGAGAAAAATAATTCAGTTTGCTGAGAGAGAATTTGGGCCTCCGCCTGTTCCTTATTGTTGGATTGCTCTTGGTTCTGAAGGGAGGAAGGAGCAGACATTTAAAACTGATCAAGACAATGCTCTAATTTATGCTGATCCTATGGCAGAACAGGAAGATTCAGTTAGAAAGTATTTTTTAGAATTTACAAATTATGTCAAAGAAAGTCTTCTTAAATGCGGTTTTCCACCTTGTCCTGGAGATATTATGGCAAGTAATCCAAAATGGTGTCAGCCTTTTAAAGCGTGGAAAAAGTATTTTTCTCAGTGGATATATACACCAAAAGGTGAATCAATAAATCTTTCAAATATATTCTTTGATTTTAGAGCTATTTACGGAGATTTTTCTCTTGAAGAATCTTTAAGAGATTATCTTTTAAGTATAGTTAAAGACCAGAGAATTTTCTTGGGTTATCTTGCAAATCTTGCTGTAAGAAATAAACCACCTCTTGGATTTTTTAAAACATTTGTTGTTGAAAAAAGCGGTGAACACAAAGACAAACTTAATTTAAAAATAAAAGGAATTGCCCCTATAGTTGATATTATCAGACTTTTCAGTCTTGAAAAGGGAATAAGGGAAACTTCTACATTGGAGAGAATAGAAGCCCTAAAAAATAAACATGGTGTAGTTAGAGATTATGCAGATGAAATTATTTATGCCTTTGAATTTCTAATGCTTTTAAGAATGAAACATCAGTATGAACAGGTTATTCAGGGGATTATGCCTGATAATTTTATAAATCCAGAAAAATTAAGCAATCTTGAAAAAAAATTGCTCAAAGACACCTTTCAGCTTATATCAAAGTTACAGGATATTTTGATTGAAAGATATAAGCTAATGATAATTTAAACATGTTTACCATATTTAAAAAAAAGAAAAAAATCTATGAATATAAAGGAGTATCAATAGGTGAAACAGACTTTGCGGTTGTAGATACAGAGCTTACAGGACTCAATGAAATCAAAGATACAATCATTTCCATAGGTTCTTTAAAAATGAAGGGTAAATCTATAAAAATGGGAGAAGTATTTTACAGAACCGTAAAGCCAGAGAGTTTCATAAAAAAAGACAGTATTATGGTTCATGAAATTACTCCAGCAGAACTTGAATCATGTCCTGATATTGGTCCAATTTTAAGGGAATATCTTACCTTTGTAAAAGATTTAATAATTGTCGGACATTGTATTTCCATTGATATTGCCTTTTTAAAAAAAGCTATCTATAAACATTTAAAGCAAACATATGACCCTATTGCAATTGATATATTTGCAATATATAATTGGCTTATTCAAAAAGATTTACTACCAGAGGAATTTATATACAATAAATCTCTTAAGGATATAGCTTATTCTTTGGGTATAGAAGCAAAACAACTGCATGATGCTTTATCTGATGCTTTTGTTACCGCTCAGGTTTTTCAAAGATTGATAACATTGCTTGGAGAAATCAAAATTTATACTGTCGATGATTTATTAAACATTGGTAATCCAAATATAAAATTAGATTTAAATTTAGCTAAAAAACAAACATTTCAATTTTAAAGGGAGGGGTAGAGATGAAAGACAGGATACTAAATTCTCAAGAATTCAAAAGTCTTGTAAGAAGTAAGAATACGATTTCTTTAATTCTTACAGTGGCTCAATTATTTATTTACTTTGGTTTTATACTTCTTTTAGCTTACAACAAAGAATTTTTAGGGCAGAAAATTTATGGACCTGTTACGGTAGGTATTCCAGTAGGGATCGGTGTAATAATTTTAACCTGGCTTCTTACAGGAATTTACGTAGCTTGGTCCAATAAGAAGTATGATCAAAAAGTATCTGAAATTAGAGAAAAATTGGTTGGAGGTGAATAATGCAGACAGTTTTAGGACAGCCTACTTTAACAGGTATAACTTTCTTTCTTTTATTCGTTTTTGCAACTTTATATATTACCTATTGGGCAGCTAAAAGAACAAAAACAACAACAGAGTTTTATGCTGCTGGAAGAAGTATTACAGGATTTCAAAATGGTTTAGCTTTAGCTGGAGATTACATGTCTGCTGCAAGTTTTCTTGGAATTGCAGGTTTGGTGGCACTTAAAGGATATGATGGGCTTATCTATGCTGTAGGATTTCTTGTTGGATGGCCTATCGTAACATTTCTTATAGCAGAACCATTAAGAAATCTTGGTAAATATACTTTTGCAGATGTTGTTGCATACCGATTAAAACAGAGACCTATTAGAACAGCAGCAGCAACAGGAGCATTGATAACGGTACTTTTTTATCTTATTGCTCAGATGGTTGGTGCAGGCTCACTAATAAAACTTTTATTTGGACTCCCCTATGAGATTGCCGTAATAATCGTTGGATGTCTTATGATTGCTTATGTTCTTTTTGGTGGAATGCTTGCAACAACATGGGTTCAGATTATAAAGGCTATTTTACTTTTAGGAGGTTCTACTATTTTAGTTTTTCTTATTCTTCTTTCTTTCGGTTTCAATTATATTGAACTTTTCTCAACAGTGACAAAAAATTATGGTGATAAAATTGTTCAACCTGGAGGCTTAATAACAAATCCCTTTGATGCAGTATCTTTAGGAATTGCTTTAATGTTTGGGACAGCGGGACTTCCTCATATTTTAATGAGATTTTATACTGTTCCAGATGCTAAAGAGGCAAGAAAATCAGTATTCTATGCAACAGGATTTATTGGATATTTCTATATTCTCACCTTCACAATCGGATTTGGCGCAGCAGCACTGGTAGGCCAAGAGCTTATAATGAAAATTGATAAAGGTGGTAACATGGCAGCTCCTCTTTTAGCAGAAGCACTTGGAGGAGAAATTTTTCTTGGCTTTTTATCCGCTGTAGCCTTTGCAACAATTCTTGCAGTTGTTGCCGGTTTAACCTTAGCAGGTGCTTCCGCAGTATCTCATGATCTGTATGTTGGGGTAGTTAAAAGAGGAAGGGCAGATGAAAAACAGGAAGTAAAGGCAGCAAAAATTGCTACATTATGTCTTGGATTGCTTGCAATCATTCTTGGTATTGTCTTTAAAGGTCAGAATGTAGCCTTTATGGTAGGATTAGCTTTTTCGATAGCTGCTTCTGCAAACTTTCCAGCTTTACTTATGTCCATTTTCTGGAGAAAATTTACAACACAGGGAGCATTATGGAGTATTTATACTGGTTTAACTTTAAGTGTTATTTTGATAGTTTTAAGTCCAACTGTATGGGTTGAAATTTTGAAAAATTCACAGGCAATATTTCCATTGAAAAATCCTGCAATAGTTTCTTTCTTTGCTTCCTTCGCTGTAGGTATATTAGTGTCTCTTTTAACACAGGAAAAGGAAGCGGAGGCAAAATTTGAGTCAGAAAAAATCAGGTCTTACATTGGAGTTGGTGCAGAATAAATGTTAAAATTAATAGAAAAAAAGGAGGTAAATCTATGACACAAGGCATTGATGTATTACTTAAAGAACAGAGGGTTTTCCCTCCACCAAAAGAAATATCAGAAAAAGCCTACATTAAAAGTATGGCTGAGTATGAGGCAATGTATAAGAGGTCAATTGAAGATCCTGAAGGTTTTTGGGCAGAGATTGCTGAGCAAAACATTACATGGTATAAAAAATGGGATAAGGTTTTAGATTATGATTTCAATAAGCCTTATATTAAATGGTTTATAAATGGAAAACTAAATGCTTCCTATAACTGCCTTGATCGTAACCTTAATTCCTTAGGAAACAAAGCAGCACTTATCTGGGAAGCAGACGATGGGGAGGTCAAAACTTATACTTACTGGCAACTTTATAGAGAAGTGAATAGATTTGCTAATGTTCTTAAAAAGCTCGGGATTAAAAAAGGTGATAGAGTATCAATATATCTTCCCATGATACCCGAGCTTCCTATTACACTTCTTGCCTGTGCAAGAATTGGAGCAATTCATAGTGTTGTCTTTGCAGGATTTTCAGCCCAGTCATTAAGAGACAGAATAAATGACTGTGGAGCAAAGCTTCTTATTACAGCAAATCAGGGAATTCGTGGAGGAAGAATTGTTCCATTAAAAGCTAATGCAGATCAAGCTCTTGAGGGAGCTCCTTCAGTAGAAAAAGTAATTGTGGTAAAAAGAACTCCTAATTTTGTTGATATGGATCCTCAAAGAGATTTCTGGTGGCATGACCTTATGAATGATCCAGAAATAGCTAATTACTGCGAACCAGAAGTAATGGATGCAGAAGACCCACTTTTTATACTTTATACATCAGGTTCTACGGGAAAACCAAAGGGTGTGCTTCATACAACTGGTGGATATATGGTTTATACAAACATTACATTCAAATGGGTTTTCGATTATAAACCTGAGGAAACATTTTTCTGTACAGCAGACATCGGATGGGTTACAGGACACAGCTACATTGTCTATGGGCCATTAAGTGCAGGAGCAACATCTTTAATGTTTGAGGGTGTTCCAACATATCCAAATCCTGGGAGATTCTGGGAAATAGTTGAAAAACACAGAGTAAACATATTTTATACTGCACCAACAGCAATTAGAGCCTTAATGAGAGAGGGTGAAAAGTGGCCCTATAAATATGATCTTTCAAGTTTGAGAATACTTGGGACTGTTGGAGAACCAATCAATCCAGAAGCATGGATTTGGTATTACAAACACGTAGGAAGAGAACGTTGCCCAATAGTTGATACATGGTGGCAGACAGAAACAGGTGGATTTATGATTACACCACTACCAGGAGCAATGACACTTAAACCAGGTTCAGCAACAAGGCCATTTTTCGGAGTTGTTCCACGGGTACTTAAAGAAGATGGTTCTCCTGCAGGAGTAAATGAGGGTGGCTATCTTGTAATTGAAAAACCCTGGCCAGGAATTTTAAGAGGTACATGGGGAGATCCAGAAAATAAAAGAATTAAAGAAGTTTATTTCTCAAGATTTCCCGGTAAATACTTTACAGGAGATGGTGCCAGAGTTGATGAGGATGGAGATTATTGGTTAATGGGAAGAATCGATGATGTTATAAATGTTTCTGGACACAGAATAGGTACAGCTGAAGTTGAATCTGCCTTAGTTGCCCATCCAGCAGTTGCAGAAGCTGCTGTAGTTGGATTCCCCCATGATATAAAAGGTGAAGGTATTTATGTTTATGTAGTTTTAAAGGAAGGATATGAACCATCAAAGGATTTGGAAAAATTATTAATTTCCCATATAAGACAGATGATAGGACCGATTGCAACTCCAGATAAGATTCAGTTTGCAGGAGGACTTCCAAAAACAAGAAGCGGTAAAATAATGAGAAGAATTTTAAGAAAAATAGCTTCAGGAGCAATTGAGGAACTTGGAGATACCTCAACTTTGGCAGATCCTTCAGTTGTAGAGGAACTTATCGCAGGGAAAAAATAAACATAAAAATATTGCCCCTGGAGGTATTTCCAGGGGCTTTTTTTATTCAAATTTTAGTAAAATCCAAATACTTAAAAAAAACAAATCATTGAAGAATTTTTTGATATTTTTATAAGATATATGATGGTTTGTATTGGTAAAATCTTCGCATAAAATTTATAATAAAAAATTTTTGTAGGAGGCTTTTCATGCATATAGCAATAATTGGAACAGGTTATGTAGGACTTGTTACAGGAGCTTGTTTTGCTGAATTTGGAGTTTTTGTGACCTGTGTTGATAAAGACAAAAATAAAATAGAAAAATTAAAAAAAGGAATTATTCCCTTTTATGAGCCTAATTTAGAGGATTTAGTTAAAAGAAATACAAAAGAAGGTAGATTAAAATTTACCACCAAAATAGATAAAGCAGTTGATGAATCTCTTGTAATTTTCATAGCAGTTGGAACACCTCCAAGAGGAGATGGTTCAGCTAATTTAGAGTATGTTGAGGAAGTTGCTAAGGAAATAGCAAAAAATATGAAAAACTATAAAGTTATTGTTACAAAAAGTACAGTACCAGTAGGAACAGGTATTAAAATAAAGGAATTAATCAATAAATATCTTGAAAGACCTGTAAATTTTGATATTGTATCAAATCCTGAATTTCTCCGTGAGGGTTCTGCGGTAGAGGATTTTATGAGACCTAATAGAGTAGTTATTGGTGCTGAAAGTGAGCAGGCAATAGCGATAATGAAAGATCTTTATAGACCTCTCTATTTACTTGAAACTCCCTTTGTAATTACTGATATACCAACAGCTGAACTAATAAAATATGCTACAAATAGTTTTCTTGCTACCAAAATATCTTTTATCAATGAATTATCAGCTCTCTGTGAGGTTGTTGGAGCAAATATAAATGTTGTTGCAAAGGCGATGGGATTAGATGGAAGAATTGGACCTAAATTTCTCCATGCAGGAATAGGATTTGGAGGTTCCTGTTTACCAAAAGATACAAGGGCTCTGGTAAGAATAGCTGAAGAAAAGGGAGTTCAGTTAGGTATAGTAAAATCATCAATAGAAGCTAATGAAAGACAAAAAGAGAGATTAACAAAAAAAATCATAGATGCTTTTGAAGGCAAGATAGAAGGTAAATCAATAGGTATTCTTGGACTATCCTTTAAGCCAAATACTGATGATATAAGAGAAGCACCTTCATTATTCATAATCCAAAGACTTTTACAAGAAAAAGCATTAATCAAAGTTTATGATCCTGCGGCAATGGAAAATACAAAACAAGTTTATCCTCATTTAATTTATTGTGCTGATGCCTATTCTGTTGCAGAAAATACCGATGCATTGGTAATTGTTACAGAATGGAATCAGTTCAGAAATCTTGATCTTTTAAAAATCAAGAAATCAATGAGAGGTAATCTTTTCTTTGACTTTAGAAATATCTATGAACCTGAAAAGGTTAGACAAATTGGCTTTAAGTATTATAGTGTGGGTAGATTATAAGGATTTTTTAAAATTATGCTTTCCAATGAAGAAATACAATTCATAAAGAAAAATGCCTATATACCTGAGCATTTATTAGATTATGTAATTTCAGTATCTGAGGCAACACCATTTTTATATACAAATTATCTATTTTATCTGAAGGATGGCTTTCTAACATTCATAGGGTATTCATTAAATGAGAAATTTGAATCAGAAGAAATTAAAGAAGTTTTAAATTATGTTGTCTCCCAATACAAACCAAAAAGTGTGGCTTTGATATCTCCCTTTTTTATAATTCCCCAAGATGAATGTATAGAAAGTGAGAGTGATTTTTATTACAGAATTGATCTGTCAAATTTTAGAATTAGCTCAAAACTAAAGAATAGTATCAATAGAGCAAAAAGAGAAGTAGAGATAGAAAAAACAAATTATATAACTGATGAACACATTTCATTAATTGATGAATTTGTTAAACTCAGGCAAATTGATGATTATAGGAAGTATATTTTTTATAAAATTCAAAATTATTTGGAAAATTCTAACACTGTTCAAGTTTATAATGCTATCAACAGCAAAGGAAAACTCGTAGCCTTCGATGTTGCAGATTATGGAGCAGAAAAATATGCCTTTTATATGTTTAATTTTATAAATCGCAGATTTTATGTTCCTGGTGTATCAGATTTACTTCTTTATAACATTATTGAAACTGCAATAAAGCAGAAAAAGTATTATTTAAATTTAGGTTTAGGGATAAATAAGGGAGTTGTTTTTTTTAAAAAAAAGTGGGAGGGATATCCATTTTTGAGACATGAATTTTGTTTTTACAATGTGAAGGTAGAGAAAAAATTTTCTATAAAAAAATTTTTTAAAAAACTCTTTCAGAAATTGTATTAACTGAAAATCCTGCCTCAGTTAATCTGTCTATAATTCCAGGAATATGAGTAATACCTAAAAGAATAACGGAATTCCCTTTTTCTATAAATGGCAACATTCTCTGAAATAAAATAGGGTCTCTTTTATCAA
>NZ_MAVV01000042.1 GCF_001707915.1 Thermodesulfovibrio sp. N1 | reverse complement strand
TTTTTACATCTGTAAGCCAAAAAAGAAAAATAAAAGGATTTTGTCCCTTTTGCCCCGGTAATGAACATACTGCACCAAATGAAATAATTGCCTTTAGACCTCCAAATACACCTCCAAATACACCAGGTTGGACTTTAAGGGTGGTCCCAAATAAATTTCCAGCTTTGCAGATTCATGGAGAACTTAACAAAAGAGGAGAAGGCATCTATGATAAAATGAACGGAATTGGCGCCCATGAAGTAATTATTGAAACTCCTGATCATCTTTCATCTATTTCCACTATGTCCATTAAAGCAGTTGAGGATGTTTTATGGGCTTATTATTTTAGAATTACCGATCTTAAAAAAGATGTTCGTTTTAAGTATGTACTTGTTTTTAAAAATGAAGGTGAAATTGCAGGTGCCACAATTGAGCATACCCATAGCCAGTTAATAGCTCTTCCTATAGTGCCTCATCATGTTACAGAAGAAATGACATCTGCTAAAAGATACTATGAATTAAGAGACAGATGCATATTCTGTGACATTATTGCTCAAGAATTAGAGTCAGATAAGAGAGTTGTTTTTCAGAATGATGCATATATAGTCCTTTGTCCTTTTGCTCCAAGAGAACCCTTTGAGACATGGATTTTACCTAAAAGACATGAATCAAGATTTGAACCTAAAGATAAAAGTTTTACTCTCCTTGCAGAAGCTTTGCAAGTAACACTTAAAAAATTAGATGCTGTTTTGGAGACTCCACCATATAATTATGTCCTTCATACTTCTCCTTTCTTCGATGAAGTTAATGAATATTATCATTGGCATATTGAAATCATCCCTAAACTCATAAAAACAGCAGGCTTTGAATGGGGTTCAGGATTTTTTATAAATCCTACACCTCCAGAGGAAGCTACAAAGTTTCTTAAGGAGGCTAAAATATGAGAGTTGCTTTAGTATCTGCTGAATCTGTCCCTTTTTCAAAAACAGGAGGATTAGGTGATGTTGTAGGTGCTTTATTTAAAGAATTTATTAAAGGTGGTATAGATATTACCCTTTTCTTGCCTTTTTTTAGAATAACTAAAAATAATTTTTATGATAAAGTGGTTGATTCAGGATTAGTATATGGTGTCCCATTAGGAACATCTACAAAATTTGGGGGTCTTCGGTCTGCAAGGGTTTCAATAGACAGTGATGATAATTTAATTTTGAATCCAGAAAAATATGGAAATATTTTTTTCATTGAACATAACGATTTTTTTGACCGCGATGAGCTATATGGAACGAATTTTGGTGAATATCTTGATAATGCCGAAAGATTTGTGTTTTTTTCAAGAGCTGTTTTGGAGATATGTAAAGCATTGGATTTAAATTTTGACATAATCCATTGCCATGACTGGCATACTGCATTGATTCCACTTTATTTAAAATCAATATATAGGGAAGGAAAATGTTTTGAAAAAACAAAGACAATTTTAACTATACACAATTTAGGTTATCAGGGTGTATTTCCAAAGGAAAAACTAAACATTACAGGTTTTGGTTGGGAGATGTTTCATATAGATTGTTTAGAATTTTATGGGATGGTTAATTTTTTGAAAGGTGGTTTATTTAGTGCTGATTATATAACTACTGTTAGCCCCAGATATGCAAAAGAGATCCAAACACCTGAGTTTGGTTTTGGATTGGATGGGGTTTTAAGAAAAAGAAAGGATAGACTTATCGGTATACTGAATGGAATTGACTATGAAATATGGAATCCCGCAAAGGATAGATTTATATCTTATAATTACGATGTAAAAAGTTTTCACTTGAAAATAAAGAACAAAGAAGAGTTAATAAAAATAACAAAACTTGACTGTGATATTAATAACCCTATTTTTACTTTTATTGGTAGAATGGTTCAACAAAAAGGTATTGATATTTTAGTTCAAGCAATCCCAAAACTTATAGATAAAGGAGCAAGATTTATATTAATAGGAACAGGAGAACATTATTATGAAAAGATGGTAAAACAGTTAGAAAAAAATTATCCTGGGAGGGTTTTCATACATATAGGTTTTGATGAAGAGTTAGCCCATAAAATTTATGCAGGAGCAGATGGAATTGTCATGCCTTCAAAATACGAGCCCTGTGGGTTGAGTCAATTAATTGCAATGAGATATGGAACAATTCCAATCAGTAGAAGGGTAGGGGGGTTAGAAGATACCGTTGAAGACGGAATAACAGGTTTTCTTTTTGATGAATTTACTCCAGAAGCAATTGAATGTGCAATAAAAAGATTTATAGATGTCTACTACGACAAAAATAGACTGAATAAGATGATTTTTTCTGCAATGAGCAAGGATTTTTCATGGTCAAAGGCAGTAAAAGATTATATTAAACTTTATAGGGAAATAATTCAAATATGAGAGAAAGAAAAGCATTATTTGAACTCTTAGCACTCCTTGAAATCTCCGATGACACTGATATACTTCTTGAAAGATTAATATATCATGTTGCGGAATTTATGAATGCCCAAGCATCGGTTTTAAGGCTAATACAGAATGGAAAACTTAAGGTTGTAGCATCTTATAATCTTCAGACATGGAAAGATGAAATAGGGATTGATGATGGTCCTTGTGGCAAAGTTATGAAAGAAGGTAAAGTTCTAATTTTAAATAAACAGGAATTAGATGGTGAAGTTTTAGATATTCCAGCATACTCCGCAATATGCATTCCTCTAAAAATTACTAAAAAAATTAAAGAAGATGATACTAAATCAGAAGGAATAGAACGGGAAATTATAGGGACAATTCTTGTTTATAATAAGTTGGACTCAGAAGAAGGGTTGGGTGAATTTACAGATGAAGACATAAGTATTGGTGAACTTTTTTCTTCGATTGCTTCTCTAATTATTTTAAAATCTCTACAATTTAAGGAAACAAAAGAGTTAAAAAATTACTTAGAAAGCCTTATTGAGAGTTCTGCCGATGCTATTGTTGCTACTGATTTAAATAATATTGTAACTGCTTGGAATAAGGGCGCTGAGGAGATTTTTGGTTTTAAAAAGGAAGAAGTCATAGGAAGGCCTTTGCCTGTTATTCCAGATTTTTTAATAGAAGTAGAAAAATTTTATATTGAAAAGGTAAAACAAGGAGAAATACTTAAAGAAATAGAATCTGTAAGGATAACAAAGGATAATAGACTCATAGAAGTTAGCCTTACCCTTTCTCCAATAAAAAATGTTTTTGGTGAAATTGTTGGTGTCAGTAGAATTGCAAGGGATATAACGGAAAAAAAGAAGCTTGAAAGAGAACTTATTAGAAGAAATGAAGAATTGACAAAAATTCTATTTGTTAGTTCCGTTGTAAGAAGTACTTTGTCTTTAAATAAGCTTTTGCGTATGATTTTAACAGTAATCACAATGGGTGAAGGATTAGGTTTTAATAGAGCAGTTCTTTTCTTAGTAGATGAAGAAGAAAATTCTATAAAAGGGAAGATGGCTGTTGGTCCATCAAGTTATGAAGAAGCTTGGCAAATCTGGTCAAGTCTTTCAAAGGAGAAAAAAACCCTCTATGAAGTATTAGAAGATTTAAGTAAGAAAGATTTTGAGGAAGACTCCTTTTTTGATCGTCTTTGCAGGCACCTTTCAATTCCTCTTAACAGTAACTATCCAATTACCCGAGCTGTGAAAGAAAAAAAAGTTTTTAATATAAAGGATGTCCATAAGGATGAATCTGACCCACTAATAATTCAACAACTTGGAAGTCACGCCTATGCTATTGTCCCTTTAATCTCTAAAGATAAAGCGATCGGTGTTATATGGGTTGACAATCTTTACACAAGAAAACCTATAACTGAACAGGACATAAACTTTCTTAAAGGTTTTGCAGATCAGGTAGCAGGAGCTATTGAAAATGCATGGATTTTTGAAAAAGTTGAACAGGCTGAAAAAGAACTTGAGATGCTATTTAACTCAATAACTGATTTACTTTATTATACAGACGAATTTTATACAATAAAAAAGGTTAACAGAGCTTTTCTTAATAAGATTGGCAAAGAAGAACGAGATATAATAAATAAAAAGTGTTTTCAAATTGTCCATAAAGAAGATACTCCTCTAAAAAGTTGTCCACATAGGCAAGCTATAGAGACTAAGAAAGCAAAAATTGGGGAAATAGAAGAAAATTATTTAGATGGTATTTATCTTGTTTCAAGCTCCCCAATATTTGATAAAGATGGAAATTTAAAGGGAACCATAAATTTAGCAAGAGATATTACAGAAATAAGAAGTCTACGAGAGAAAATTGCTTCAATGGAAAAGATGGCTGCTTTGGGTGAGATGGCAGCAAAGGTTGCTCATGAAATAAGGAATCCTTTACTTGCCATAGGTGGGTTTGCCAAAAGACTAAATAAAGAGCTTAAAGAAGAAAAATTAAAAGAATATGTTAAGGTAATTGTAGATGAAACACGAAGACTTGAAAAAATATTGAACGAAATTCTCAGCTTTGTAAAACCTCAAGCATTAACCAAAGAACCTTTTAGCATAAAAAATCTTGTAAATGACATGATTAATTTAACTGAATCAACTTTGAAAGAAAATAATAACAGATTTATTATTGAAATACAAGAAGATTTTATAGTTTTGGGAAGTTATGATAAACTCAAAGAAGTTTTGCTTAATTTAATTTCTAATGCAAATGAAGCTACAAAAAATGGAAGCATAACATTAAGAATTAAAAATCCAGAAGAAAATATGAAGGGAGAACTCTTGAACGGAGATTTCTTTGTAATAGAAGTGGAAGATACGGGCATAGGGATTTCAAAGGAAAATCTTAAAAGGATTTTTGATCCCTTTTTTACAACTAAAATAACAGGTACTGGGCTTGGACTATCTATTTCAAAGAAAATTATTGAGGAACATGGTGGTATAATTAAAGTAGAAAGTGAACTAAATAGAGGGTCAATTTTTAGAATTTATTTGCCAATTTATAAAGAGGGAGGTAAAAGTAATGAAAATAATGGTAGTTGATGATGAAAAAAACATTCTAATGCTCTATAAGTCTGAATTGGAAGATGAAGGATACGAAATAGTGACAGCTAATTCAGGGAAAGAAGCCTTAGAACTTTTTGATAAAGAAAAACCAGATTTAGTTACTCTTGATATAATGATGCCTGATATTGATGGGATTCAAGTTTTAAGACAACTGAAACAAAAAAATCCAAATGTACCGGTAATTATGCTTACAGCCTATGATTACAGAGATGATTTTTCTGTTTGGGCATCAGATGCCTATGTAGTTAAATCATCTGATTTAGGACCATTAAAAGAAACAATTAAACAAATCGCAGAAAAATTTGGAATAAAATGATTAAGTTTGCTCTTTCTATTTTTTTTATTTTAATATTTCCTTTTATGGCACTTTGCAAGATAACAGAAGAAACATTAAAAAATGGTCTAAAAATAATTGTAATTGAAGATCATTCTTCTTCAGTATCTACATTTCAGGTTTGGTATAGAGTTGGAGCAATCGATGAACCAGAGGGAAAATCTGGTATCAGTCATCTTCTTGAACATTTAATGTTTAGGGGAAGCAAAAATTATCCTAATAATGTTTTTTCAAAGATTATTCAATCTCAAGGTGGAATTGATAATGCTTTTACAACAAAGGATTATACTGTATATTACCAAAAAATTTCGCCATCTAAAATTCAAACTTCTATTGATCTTGAATCAGACAGAATGGCTCATTTACTTTTAAAATCTGAGGATTTTGAACTTGAGAAGAAAATTGTTCTTGAAGAAAGAAGGCAAAGATATGAAGATGATCCTGAAAACCTGATAATTGAAGAGGTTATTAGCACTGCCTTTAAAAACCATCCCTACCGCAAACCAGTAATAGGTTGGACAGAAGATATCCAATCAATTACTCTTGAGGATATTAAAAATTATTATCAAAGTTATTACTGCCCAAACAATTCTTTTATAATTGTTGCTGGAGATATAAAAAAAGATGAAATTTTAGAAAAAATTAGAATTCAATTTGAAAATATTCCTGAATGTAAAACTCTTCCATTAAGAAAAAAACTTTATGAACCTAAGCAACATGGAGAAAGAAGGATTATATTAAAAAAACAAACTCATCTACCCATGCTTGTTATGGCATATAAAGTTCCAGCCTATCCTGATAAGGATAGTCTTGCCCTTGAAATATTAAGTACCATAATGGGAGAAGGAAAAAGTTCAAGGCTTTATAGAAAGCTTGTCAATGAGAAAGCTTTAGTTGTTGACATTTCATCAAGTAATTCACCATTAAGTAGAGATGGATTTTTATTTTTTATTATTGCTGCGATAAAGGATATTGAAAAGGTTGATGAAGTTGAAAAAATTATAAAAGAAGAAATAGAAAAGATAAAAAATGAATTGCCCGATGAAAAGGAAATCGAGAAAGCTAAAAATCAGGTAGAGGCATCCTTTCTATTTAGCCAAGATTCTGTATTTGGACACGCCCTTTTTATAGGTCGATTTGAAATTCTTGGTAGTTGGAAAATGATTGATTTATATAGGAAAGAAATAATGGAAATTACTGGTGCTGATTTGCAAAGAGTAGCAAAAAAATATTTAATTTTCGATAATATGACAGTTGGCGTTTTGCTACCAAAATGAAAAGAAAAATTTTTTATATATTTTTATTTCTATTTTCTTGTTTTAATTATTCAATAGCAGGAGCAATTAATATGGAATTTAAAACAATAAAACTAAATAACGGAGCAACAGTAAAGTACTTATATAGAGATAATATCCCTATAGTTTATTTATCTGTGCTTATTCCAGCCTCTCCTTTAGATGAAGAAAAGCCTTCTCAAGCCTATTTAACTGCCCATTTGCTAACCCACGGAACGAAAAATTTATCAGCAAGAGAAATTGAAGATAAAATAGATTTTTTCGCTCTTTCAATAGAAAAAAAGTTCACTATGATTATACCTTACTGACTCTTTCTACAACTAAAAGGTATTTAAGTGAAGGATTAGAGCTATTTTTTGAAATACTCAAAACACCTACATTCCCTGAAGAAGAATTTAAAAAAGAAGTTTCCATCCTTGAAAAATCACTAAAACAAATGGAAGAGGATCCCTCATATATAGCTCATAAAAACTTCTTTAAAAAACTCTTTGGAGAACATCCTTATGGAAGACCAATAGAAGGAGAGCCTGAAAAACTCAAAGATTTAACAAGGCAGGATATAGTGAAATTTTATGAAAAATTTTACAAACCTAACAGAATGATTTTTTCCTTTGTTGGAGACATTGATGAAAAAGAATTAAAGGATAAAATTGAAAAATATATTCTTCCCTGGCAAGGTGAAATTTATGATAGACAGATAGTCCCACCTGTTTTTCAAAAAAGAGATAAACCTTTAGAATTGAAAATAAATAGAAAAGATTTAACACAATCAACAATTGTTTTAGGTTTTGAGGGAATATCAAGAAAAGACCCCGATTTTTTTGCTACATCTTTAATGAATTATGTTCTTGGAGGTGGCGGACTTACATCTCGATTGGCAAAAAAAGTTAGAGAAGAAAAGGGACTTGCTTATTCAATATATAGCACATTCACACCCTATTTATTAAATGGAGCCTTCTATATTGAAGTTAAAACAAAAGCTGAAAACACAGATAATGTTGTTAAAATGGTAACAGAAGAACTAAAAAATATGGTAAACAAAGGATTAACTGAAGAAGAACTTAAAGAAGCAAAGGCTTTTTTGGTAGGTAGTTTCCCATTAAGAATTGATACAATGAAAAAAATAAATGAATTTTTACCTCTTATGGATTTTTATCAATTGGGAGACGATTACATTAAAAGATATCCAGAATATATTGAAAAAGTTAGCATAGAAGATATAAAAAGAGTATCAGAGAGAATTATTAATTACAAGAGTTTTATCTTAAGTGTTGTAGGACCAACTAATTAATTTTAAATTCATTATCTTCCTCCACAGGTTGAGAGGCTTCAATAAGAAGGACAGGAATATCATCTTTTACAGGATAATAAACCTTGCATGTTTTACATAAAAGTATATTTTTTTCTTCTTCATAAATTAAATCACCTTTACATTTAGGACACACAATAATTTCAAGAAGTTCCTTTTCAAGAGGCATTTATAATCCTTCTTAATCTTTTAAGTGTTTTTTCCTTCCCTACAATTTCTAATACTTCGTAAATCCCAGGACTTACTGTGCTTCCTGTGATCACCACTCGTATGGGTTGAGCAATCTGAGCAAGTTTTAATCCTCTTTCATTTACCATGTCCATAAATATCTTTTCAATTTTATCCTGAGTAAAATCATTAAGTTGAGCAAGTTTTTCAGTTATTTCTTTAATTATCGGTATAGTCTCTGTATTTATATATTTTTCCCTTGCCTTTGGCTCAATATCGACATAATCAAGAAGATAATATCTCATTGCATGGGCAAGCTCTTTAAGAGTTCTGCATCTCTCTTTAAGGGATTTGATAGCCTTACATGCCCATTTCAAGTCAATTGAATCCCCTTCATTTAGATAACATTCCTTTATTAGAAAGGGTTTTACCAATTCATAAAGTTTGTCCTCTGGAGTCAATTTAATATATTCACTATTTAACCAAAGCAGTTTTTCAGAATCAAAAACCGCATTAGCTTTGCCTACCTGTTCTAAATTAAAATATTTAATTAATTCCTCTCTTGTAAAAATCTCCTGATCTCCATGAGACCATCCAAGACGGACAAGATAGTTAACTACAGCATCAGAAAGATATCCTTCATCTCTGTATGCAAGAACACTTGTAGCACCATGTCTTTTACTTAAACGTGATCTGTCTTTTCCAAGAATCATTGGAATATGAGCAAAATTTGGAGGATTCATCCCTAAAGCATGATAAATATGAATCTGTTTTGGAGTGTTATTTAGGTGGTCTTCGCCTCTTATTACATGGGATATTTCCATTTCATAATCATCAACAACAACACAAAAATTATATGTTGGTGTGCCATCACTTCTTAGGATTACAAGATCTTCAAGTTCACTATTTTTAAAAGTTACATGACCTTTTACAAGATCATGAACTACTGTTTCACCTTCAACAGGCATTTTAAAACGAATTGCAAAGGGTTTATCTAAAATTTCTCTTATTTCTCTACATCTACGGTCATATCTTGGTGGCTTTCCCTCTTTCATTGCTTTCTGCCTTCTTTCTTCCAGCTCCTCAGGGGTGCAATAGCATCGATAGGCTTTACCTTCTTCAAGAAGTTTATAGGCGTATTTTTGATAAATTTCTGTTCTATCTGTTTGTCTGAAGGGACCTTCATCCCAGTCAAGTCCAAGCCACTTCATTGCTTCAATAATTGATTCAATATACTCCTCTGTAGAACGTGATCTGTCAGTATCTTCAATCCTTAAAATAAATTTTCCATTGTGATGTCTTGCAAAAAGCCAGTTAAAAAGCGCGGTTCTTGCTCCTCCAATATGAAGATGTCCTGTTGGGCTCGGTGCAAATCTAACCCTTACCACTTCTCCTCCTTTATAATCTTATTGGAATTCCTTTTTGCTTTAAAAACTCTTTTGCTTCCCTTATTGAGTATTCCCTGAAATGAAATATTGAAGCTGCCAGAGCTGCATCTGCCTTTGCATAGGCAAAGGCTTCATAAAGATGTTCCAGCGTTCCTGCTCCACCAGAAGCAATAACTGGAATTGTTACAGCCTCTGCAATAGTTCTTGTAAGCTCTATATCATAACCTTCCTTTGTTCCATCTCTGTCCATGCTTGTAAGAAGAATCTCTCCAGCACCGAATTCTTCCATCTTTTTAGCCCACTGAATTGCATCTATTGGTCTCATAAGTCTTCCACCATGAGTTGAAAGAACAAACCTTGAATTTTCATTATAAAGAACATCTTTCAGTTCAGAATCATCAAACCACTGTTCAGGTGGATAGGATTTAGGAGCAAAGGTTTTATCAACCCTTTTTGCATCAATTGCAATTACTATACATTGTGAACCGAATCTTGTTGATGCTTTTTGAATAAAGTAAGGGTCCTTTACAGCAGTTGTGTTTATGGATACCTTGTCAGCGCCTGCATTAAGCAGATCTCTTATGTCATCAAGGCTTTTTATGCCTCCTCCGACTGTAAGTGGCATGAATACAACTGAAGCAGTTCTTTCAACAACATCAATTATAATCTTTCTTTTTTCATGGGATGCTGTAACATCAAGAAAAACAAGCTCATCAGCTTCTTCTTCATCATAATAAAGGGCATTTTCAACAGGATCTCCTGCATCTCTTAGGTTGAGAAAATTAACACCCTTTACAACCCTTCCATCCTTTACATCAAGACAAGGTATTATGCGTTTTGCCAACATAGCTCAATAGCCTCGCTAAACTTTAATGTTCCTTCATAGAGGGCTTTTCCTACGATAACACCCCAAAGATTTGGGATTTTTGAAAGCTTTTTAATATCATCAATTGATGAAACTCCGCCTGAGGCAATGACAGGAATTGTGAGCCTTTCAACAAGTGCTTTTGTTGCTTCAATATTTGGTCCTGTAAGCATTCCATCTCTTGAAATGTCAGTATAAATAATTCCCCATACTCCATGCTCCTGCATTCCTTGAGCAAGTTCAGTTGCCTTGATTTTTGTAAGTTCAACCCATCCTTTTACTGCTACATAACCATCACGGGCATCAATTCCAGCAATTATTTTTCCTGGAAATTTTTTGCATATATCTTTTACAAAATCAGGAGCTTCTACTGCAACAGTACCGAGTATAACTCTGTCGATTCCGCAATCAAGAAGGATTCTCACATCTTCTTCTGTTCTGATACCTCCTCCCACTTCTATTTCTCCCTTAAAGGCATTTCTAATTTTCTTAATAGATGAAAGATTTTGTATTTTTCCACTGAACGCTCCATCAAGATCAACTACATGTAAAACCTTTGCTCCTTCATTTTGCCACTTTAATGCAGCATCCTGAGGGTTGTTATAATAAACAGTGACTTCGCTAAATTTACCCTGCCGAAGTCTTACACATTTACCATCTTTAAGGTCAATTGCTGGAATTATATGCATTTTTTAGTATAACATATTCAAATGGATGAGCTTGAAAAGGAGTTCGTAATTGATTTTTTCACAAAAAGACTTATTCATTTTAAGGATTCTCCCGAAGCAGTAGGATGGACAAAAACAGGACAACTGCTTCGTTACGAAGCAGTTTATAAACTTATCAATCCTGATGGGAAAAAGCTTCTTGATTTTGGTTGTGGTAAAGGTGATTTTTACAGATTTTTAAAAGAAAAGGGAGTCAATTTAACCTATACAGGAATAGATATCAATCCTTCTTTAATAAAGCTTGCACAGAAAAACTATCCTGCAACAAATTTTTATGTAAAGGATATTGAAAGTGAACAATTAGATGAAGTTTTTGACTATACTGTGGTGATTGGAGTTTTTAATCTTGCTCTTTCTAATATAAAAAATCTTATGCAAAGATGCTTAGAAATTCTTTTTGAGAATACCAAAGAAAGACTTATTCTTACTTGCCTTAATAATAAAACAAAATTTCGTGATATTGGTGTTGCTTATTTTTCTGTGGAAGAATTGCAAAGACTTGCTCAAAGCCTTACAAAAGATTTTGAAGTTTTAGATAATCTTATAGAAGGAGATTTATTTTTAATTCTTGACAGGAAATAGATATTATTTGAAATAAATTTAAATGCTGACTTAAAATAAAACTTATGGAAAATCTAATTGATGCTGCAAAAAAAGTTCTTACAATTGAAGCTTTATCAATTCAGGAACTTAAAGATAGAATTAATGAAGATTTTATAAAGGCTGTTGAAATCATACATAACTCAAAGGGAAGAGTAGTTGTTACAGGAATTGGCAAATCAGGGCTTGTAGGAAGAAAAATATCAGCAACTCTTGCTTCAACAGGTACTCCTTCTTTTTTCATGCATCCAGCTGAAGCAAGTCATGGTGATCTTGGTATGGTCACTGAGGATGATGTAGTTATTGCAATAAGTAACAGTGGTGAAACAGAGGAGGTTTTAAGGCTTATACCCTATCTAAAATATTTCAATGTAAAGATTATTGCCCTTACAGGAAATCCCCAATCAACTCTTGCCAAACAGGCAGATGTTGTTTTAGATGTATCAGTTAAAGAAGAGGCATGTCCCTTTGGTTTTATTCCAACAGCATCAACGACTGTAACTATGGCAATGGGAGATGCTATAGCAGTTGCATTAATAATGCGTAATGGATTTAAAAAAGATGATTTTGCTGTATTTCATCCAGGAGGTTCTCTTGGAAGAAGAATGCTTACAAAAGTCAAAGATTTAATGCACACAGGAGAGGAACTTCCTGTTGCCTATTCAGACACTTTGATGCTTGATGCTATTTTAGAAATTTCTTCAAAAAGATTAGGAGTTGTTGTTATTGTGGATGAAAATAAAAGAATTCTCGGAATTATCACAGATGGCGATATAAGAAGAGGAGTTCAGCGATGGGGTAAAGAACTCTTTGAGTTAAAGGCTTCTCAAATAATGACTAAAAATCCAAAAACAATCAATGAAGAGGAACTCGCAGCAGTTGCTCTTTCAACAATGCAGAAGTATTCAATAACGAGTCTTGTTGTTCCTGCCAGTGATGGCACCCTTAAAGGATTAATTCATATCCATGATATTCTTAAAAAAGGCATTTTTTAATGACGATTATTTTTAAAGCTTTAACCAAAGAGTTACTTCAGAATATTTTTCTTTCTTTAGCTTTTTTAAATTCTTTGCTTATAATTGAAAAGCTTCTTAAATTGAGCAAAGTTTTTGCTTCTGTTGGTATTGATTTAATAAATCTTTTCAAAATTGTCATTCTTCTACAACCGCAGTTACTTATATTTACTCTTCCTATGGCTTTACTTATGGGAATTTTGCTAACTTATGGAAGAGTTCAAACAGACAATGAAATGACAATTTTTATGGTAAGCGGAATGCCATATAAAAAAGCCTTTAAGCCTGCTATATATATAGGATTAATTGCCTTTTCATTTACAGTTTTAATGAGCTTTTATCTTGCCCCTTCCGCAGTAAATCTCGTAAGAGAGAAAATATTAACAATTCTTGCAGAAAGAGCCCCCCTCGGAATAGAAGAGGGGGTATTCAATCAAGGATTTAAAGGCATTACTATTTTTGTAAAAGAAAAACCAGATAGCCTTACTCTGAAAGAAGTTATAATTTTTGATGAAAGAAAAGAGGAAACTAAAATTGTAATTGCAAAAGCTGGCAGAATTACAAAAGAAAAGGAAAATATCAATCTTAGTTTGCTTGATGGGAAAGCCTATTTTAATAAAGATATTACTTTAAATCAGATAAACTTTAAGGAATATATTTTTAAACTTTCTCCTAATATAGAACCAATTGCGAAAAAAATAAGTGAATTTTCCATTTTTGAGCTTATATCAAAGATAGGAAGCGATGAGAAAAGAAAGACTGATTATAAACTCGAACTTTATAAGAGATTTTCTTTGCCTCTTTTGTGTATTGTTAGTGTGTTTTTATCCCCTTTTTTATGCAGGTTAATTGGCAAAAGTGGAAGAATTGGTGGAGTAACAGTTGGTTTACTTGTATTTACAATTTATTATATTCTAATGATTTACGGAGCAAATCTTGCAAAGGCTGGAAAGGTCTCAGCTGAGGTAGGTTCTTTATTACCTATAATAATTATGGGCTTATTTACTTTTTTCTCCTACAACAAAATCAAAGCATAGGATAAAAAAATGAGAATAAATATTGTTTGTTTTAGCTATCTTAAGGATTTTTTAAAAATTTTTATTGTTTTAACTATCTCCCTTGCTTCGCTTCTTTCAATAATAGGAATTGTCGAAAAAATTGATGATTTTATGCCCTATAAACCTTCTTTATTATTTTTTATTGAATATTTCCTGTATAACATACCAAGGTATGTTTTTTATCTAATTCCCTTTGTTACGCTAATAAGTTCCCTTTTTATATTTTCCATAGGCATTAGAACCAGAGAGTTACTTATTTTATCTGTTTCAGGAGGAAGACTTCGGAAGATTTTAAAACCTTTTTTATTTTTAGGCGTTATAATATCTTTGTTTGGATTTATTTTTGGTGAATTTATTCAACCCTACGTTACAAAAAAAATTAACGTTATGATAGAAACTTTAACTGAAAAAAATAAAAGTAGAGTTCAAAAAGATGTATATGTTAGGACAAAAGACGGAATAGTTGTAAAAATTGGAACATTGAATTTTTCAGAACAGTCGCAGAACATAAAAATAGCAAATAACTTAAAAATATTCATAATTAAAGACGATATTCTTCTTAAAAGAATTGACTCAGAAAAAGCAGATATCACAAATAAAGAGTGGTTGCTTAAAAATGTTATAGTTTATGATTTCATTAATGGAAGAGTAGAAAAATTGCCTGAAATGAATTATCCAATGAATCTTAAATTATCTGTAACAGCCTTTAAAGATATCAAAAAAATCGAAGAATTTGGTATATCAGAGCTTTTACAAAAAAGAAGAGAGTTAAAAAAAGTAGGGCTAAGTAATCCAAAAATTGATACTGATATAAGCGGAAGGCTTTCTTATAATTTTGTTACACTTTTTATGATGATTTTGGGTCTTTCTTTGCCTCTTGGAGCCTATGAAAAATTTAGCTCTATTTTTTCAAAAACTAAAAGCGGGGTTCAGGCAAGTGGACTAATAACAGTTAGTATCGGACTTTTAATAACAATAGTTTACTGGCTTTTTTATTCACTTTTTATGTTTGTAGGCTATTCTAAAATCTTACCACCCTTTATTGCTCCATGGATTACGACTGTAGTGTTTGGCTTGGTTTCTGTGAAGCTTTATTTTTCAATTAAAGAATAAATAGATAAAGTTTATTTATTAGTTGCTGACCATTTTATTGATTCTATGTACGGAATCGGGCTTCTTTGTAAAATTTCTGTCATTTGTAAGATATCTTTAGAATAACCGCATACATTATCTCTCCACATCATTTTGTATTGTTCAGATAGAAATATTTTCAGAAATCCCTTTGGAACAGGTATAAAAAATGCTAATTTATTAAGAAATCTTAAGAAGTCTTTAACAATATCCCTTAAACTAACCTTTTCATCGCCACAAAGCTCAAATACGCCTG
>NZ_MAVV01000041.1 GCF_001707915.1 Thermodesulfovibrio sp. N1 | reverse complement strand
CCTACTTAGGGATTTTCTGACCCGTAGCAGAACAGGCGGGCACAGGGACGTCGCAATCCCTTTTAAATGAGGTCAAGTTTCCTACAGGTCAGGGAATTTTAACTTTATTTTCAGGCAAAAGTCGCAATCCCTTTTAAATGAGGTCAAGTTTCCTACAGAAAATGCAAGTAGGACAAAGATTCAATCCTTTGTCGCAATCCCTTTTAAATGAGGTCAAGTTTCCTACTACACATTTTAATACAGCAAAGCGTAGGTTATTCTTTGCGTCGCAATCCCTTTTAAATGAGGTCAAGTTTCCTACAAAGGTGCTTCACAAAACATCAAAATATTACTTTTATGTCGCAATCCCTTTTAAATGAGGTCAAGTTTCCTACTTAAAGAGCTTCCACCAGATACAGAGGTTCCTGAATATGTCGCAATCCCTTTTAAATGAGGTCAAGTTTCCTACTGCATCGACCAGAAAAAGAAATTGGCGAAATTGAGAGTCGCAATCCCTTTTAAATGAGGTCAAGTTTCCTACCACAAACTCATCTCTGAAGAAGAGTATCGCAAGCAAAGTCGCAATCCCTTTTAAATGAGGTCAAGTTTCCTACCATACAGCATGCGAAAAGCACCCTCCACACCACGGGGATGTCGCAATCCCTTTTAAATGAGGTCAAGTTTCCTACCCAAGCTTTTTGAAACAGTTTTGCTTAGCAGGAAGGTCGCAATCCCTTTTAAATGAGGTCAAGTTTCCTACCATTCTGTGAGTTCAAAGAAAAAGGTTTGTCACCTGGTCGCAATCCCTTTTAAATGAGGTCAAGTTTCCTACCAGACCCCCTCTTTTTTTCTCTTATTTTTCAATATGTTATAAGGAGGGTTTTGCAAATTTTTCAGGAATTTTTCACTTACGGTTATTCTGTAAACCATTGATATTGCTTGATTTTCTGACATAAGAAAATCAGCTATTTTCAATGGATTATGAAACATCAATATTTAAAACTTGATAAAATGAGATCCTGCTAAGGAGAAGATTCTTCGCCTTCGGCTCAGAATGACAATTCACTTAGTCTGTCCTTCCATTTCCCTCTCATTATTAGATTATACCCCATATTCATAATATACGATGACAAAAAAGAAGCTCAGACGCTTTCTTTAGGCTTCGCTCTCTAAATAATACTTCAGCTTTTATTTTTTCGGGCTTTGCCCTCTAAAAAAGACTTCGTCTTGTCAAAGAACAATTTTTTATATAATTAAATCAAAATATTATTTCGTATGTCAACTGAAATTTTATGCTAACAGGTTATTGTAACTAAAATATTTTATTTTGCTTGAACCTGTTTTTTCTCGGTATACATAAATATGTTCTGGAATAATCTGTTTTAATTCTTCAAGATGAGATATTAATCCTACCAATCTATCCTGTGAGCGAAGTTCATTTAATATGGAACAAAGAGAATCAAGAAGGTCTTTATCAAGGGAACTAAAACCTTCATCAATAAAAAAGAACTGTACCGGTCTTCTTCTTCGGTGCTGTATGTAATATGACAAAGCCAGTGCAAGAGCAAAGGAGACTATAAAGGTTTCTCCACCTGAAAGTGTTGCCACTGAACGAGTTGAATTATAAAAAAGGTCTTTTATTGTAAATTCAAGATTTTGTGAAACAGTTAAATAAAATCTTCTTCCAATAAGCTCTTCAAGAAGTTTGTTTGAGAGAGAAACGATATCTTTTATCAGATACCATGAGAAAAATTTTACCATTTCTTTTCCTCTTATAATGTTTTCAAGAGTTTTTATGTTTTTAAAGTTTTTTTCAAGACTTGTAAGTGTTTCAATTAGCTGTGCTTTTTCTTTTAGTAATTCTTTTTCTCTTTCTATGTTTTCATGTAAAGCACCGAGTTTTTTATTTAGCTCTGCAATATTTTTCCGCACTGTCTCTAAAGCTATCTTTGTTTTATCAGGTTCACCTGTAGGAAGTTCTTTTATCTGAAGTTCTTCTATTTGTTTTATTATTTGCAGTAAGGCTCCTGATTTTGAGTTTCTTTCTTTTTCATAATTTTCAACTTCTTTCTTTATTTTTTCTTTCAATTTTTCATCAAGGAAGAAATTTTTTAATTGATTAATAGATACTCCTTTTTCATTAGCTTTTTCTGTAAGACGCTTATTAATGTCATTGTATCTTGTTTGCTCATTTTCAAGCTCAGTTTTGATTTTTTGTAGTTGAAGTTCTCTTTCCTGTTTATCTTTTTCTTTACTTTTAAGGAATTTTTCGAGATTTTCCTTAGTATTTTTAAGGTTATTTAACTCTGTTTCTGCTTCCTTTTTCAAATCTTCAGGATTTTTTCCTTTAGTTTTTTGGTTCAGTATATCAAGGTTCTGTCCTATTTCTTTATTTAATCTCTCAAGTTGGGGTTTAAGTTGTTCTAATGTAACAGACATTTGGGTTTTCATGTTAAGTTTTTCATTTAAAAGATTGTTTTTTTCATTAAACTGATTATTTAGCTTGTTTAAATCAGTCATTAATTTTTCGCAGTTTCTTTTTCTTTCTTTTAATTGATTGAAAATTTCTAATGCATGGGGAAAATGCTCATTGGGAAAAATATTAAAAAGTTTTTCTTTTAATTTGCTTAATGTTTCTGTTTTTTCCTTTATATCATTCTCTGTTTGACTGATCTTAACATTTGTTTCAATAATTTCATTAAGATGTGGCTTTATGTCTTTTTTGAAAGTTTCAATATCTTTAATTTGATTTTCAATGACTATTATTTCATTTTCCATATTTTTAATTTTTTCTTCAATTTCACCTGAGGCTGGTTGAGGATGAAGAGTACTTCCACATACAGGACAGGGTTTACCTTCTGTAAGTTGTCTGCTTAATGTAATTGCCATATTTTTGAGTTCAAGTTCCTTGAGTGTTTTTCTCTTTTCATCAAGGAGGTTTTCAAGTTGTTGTTTTCTTATTTCAATAGTAGAGAGTATTTCTTCAGAATCTGTTATAGTTATCTGAAGCTTATGCAAAAGCATCTTTGCGATTTCTCTAAAAAGTGATTCTTTATTTTTCTTTGCTTCAGTAAGGGTGGTTTTAAGTTTATCAATTTCTACCTCAAGATTTTTAATCTCGTTTACTTTTGGTAAAACTTCTGGTAAAAGATTGTAGAGTTGCTCTTCTTCTTCATTCAGTGATATTTCTTTAAATTTATTCTGATTATCTGAAATAAGAGCTTTTAATTTTTCAACTTCATTAGTAATCTTCTGAATTTCTTTTTCAATTTTCTTTTGATTCTCTTTAGTAAGTGAAATATTTCTTTCAATTTCCTGTTGCTCAGCCTTCAATTGTTCAATCTTCTTACTTATTCTTATTGCTTCTTCAGCATCAGCAATGGTTCTTATTAAGTCCTCATGTTTTTTGACAAAAGAGGCTTCAAAATCTTCTTTTTGTTTCGAGATTTTGTTGAGTTTCTCTGAAATTTTTTCTAAACTTTCCTGTATTTCTTGTTTTATCTTGAGATTTGCCTCAATTGAACTTTTAAGATTAATCCATTCATTATAAAAAATTTTATATTGCGCCATTTCTTCGTCAATTTTTATCTTTTCTTTCAGTTTTTCTATTTCTGTAGATTTTTTCTTTAGTTCAGCTAATGCGTGTTCTAATTCTATTTTTTGGTTATTAAGTTCATGAAATCTATTAATAAGCTCAAGTTTTTCTGATAATTGTTTTTGCTGATTTTCAAGTTCTTTCAGATTTATGGTGGCTTTTTCTATCTCCTCTTCTTTAATTTTGATAGATTTTTCTGATATTTCTTCGAGCTCTTTTAGTCTATTCTCAACAGAGGATTTCTCAAGTTGTGTCTTATTTGCAAGATTTTTTACAACTTCAGAAAGAGGTTCTCCGAATACATTGAGGTCAAAAAGATTACCAAGTAATTGAGCTCTATCTGCTGGTTTAATTTTTAGAATTTCTGCAAACTGGTTTTGGGGTAATATGACAACTTTACAGAATTCTTCATGTTCTAATCCAATGATCTGTCTAATGGCATCTTCAAATTCTTTGCTTTTTTCTGCTTTTGGGATTTTTACATTGTCTTTTACTTCATATAGTTTGCATTTAGAATCTTTTCCAATTGACCTTTCAATAAGATATTGTCTACCTGATATTTTAAAGATAAAATTTATTTTTATTCTGTCCTTTGTTGGATTAATTGCTTCATGTAAGTTCTTACCGCCAAGTCTTGGTGTTTTTCCATATATGGCAAGAATAATTGCATCAAGAATTGTAGATTTTCCTGCTCCAGTGTCTCCAAAAATTCCAAAAAGTCTGTTTTTATGAAATTTTTCAAAATCTATCTCCACTTTTTCGGAATAACTCTGAAGTCCTTCTATAGAAAGCTTAACTGGAAGCATTTCTTGCCTCCTCAAGACACTGAAGAAAGAGTTTTAAGAGTTCTTCATCGGGTTCATCATTGTACTTTGACTTGTAAAACTCTTTAAAAAGTTGTTCATCTCTTAATGTTGAAATATCAATTGTTTGTTCTGTTTCTTTAATTTCTGTTGTCTCGAACCTCCAGCTTATAAGTTTATCCTTATATGCTTTTATTAAATTTTCTATTTGATAGGGGCTATACTGTTTTTCTGATTTGATTAAAATATAGTAAAAACTATCATCATCTGGTACTTTTTCTATTGCAGATTCCACTGTTTCAAACACTAATTTTTTTATCTTAGGAATGGTAGAAAATTCAATAAACTGAAGATTATTTTCCTGCCACAGACAAACTCCTTTTTTATGTTCTACTTCTCCGATATCAAAGGGATATATAGAGCCTGAGTATATGAATTTTCCAATATTTTGATATCTATGAAGATGTCCAAGAGCAATGTATTGAGCCTTTTCTGGTAAAAAATCAATAGGAATACTCTCAACTCCGCCGATTTGAAGTATTCGCTCTGAACCCGATTTTTTGAGCACCATTTATAAAAAGATGGGAAACAAAAATAAAGTAATCGCATGTAAATTGAGGTTCCTTAGATGCAATCTCCCTTAATTTTGTTAAAAAATCTTCACCACTAACTGCCATTCTGACTTCTGATGGATAGGGTAGGGCCTTTATCGCTAATGTTTTGGCAAATTCCTTTAATTGAACTTTTATAAAATAGTCTTCAATGCTAATTTTGAAATTACTATTTTCAAAAATATTATTATATTTCTTAATTAAATTGCTAATAATTAAGATTGAGTGCTTTCCAGTTATTAATGGTTGAGAAATCTGAAGTTTTTCTGGAGAATCATGGTTTCCAGCAATTGCGACAATAAGAGAATTTCTCTCTGCCATTGAGGTTATTGTTTCATAAAAAAGCTTTTCTGCTTCAAAAGATGGATTGTAAGTGTCGAAAATATCTCCTGCAAGGAGGATAATTTGAGGGTTTTGTTCTTCTACGATTTTATGGATTTCCTTTAAAATCAATTTTTGAATGGGGAGAAGGTCAAAGGTGGTTTCTTTAAAGGTTTTCCCAAGATGCCAGTCAGAACTATGAAGTATTTTCAAGGACATGATTATATTATAAAATGAAATTTTGCAAAATTATTTAAAACAATATTGCAGTAATATTGCTAATGTCAGAATAAAGGTTAAAATATTTTAAACCCAAATTATGCAAAGTTGTCCTCAAAAAAATAAACTTTTACCTTTTTGAAACTCAAAAATGCCTTCATCGGCATAATGAAAATTGCCATCAACATATATCCAGACAAGGTAACCCAATTTTTTATGAAAAAATCATGTTAAAAACCCTTATACTGAACCCCTCAGTTAAGTCTGCTTTATATGAATTAAAGCAAATGTTTCTGAAAATCTTCTAGTATCCTGAGTTTTTCCTCTATCTGTTTTTGAACTTCTGTCTTCGGTTTGAAAAGTTTTCCATCAAAAAAATTGCTTCCCATACTCTGCTATATGGGTTGAATCCACTTTATCTGTCCCTTCGACTTCACTCAGGACAATCTTTACCCTGCTTATCTTGACTTCAATAAAATTTTTCATTGAATAGAGATGGATAATCTCTCTAAGCTAAATACTCTGCCAGTGTTAAATGATATACTCCTGTTTATTCCATAAGTATTAATACCTCTGATTTTTCTAAATCCCTATCATCGTGGGTTTTATACAGGGTTTTAACCCTAATGTTTCAGTCCAGGTTCAGGAAGTGGAAGGACAGACTAAAACATTCTGAACGATCTCTAAGGACCAATGACGGTGAACTTAGTCTGTCCTTCCAGTATCTTCTCATAATCAAATTATATCCCATAATCATAATATAGGTTGAGGGTAGAGGATGTAATTTGTGTTATAATCACAATTAATGGTCTCATATCTCATTAAAAGAGCTTTTCTAATGATTCCAATTCTTTTTGGTATTACCCTTATTTGTTTTGTTGTGATAAATCTCGCACCAGGCTCTCCTGCAAGTTTCACTGAAGAACTATCTCCAAAGGCTTCTCCAGAGGCAATGGAGGCTCTTAAAAAGCTTTACGGACTTGACAAACCCATTCATGAAAGATACCTTAACTGGCTTCGGATGGTTGTCACTTTGGACTTAGGAAAAAGTTTTGTCGATGGAAGAGCTGTAAAGGAAAAAATTAAAGAAAGACTTCCAATTACTGTGACTTTGAATCTTCTTTCTCTTCTTTTAATTCTTATTATTTCAATTCCTATTGGAGTTTACTCAGCCCTGAAACCAGGAAGTATATTTGACAGAGCTCTTACAGTTTTTGTTTTCACAGGTTTTTCTATCCCAACATTCTGGCTTGCTTTGCTTGCAATGATTATTTTTGGAGTAAATCTTGGATGGCTTCCTATATCAGGAATTCAAAGCATTGGCAATGAAAATATGCCTTTTTTACAAAGACTCCTTGACTGGATAAAACATCTTATTTTACCAGTTACTATAATGTCTTTTGCAGGACTTGCAGGTATGTCAAGATATACTCGTTCAAGTATGCTTGAGGTATTAAGACAGGATTTTATTCGAACTGCAAGAGCAAAGGGCTTACCTGAAAAAGTTGTCATTGTAAGACATGCACTAAGAAATGCCCTTTTGCCTGTTGTTACACTTTTAGGACTTGCCATTCCAGGACTTATTGGTGGAAGTGTTATTTTTGAAAGTATTTTCTCAATTCCCGGAATGGGTCAGCTTTTTTATGCCTCAGCTATGGCAAGGGATTATCCTACAATAATGGGGATTCTTATTATCGGTGCATTTTTGACATTAATAGGCAATCTTCTTGCAGACATTGCATATTTCATCATAGACCCAAGAATTAGAGTTAAAAGGGATGTTTAAATTAATCATAAAAAGAGTATTGAAAAATAAGTTTGCAGTTGCAGGGTTAATATTTATTTTTATTGTTTTCTTTATAGCAATTTTTGCAAATAATATAGCTCCCTATGATCCCTATAAGATCAATGTTTATAAGGTTCTTGAACCACCATCTAAAGAACATATTTTAGGTACCGATGAACTTGGAAGAGATGTTTTATCAAGAATCATCTATGGAGCAAGGGTCTCTCTTAAAGTGGGTTTTATTGCAATGGGAATAGCAATTCTAACAGGAACCATACTTGGTTTAATAGCAGGATACTACGGAGGATTCATTGATACAATTATAATGAGATTTGTAGATGTTATGCTTGCTTTCCCAACACTTTTTTTAATTCTTGCTGTTGTTGCTGTTTTAGAGCCAAGCATTTATATAATTATGGTAGTTATAGGACTAACTGGCTGGATGGATGTTGCAAGACTTGTTAGAGCAGAGGTGCTTTCCCTTAAAGAAAGAGAGTTTGTTCTTGCAGCAAGAGCAATTGGTGCAAGTTCTGGAAGGATTATTTTTAAACATATACTTCCAAATGCAATCTATCCAGTTATTGTTGCTGCAACTTTCTCCGTAGGAGGAGCAATACTCATTGAAAGTGGATTAAGTTTTCTTGGATTAGGAATTCAACCACCAGAACCAAGCTGGGGAGGAATCTTAAGCGTTGGTAAAGACTATATTACAGTTGCATGGTGGATGAGTTTGTTCCCTGGAATCGCAATATTTTTAACTGTCCTTTCCTTTAATCTTCTTGGAGAAGCCTTAAGAGATGCCCTCGATCCAAAACAATGGGCAGAAGATTAATTATTCATTTCTATAGATTTAATCAATTTAATAGAAAAAAACTATTTTTATTATATACCTAATAAATGTTAAATTTTATGAAAAACATCAGAGGGGGTAGGTTATGGAAATTGTTGATGCACGAGGATTAGGCTGCCCAAAGCCAATAATTCTTGCAGAAGAGGTTTTATCAAAAATAAATGAGGGAATTATTACTGTTTTGGTTGACAGTGAAGTATCACGTGATAACCTGAAAAGATATGCAGAAAGATTTGGTTATTACTATGAAATAGACCAGGAGGACTCATTCTGGAAAGTAAAAATAGTTAAAGGATATACGTGTTCAATCCCGACTACAGAAAATAAACCCTCGAAAAAATTACTTCTTATAATATCATCTGATATCATTGGTAGAGATGAGAAACTTGGAAGAATTCTTATGAAAGCTTTTTTAGAAACTATGATAGCTATAAAACAACTCCCAGATGTGATTTTTCTTATGAATACTGCAGTAAAACTTACAACCATAGATGAAGAGTTCGTCGAATTATTTAAAAAAATCGAATCTATGGGTACAGAAATTTTTACTTGTGGTACCTGTTTAAAATATTACAATCTTGAAGAACAATTAAAAGTTGGATACAGAGGAACTACCAATCACTTTGTAGAAGGTATGTTCGATTTTAATAAAACAGTATGGGTAGGATGATTTTCACAATGCTCTGGCTAAAGTAAAGGCATGAATACTTTTTGCACCACCTCTTTTTAAAACCTTTGCACATTCAAGAAGGGTGCTACCAGTGGTAACAACATCATCAATTAATCCTATGTTCAAATCTTTAACCTCTTTCTTCAAGTAATATGCATTTTTTACATTATTTTTTCTTTGATTAACATCAAGGGATGCTTGATCAGCCGTATCTTTTATTTTTATAAGAACTTCAAGTTCTAATTTAATTTTCCATGACTTTGATAACTCCTTTGCTAAAATTGCTGTCTGATTGAATTCCCTTGTTTTAATCTTTTTATTATGTAATGGAACAGGGATTAAAATATCCAAGACAGGAGGTGAAATTGTACTTAAAAGTTTTCCAAGTTCTCTACCAAGTCTTATTATTTTACAATATTTAAAATAATGTATAACCTCCTTTATAGTTCCTTCATAAGGAGCAAAAGTATAAAGAGAATCAATATATTTCCAGAATTCTTGATGAAATTTGCCAGTTGTAATTTTGAAATTTGGTAAAGGCTTTATTTCATTCCAGCAATCCAAACAAAAAGGAGAATACTTCCAATATGATTTCTTATTACAAATTGGACATTTATCTTGAAAAATTAAATCATAAAGGAAACTCCTTAATGATAATTTCATCTCTTTTTTGTCCTGTTGAAATAATCTGGATTTTAACCTTTAATGAATCTTCAATAAATTGTAGATATTTTTTTGCATTATCTGGAAGATTATCATAATCTTTTATGCCTTTAGTGCTTTCATTCCAGCCAGGTAACTCTTCATAAATAGGAGTACATTTTTCAAGAATTTCAAGTTCCTTTGGAAATTCTTCTAAAACAGTATTTCCATATTTATAACCAACACATACTTTTAATTTATCAATTCCATCAAGAATATCAAGTTTTGTTATTGCAATGCCTGTAAATCCATTTACTCTTGCAGAATGTTTTAATCCTACAAGATCAAGCCATCCACATCGACGAGGTCTTCCTGTAGTTGCACCAAATTCTCCACCCTTTTGCCTTATTTGCTCACCGAGTTCATCCTTTATTTCAGTAGGGAAAGGTCCTTCGCCGACTCTTGTGGTGTATGCTTTTACAATACCTATTATTTTATTAATTTTTTTTTGGACTGACTCCTGCTCCTGTACAGGCACCGCCAGCTACAGTATTTGATGAAGTTACATAGGGATATGTTCCATGGTCAATATCAAGAAGAGTTCCCTGAGCACCTTCAAATAAAACATTTTTACCATTGTCTATTGCATTATTTATCATAATATCTACATCATCAATATATTTTTTAAGCTTCTCTGCATAATCCATATATTGACTGAATATTTTTTGTTCATCAAGAGTTTCTGCATTGTATAAATTTTTTAGTAAGAAATTGATAATTTCAAGGTTTGCCTGAATTTTATTTTTAAGTACCTCAGGATAAAGAAGATCAATCATTCTTACACCATTACGGGCAATTTTATCGGTATAACATGGACCTATACCTTTTTTGGTTGTTCCGATTTTTTTCTTCTTTTCTGATTGCTCTTCTATGGCAATGTGATAGGGCATTATTAGATGGCAGTGCTTTGCGATGTATAGATTATTATCAATTTCGACGCCTTTTTTTATAAGAGTATCTATTTCTTTTAATAAACTTTCAGGATCAAGAACTACACCATTACCTATTATGCATTTCTTATTTTTGTGAAGGATGCCTGAGGGAATTAGATGAAGTATATATTTTTCATCGTCTACAACTACTGTATGACCAGCATTACAACCACCCTGAAATCTTACTACATAATCACATTTTTCCGTTAAAAAATCTACGATTTTACCTTTCCCTTCATCTCCCCATTGAGCACCTATAATAACAACTGTTGGCATTTTTTCTTCTCCTTATCGATTTAATGGGCAGAGATATAAACTGATTTTACTTCCAAAACATTTGGAAGTTTCTTTATTTTTTCAATTATTTCTTCTGTTAAAGAAGCATCAATACTTATTACAGATAAGGCTATGCCCCCAGGTTCTTTTCTTCCAAAATGCATGTGACCAATATTTATATTGTTCTGCCCAAGCAGTGTTCCAATATTACCAATAACTCCTGGACGATCCCAGTTTCTCATAAATATCATGTTACCTTCAGGAATAATTTCCATTGAAATATCATTAATTTGAACAATTCTTGGATCCTTTCTACTTAAAAGTGTACCAGCAATAACTGCCTTATCATCTTTGCCAATAAGAATTATTTTAACAAGGCTTTGATAATCACCTGCTTCTTTTCCTTTTATCTCTCTAACTTCTATGCCTCTTTCTTTTGCAATGAATGAGGCATTAACATAATTGACAGGTTCACCAAGAATTGGGTCTAAAATTCCTTTCAATGCCGCAGCTGTTAGTGCCTGAGTGTTTAATCCCGAAATTTCACCAAGATATTCAATTTGAATCTGTTTAATGCCTTTTGTAAAAATCTGAGATACGAAACTTCCCATTCTTTCAAGTAACACAAGATATGGTCTAATAAGAGGTACCTGGTCAAAGGGAATGGAAGGAAAATTAACGGCATTACGAATTGTTCCGTTTATCAGATAATCTACTACTTGTTCTGCGATAGCAACTGCGACATTTTCTTGAGCTTCAACAGTGGATGCACCAAGATGGGGAGTACAAATTACTCTTTCATCAGCTATTAAAGGGTATCCTTCTTCTGGAGGTTCTTTTTCAAAAACATCAAAGGCAGCGCCAGCAACTTTTCCAGACTGAATTGCTTCATACAGGTCTTTTTCATTTACTATACCACCTCGGGCACAGTTAATTATGTAAACTCCATTTTTCATTTTTGCGATTGTATCTTTATTGATTAGATACTTTGTTTCAGCGGTCAATGGAGTATGAATTGTTATAAAGTCTGCTTGAGCAAAGATGTTTTCAAGGTCAGTTTTTGTAATTCCGAGTTCTTCAGCTCTTTCATCACTTAAAAAAGGATCATAGGCTAAAACATTCATTCCCATGCATTGCATTCTCTTTGCTACTTCTGAACCAATTCTTCCAAGTCCTATTATACCGAGTGTTTTATTATAAAGTTCTACTCCCATGAATTTTTTCTTTTCCCATTTGCCAGCCTTCATTGAAGCAGTAGCTTGTGGAATTCTTCTTGCAAGAGAAAAAAGCATTGCAATAGCATGTTCTGCAGTAGTTATTGTATTTCCACCAGGGGTATTCATTACAACAATTCCTTTTTTTGTTGCAGCTATTTTATCAACATTATCTACCCCGGTTCCTGCTCTACCTATTACTTTTAGTTTATCTGCTGCTTCAATAATTTCAGCAGTTACCTTTGTAGCACTTCTTATGATCAAAGCATCATATTGGCCTATTATTTCCTTTAATTCCTCAGGTTTAAGTCCTGTTTTTACATCAACCTCAAACCCTGCTTTTTTTAAAATGTCAATTCCCTTTGAAGAAATGTTATCACTTACAAGAACCTTCACTTTTGATTTTCCTCCTTTGAAAAGATTTCCTCTGCCTTTGCAACACCTTTACCAAAAGTTACTGGATAACCAAGTTCCTTAAGGGTCATTTCAAGAGCTGAAATACCAACAATCACATCAAATTTATCAGCATATCCAAGATGAGCAAAACGGAAAATCTTACCTTTAAGTTTATCTTGTCCTCCAGCTGCTGTAATACCATGTTTTTCCCTAAGAGTTTTATAAATTACCTGTCCATCAATACCCTGAGGTGCCTCTATAGCAGTAACAGCATTACTTGGTGTGCCTTTAGGGAATAAATTAAGTCCTATTTCTTTCACTGCCTCTCTTGTAGCATGAGCTAATAGAGCATGTCTACGAAATATATTATCAAGTCCTTCTTTTTGCATTAATTTGAAAGCCTCATTAAGTCCTATAATAAGAGATACAGCTGATGTAAAATTTGTTTGATTTTTGGCAAGATTTTCTCTTTCTTTTTTAAGATTAAAATAAAATCTTGGCATTTTTGATTTTTCATTTCTTTTCCATGCCTTTTCACTCACACTTATAAAAGCTAATCCCGGAGGAAGCATAAATCCTTTTTGAGAACCACTTACCATTACATCAATTCCCCATTCGTCTGTTTTTATATCATGGGCAACAAGAGCAGAGATTGAATCTACAATAAATAATGTATCCTCATAATTTTTTACTATCTTTCCTACTGTTTCAATATCATGGTATACCCCTGTAGAGGTTTCACTTGCTTGAATAAAAACTCCTTTTATCTCCGGATTTTTTTTCAATTCTTCTTCAACTCTATTTACATCAACAGAATAACCCCATTCAACAGGAATTTCTATAACATTTAAACCATAAGCTTGAGCAATTTTTACCCATCTTTCCCCAAATTTACCTCCATTTATGACAAGAACTTTTTCGCCTTGTGAAAAGAAGTTATTAACAGCTGCTACCATTCCACCTGTTCCAGTTGAACATAGAATTAAAACATCATTCTTAGTTTGATAAATCCATTGAAGACCTTTTTTAGCAGAGTCAAGGATTGGTAAAAAATCAGGGCTACGATGGTGAATTATAGGCATTGCCATGCTTACAAGGACTTCAGGTGGGACAGGAGTTGGTCCTGGTGCAAGCAAGTATTTTTTCAAAACCATTTCATTTTCCTCCTAAATAATATTTTAGTAGTTTAGACTATATATATTACCATAAGTGATTTAATTGTGAAAAACCAATTTTTATTTACAAATATTATTGTTGGTATAATAAAAATATGAAGGGTAGGGGAGTTTATATTAAAACATTTGGTTGCCAGATGAATGAACATGATACAGAAAGAATGCTCGGGATTCTTGCATCTCGAGGATTTTTAGAAGTTGAGGAGCCAAAGAAAGCTGATATTATCATATTTAATACCTGTGCTATCAGAGAAAAGGCAGAACAGAAATTTTTTAGCAGTCTTGGAAGGCTTAAACACATAAAAAATAAAAAACCAGACCTCAAAATAATAGTAGCAGGATGTTCAGCTCAGATACAGGGAATAAATCTTTTAAAAAAAATGCCCTTTATTGATTATGTCATTGGACCAGACAATATTGATAAACTTGAAAATATAGTTGAAAGTAAAAATGAAAAACCTAAATTGTTTCTTAGTGAAAATCCTGATATAGCAATTAAAGAATTACCTGTTTTACGAAGAGATTCTGTAAAAGCATGGATAAATATAATTTATGGATGCAATAATTACTGCGCCTATTGTGTTGTTCCATATACCCGGGGTAGGGAAAGAAGTAGACCTGCAGAAAACATACTTAATGAAGTTAAATTTCTTGCACAACAAGGATATAAAGAAATCACCCTATTAGGACAGAATGTGAATTCTTATAGAGATGGAGATATTGATTTTCCTTTATTGCTTGAGAAATTGAATGAAATTGAAGGAATCGAAAGGATTCGTTTTGTAACATCGCATCCAAAAGATTTATCAAAAAAACTTGTTAATACTATGAAAGACTGTGAAAAAGTATGTGAACACATTCATCTTCCTCTTCAAGCAGGTTCAAATAAAATTCTTAAACTTATGAATAGAAAATATACCTATGAGGAATATATTGAGAAAATATCCTGGTTGCGTGAAGCTATTCCAAATATCTCAATTACATCAGATATTATTGTTGGATTTCCTCAAGAATCAGATGAAGATTTTGAAAAAACTATCTTAGCTTTAAAGGAAATTAAATTTGATGGAATTTTTGCATTCAAATTTTCTGCAAGACCAGGAACTGTTGCATCTAAGATTGAAGGTAAAATTCCAGAAAGCATTAAATCAAAAAGGCTTACAGAAGTTTTAAATCTACAGGATGAAATAACCGAAAGAAAAAACAAAATTTATGAAAATACAATTCATGATGTTCTTATTGAGGATAAAAATGAAGAAGGTGTGACCATTGGACGAACAAGAACAAATAAAATAGTAAAAATTAATTGTGATTTACTTAAAGGACAGACTGTAAAAGTTAAAATTGTAAAATCTAATCGGCATTCCTTAGAAGGAGAGTTAATTCAATAATGAAAATATGCCTAATTACTTACGGCTGTAAAGTAAATCAAGCAGAATCTCAAAAGTGGGAACGAATTTTAAATGCCTATGGATATGAAATTACAGATGAAAAGGATAAAGCTGATTTTTGGATTATTAACACCTGCGCTGTTACCCATAAAGCTGAAATTCAATCCAGACAAATCATTAATAAAGCAAAAAAACTTGGAATAAAGACTTTTGTTACTGGTTGTTATGTAAATCTTACGGAAAATTTAGATGGAGGAAATATAAAATTTATTCCAAATTGCAATAAAGATTTAATAATTAATAACTTTAGTCGGATAAATGAAAGTAAAAATTTAAAAATTTCAAGACATCGAGCTATTATTAAAATTCAAGATGGATGTAATAATTATTGTTCTTATTGCATAGTCCCTTATTTAAGAGGAAAACCAAAAAGCATTCCTCCAGAAGAAATTTTAGAAGAAATAAATTTATATGAATCAATGGGAATAAAAGAGATAATTTTAAGTGGTATAAATTTAGGACTTTATGGAATAGA
>NZ_MAVV01000040.1 GCF_001707915.1 Thermodesulfovibrio sp. N1 | reverse complement strand
AATTGGCACTATATCTTCAAGTTTAAGTCTTGTTGCATGGAGGCTCTGATGGGCATCCCTCAATGTAGTATCCATTATTTTTACTTGATTCATATCACACCTCACAAATTTATATTAAACCCTGCTATGAGCAACAATTGCAGCGCTAAGAATTACTGCTATATCAAAGGGTTCTTTTTCTTCAGTATAAAGAAGACTATTAAGCTTTTCTTCAATATATTTTGTGCTGAAATTACCTTTACGGAAGTCATCATCTTCCATAATTTTGATATATAGAGGGATTGTTGTTTTTACACCTCTTATAATATATTCACTTAAGGCACGATGCATCCTTCTTACTGCTTCATCCCATGTTCTTCCTCGGGCTATAAGCTTTGCTAAGAGGGAATCATAATAGGGAGGAACATTGTAACCCTCAGTTACATGTCCGTCAATTCTTATCCCGAAACCGCCTGGAGAATAATAAGCAGTAATAATACCTGTGGAGGGAAGAAAATCATTCAGAGGGTCTTCAGCATTAATTCTGCACTGTATAGCATATCCATTTAGAGTTATTTCATACTGCTTTATCTCAAGGGGTTCACCATAGGCAATTTTTATCATATTTTGTACAAGATCAATGCCTGTAATTTCTTCTGTAATTGTATGTTCAACTTGAATTCTTGTATTCATCTCAAGGAAGTAAAAATTAAGATTTTCATCAACAAGAAATTCTACGGTTCCAACATTATCGTAGCCAACTTCGTAGGCAAGTTTTTTAGCTGCCTCGCCCATCTGAGCCCTTACTTTTTCTGTGAGTAGCAATGAGGGAGCGATTTCAATTAGCTTCTGATGCCTTCTCTGAATTGAGCAGTCCCTTTCTCCAAGATGAATTATGTTTCCATATTTATCCGCCATTATCTGAATTTCAATATGATGGGGTCTTTGAAGATATTTTTCTATGAAAACTCTGTCATCTCCAAAGGCTTTTTTTGCCTCTGACATGGCAATTGGTATTTGTCTGCGTAAAGCCTCTTCATCATAGCAGATCCTCAAACCCCTTCCACCACCTCCTGCAACAGCTTTAACCATTACTGGATAACCAATTTCTCTGGCTGCACTTACTGCTTCATCTATGTTATTCAAAGGAGGTGTGCCAGGCAATAATGGAATTCCTATCTTTTCAGCAATTTTACGGGCTTCATCTTTCAGTCCCATTTTCCTTATTGCTTCTGGATTTGGACCGATAAAGGTCATTCCAGCCTGAAAGCATGCTTCGGCGAACTGAGGATTTTCCGAAAGAAACCCATAGCCTGGATGAATGGCATCACAACCAACATTTTTTGCAAGTTCTATTATTCCATAGATATTTAGATAGCCTCTAAGAGGTCCAGGAGTTACGAGATAGGATTCATCAGCTTTTTTAACATATCTTGATGTTGCATCGGGTTCACAGTATATTGCAACTGTACGAATTCCGAGCTCTTTACAGGCTCTTATAATTCTTAATGCAATCTCTCCCCTATTTGCAATTAAAACTTTTCTGAACATATAAACCCCTTTAAAGGTAAATTATTAAAATTTTAAATGAATTCTTAAAATAAATCAATGAGCAGTGCTATAATAAGTTATGTTTTCTGATATTGAAAGAAAAATAATAGTTGGCGAACGGCTATCAAAAGAAGATGCTTTATATCTTTTTCGGTCAGAAGAAATTCATAATATTGGAAAGTTAGCTGATTATGTATCAAGAAAGATAAATAATGACAAAGTTTATTTTATCATAAACATACACATAAATCCTACGAATATTTGTGTTAATCGTTGTAAATTTTGCGCTTTCTCTCGCTCAAAGGGTGATCCAGATGCTTATGAAATGACAATTAAAGAAATTATAGACAGGCTTAAAGAGGTTTCACAGTCAGTAGGATATGTTAAAGAGGTTCACATTGTTTCAGGCTTACATCCAGAATGGGATTTCCGATACTATCTTGACATGCTTCAGTCAATAAAAAAGGAGTTTCCACATATAGGCATAAAAGCTTTCACTGCTGTGGAGATTGATTATTTTTCAAAAATTGCAAATTTTAGTATTGAAGAAACCCTTTTAAAACTTAAATCCGCAGGGCTTGATATAATGCCAGGTGGTGGAGCAGAAATATTTAATCCTGAAATAAGAAACATAATATGTCCTGAAAAAATATCAGGTAAACGCTGGCTTGAAATTATAAAGACTGCTCACAGCCTTGGTATAAAGACAAATGCTACGATGCTTTACGGACATTTAGAATCCTTTGAACACAGGGTTGACCATTTATTAAAGCTTAGAGAACTTCAGGATGAAACAGGCGGATTCCTTGCTTTTATTCCTCTTAGTTATCAACCTCAAAACACAGAGATTAAGGTTCTTTACCCAAGTGGAATTGATGATTTAAAAACAATTGCTATATCAAGGCTTTTTCTTGACAATATTCCTCACATAAAAGCTTACTGGATAATGCTTGGTGAAAAACTTGCCCAACTTTCTTTGCTTTATGGTGCTGATTGTCTTGAAGGAACAGTTATAGAAGAAAAAATTGCCCACTCAGCAGGTGCTCGTTCTAAAAGGGGTTTAACACTTAAGGAGATAATAAGTATGATAAGGGAAGTTGGTAAAATTCCTGTTGAAAGAGACAGTTTTTATAATGTGGTAAAGCTATGGTAAGAGTAAGCAAAAAAGAAGCAGTTGAGATGCTTAAAGAATTATCAATTTATGAGCTTGCTCAAAGAGCGGATGAAATAAGACAAAAACTTCATCCACAAGGAATTGTTACTTTTGTTGTAGACAGGAACATAAATTATACAAACATATGCATTAATAAGTGTAAATTCTGTGCTTTTTGGAGACCAAAGGAGCATCCTGAAGCATATATTATTTCAAAAGATGAACTTGCTCAGAAGATTGAAGAGACCCTTGCATTAGGAGGAACTCAGATTCTTCTTCAGGGTGGTGTTCATCCAGATTTAGCTCTTGATTTTTATATTGATATGCTTAAATTTATAAAAAGTAGTTTTAATATTCATGTTCATGGGTTTTCTCCGCCTGAAATTTCTTTTCTTGCAAAAAAAGAGGGCATTACGGTAAAAGAAGTGCTTCAGAGACTTAAGTGTGCCGGGCTTGATTCAATTCCTGGTGGTGGAGCAGAAATTTTAAGTGATAGAGTAAGAAGGATTCAGTCACCAAATAAGATTAATTCAGCAGAATGGTTAAATGTGATGAGAGAAGCTCACAAACTGGGGATGAGAACTTCAGCAACAATGATGTTTGGAAGCATAGAAGCAGAGGAAGACATAATTGAACATTTAGATGCAATAAGAGAGCTTCAAGATGAAACAGGTGGATTTACAGCTTTTATTCCTTGGAGTTTTCAGCCTTTAAATACAGAACTTAAAAAAGAAAATCCTGAGCTTCAGCCAGCAGGCTCAGTAAAGTATTTAAGGGTACTTTCTTTAAGCAGAATATATCTTGATAACTTTAAAAATATTCAAGTTTCATGGGTAACACAGGGAATAAAGATTGCTCAAGTAGGATTACGCTTTGGCGCAAATGATTTTGGTTCAACAATGCTTGAAGAGAATGTTGTAAGATCAGCAGGAGTTTCCTATAGAGTAACTATGAATGAAATAATTGAAGCAATAAAAAGTGTAGGTTTTAAACCTGCCCAGAGAGATACATATTATAATATTTTGAAATTTTTTTGATGGAGGAGGTAATAATGTCTGAAATTTATGATTTAATAATAATTGGCGGAGGTCCAGCGGGACTTACGGCAGGAATTTATTCTGCAAGGGCAAATTTAAAAACTCTAATTATTAATAAATCAAAAACTGCTGGAGCTCTTGCATATGCCTCTTTAATTGAAAACTATCCAGGACTTGAAAAACCTCTTCCTGGCAAAGAACTTCTCAAAATAATGCTTAATCAGGCATTATCCTTTGGAGTTCAATATAAAGAAGAGCAAGTGGTGGGGGTAAATTTAATCTCTGAAACAAAGGAAGTAATAACAATGCAGGGTTCTTATTCAGGCAAGACAGTTATAATAGCAACAGGAGCTATGGGAAGAAAACCTACAATTCCTGGTGAAGGAGAATTTCTTGGAAGAGGTGTAAGTTATTGTGCAGTCTGTGATGCTCCTTTTTTTAGAGGGAAAAATGTTGCAGTGCTTGGTGACAGCGAAGAAGCAGTAAAAGAGGCGAATTATTTAACAGAGTTTGCAGAAAAGGTTTATTTAATAACTCCTTCTTCTCGATTAAAAGTAGAAGGAGACCACCCATTATATTCAAATAAAAAGATTGAGATAATGCTTTCTTATTCAATAAAAACAATTAATGGGCAGGATTTTGTAACAGGAATAACTGTCAAGGATAAAGAAGGGGTTGAAAAAGACATTGAAATTTCAGGAGTTTTTGTTTATATGGCAGGCTTCCAACCAGTAACAGATTTTCTTGGTGAAGCTATAAAAGTTGATGAAAGAGGCTTTATTGTAGTAGACAATTTTATGCAAACAAATATACCTGGAGTTTTTGCAGCAGGTGATGTGGCAAGTCCCTATGCAAGGCAGGTTGTAATTGCCTGTGCACAGGGAGCAATTGCTGCTTTAAGTGCAGAAAAGTACCTGAGAGGAAGAAAGCAAATAAAATCAGACTGGCATGGGTGATTCTATGAATGGAAATGGTGGAAACTGGGAAGGTAAAGCCTTTGAAGATATGCTTTTTGATTATCTTGACAATGGTTATCTTGAAAGTATTATTACCTTTTTTAAACATGAACCTGAGCAGATTTTTCTTATACCTAAGATGTTAGCAGATGAAAGATTAAGGGTAAAGGTTGGTGCTTTTGCAATAATTGAGGAAATTAAGGAAAAAAATCCAGAAAGCCTAAATAAAATTATCCCAGAAATTACTAAACTTTTAAATTCAGTAGAGAAAAATATTCGTGGTGATGCAGCTTACGCTCTTGAAATAATTGGCTCTCTTGAAGCTAAGCCCGCACTTATTGAAGCTTTACAAAAAGAAGAAGACCCGCAGGTTAAGGAATTTATTGAAGATGCAATCAGAAGTTTAAAATGAGCTATAGAGTTATTGATGTTGCAGGTGATATAGGATTAAGAGCAGAAGGTAGAACTCTTCAGGAATGCTTTGTTAATGCAGGATTAGGACTTTATAGTCTTATAACAGACTTAAATCAGATAAAGCAGAAACAGCAAATAGAGATCGAAATTGCAGAGGAAAGTATTGAAATTTTACTTGTTAGTTATTTAAATGAATTGATTTTTAAATTTGATGCCTATGGGTTTATTGGAAATGCTATTGATTTAACAATTGAAAGAAATACTCTTAAAGCATTAGTTTATGGAGAAACTTTTGATCCTAAAAAACATGAGCGTAGACTTCTGATAAAAGCAGCTACCTATCATAATCTAATCATAAAACAGGAAAACACTCACTGGATTGCCGAGATAATCTTTGATATTTGAAAAATTTGAAAAGTTAACAAAAATGTTAATAATATATGCTTAATGAAATATCCTGAACTGACATTACAATGTCTTTTTTTTGTCATTCTGAGGCAGAAGTACTGAAAAATCTTAATAAAATGGACTTAGACCCTGTTATAATTTATTATAAGGATTGGAACAAATTTTAATACAAAAGGAGGTGGATTATGCCAAAAATTGAGGGAACAATAAGATTAGATCCATACAGAATTCAAGTTCCTAAAGGTTTTGTTCAAGGAATGAAAACGGAGGGTATAATTTATCTTGATGAGGTTCTTGAATCTGACCTTGAACTTGATTCAGTCCGTCAAGTAGCAAATGTTGCAACCCTTCCTGGAATTGTTGGAAAATCTCTTGCCATGCCAGATATTCACACAGGATATGGCTTCCCGATAGGCGGAGTTGCTGCCTTTGATGCTGAGGAAGGGGTTATCTCTCCTGGAGGTGTCGGTTACGATATAAACTGTCTAAGTCCTGATTCAAAAATTTTAACTGAACATGGCTACTGGATTAGAATTAAAAATATTCCTGAAAAATTTAAGGGAGAAAGATTGAAGCTCTATAATTTATCAGAAGGACATAATGATTCTTCAGAGATTTTACTTGCCACTAAAAGATTTGTGAAAGAGCAAGAATCTGTAATTAAAATTTATACAGAGATGGGGAAAGAAATTGAAGGAAGTTTTGATCATCCAGTTTTAACACCTCATGGATATATGAATTTAGCAGATTTAAAAGAAAATGATTATGTGATTATCTATCCTTTTGAGGGGGTTGAATATGAAGAAAAAGAAGGCATACTTTTAGATGAAAAAATTTTTTCAGATAAAAATCCTCAAATTATTAAATATCTTAAAAAAAGGGATCTTTTGCCTCTTAAATGGAATGACCACAGATTGGGTATTTTATCAAGAATTTTCGGTTTTGCTTTAGGAGATGGGCATCTTGGAAAAATGCAGGGACGAATTTCATTAAGTTTTTACGGAAAAGAAGAGAATCTAAGAGAACTAAAAAAAGATCTTGATAAATTAGGAATTTCATCTAACATACACATCAGGCAAAAAAAATACTCAATTGAAACAGTTAGCGGCAAATATACTGGGAAAACTGAATCAGCTGAGTTGAGAATTTCATCAAGAGCTTTTGCCGTGTTGCTACAAAATCTTGGATTACCTTTAGGCAAAAAAACAGAACTTTCCTATAGAATTCCTGATTGGATTAAACAAGCTCCATTATGGATTAAAAGAAACTTTTTAGCAGGATTCTTTGGCGCTGATGGAAGTATTTTGACATTTAAAAGCTGTACACCTTTGCCTGTAAACATTACTCAAACAAAGAAGAAAGAACTTAAACAGAATCTTATGGATTTTCTTTATGATATTGCCAATATTCTAAAAGAATTTGGTATCAATTCAGTAATTTATAAAATTAAATCTAAGCAGAATATAACTTATAGACTTTCCATTGTAGGAGAAGAAAATATAAGAATTTTTGCAGGAAAAATCAATTACGAGTATGATCTAAAGAAAAAACAACAGGCACTCTTTGCCTATGCTTATCTTAAAAAGAAAAAAAAGGTTAAAGAAGTTCGTCAAAATGCTCTGACCAAAGCTATTCTTTCGTATAGAGATAGCAAGAGTTTAAAGAAGGCATATGAAAGTGTCAGTGATATCGTAAACAAAAGATTTGTAGAAAGAGTGATATACAGCGACATAAAAGAAGTGAGGATTCCTGAAAAATTTATGGATTTTAAAGAATACATAAATAATTTTGGATTAAATGGCGGTTTTGTTAAGGATAGGATTATAAAGATAGAACAAAATATTCCTAATTACAGCCATCTTTACGATTTGGGAGTTAGGCATCATGCCCATAACTTTATTGCAAATGGAATTGTAGTCCATAACTGTGGAGTAAGGCTTCTTAAAAGTAATCTTACAAAAGAGGAAGTTGAACCAAAAATAAGAGAACTTATTGATCTTCTTTATACCCATATACCTTCTGGAGTTGGTTCAACGGGAAAAATCAAGCTTTCACCTGAGGATGCAAAAAAGGTTGTTCGTAAAGGTGCAATATGGGCAGTAGAACAAGGCTATGGAGAAGCCGATGACCTTCAAAGAATTGAATCAAATGGATGTCTTGAAGGTGCAGATCCTGAAGTGATAAGCAAAAAAGCCTACGAGCGTGGTAAAGACCAATTAGGAACTCTTGGCTCTGGCAATCATTTTCTTGAAGTTCAGTATGTTGATGAGGTCTATGAGCCTGAAATAGCTGAGACTATGGGATTATTTAAAAATCAGATTACAGTAATGATACATAGTGGCTCACGAGGTTTTGGTCATCAAATATGTGATGACTATGTAAGAGAAATGTTACAGGCAGCAAAAAAATACGGAATTGAACTTCCTGATAAAGAGCTTGCTTGCGCTCCATTCCGTAGTAAAGAGGGACAAAAATATTTTGCAGCAATGAAAGGGGCAGCTAATTATGCATGGGCAAACAGGCAATGTTTAATGCACTGGACAAGAGAAGTTTTTCTTAGACTCTTTAAACTTTCACCGAAGGATCTTGCAATGACAGTTGTTTTTGATGTAGCCCATAATATTGCAAAAGAAGAGATTCATACAGTAAATGGGAAAAAAGTTCGACTTGTTGTTCACAGAAAAGGTGCAACGAGGGCTTTTCCAAAAGGTCATCCAGAGCTTCATCAGGTTTACTTTAATATTGGACAGCCTGTAATAATTCCAGGCGATATGGGAAGGGTTTCCTTTGTTTTAGTGGGAGAAGAAAGGGCTATGCAAGAGACCTTTGGTTCAACTTGTCATGGAGCTGGAAGACTCTTAAGCAGAACTCAGGCAATTAAGCAGGCAAAGGGAAGATCAATTAAAGAGGAAATGGCTCAAAAAGGGATAATTGTAAGATCTGCTGGTAAAGAAACCCTTGCTGAAGAGATGCCAGATGCATACAAAGATGTATCAAATGTTGTTGATGTTGTTCATAATGCAGGAATTGCCCGTAAAGTTGTAAAACTAAGACCTTTAGGAGTTATAAAGGGATGAAACTAAAAGTTGGCTGGATTCAATATGCTAATGTTTATCCAATATTCTATGTTCTTGAAAAAGAGGGTTTACTTACTGAAGATATTCATCTTGTAAAGGGAGTACCTTCTCAGCTTAACTGGGCATTAAGAAATGAGCTAATTGACTTAAGTCCTTCTTCCTCTGTTGAGTATCTTCTTAATCAAGAACTTTATGATTATGTTGATGGAATTTGTATAAGTTCAAAGGAATATGTAGGAAGCGTTCTTTTTTTTACAGAAAATGAGCTAAAAGCCCTTGATAGCAAAAAAATTTTAATTACAGACCAGTCTGCCACATCCCATATTCTTTTAAGAGTTATACTGGAAAAGTTTTTAGGATTAAAACCAAAGTACGATATTTCGTCAGCACCCTATAAGGGTGAGTCTTTTTTATTAATTGGGGATGATGCTTTGCGATACAGAAAAATTTTAAACAATAAAAAAGTTTATGACCTTGCTAACCTATGGTATCAGTATACAGGACTTCCCTTTGTTTTTGCTTTATGGATTGTAAGAAAGGAAATTACAAGACCTGATAGCGAACTTTATGGAATATATACAAAATTCAGAGACAGGCTTATTTATGCAAGAAACCGCTGGACAGAATATACTCAGGAGATGATAAAAAATTACTATTTGAGGAAGTTTATGACAGAAGAGGAAATCTTATTTTACTGGAAAGAGAACATGGATTATAATTTGACAGAAAAACATAAGGAGAGCTTAAAGCTTTTTGAAAATTATATCAGCTCATTAGTTTAAAGACAAATTATATTGCCTGTACAAATCTGGTTTGTTAATTTTTTTGTTCTTTCTATTAGAATTTCCCTTTCTTCAGAAGATAAAGCTTCAATATAAATTCTTATCTTAGGCTCTGTACCTGAAGGTCGAATCATTATCCATGAGTTATCTTTAAAGACGATTTTTACTCCATCTATTGTTATTATTTCTGAAATCTCTTTTTTTAATTCTCCTAAATCCAGAATTTCCCCTTTTTTGAATTTTTTTGCAAAGGCGTATACATTTTCTTTTATATGAGGTCCGAAGGATTCACGGGGTAGTTCTATTCCTGTTCTTTCCGGGAAGTATCTACCATATTTTTCTTCAATTTCCTCAAGATAATCACTCAGATTTTTCCTTAATGTAGCCATCATTTCTAAGGCAAGTAAAACTCCGAATATTGCGTCCTTTTCAAGGGTATGATTTTGAACTGAAATTCCGTCTGACTCTTCAAAAGCAACAATTGCTTTTTCTTTTGTTTCTGGTAAAAGATAGGGTCTAAAATGCTTAAATCCAACCTTAGTCTCTAAAACAGAAACCCCCAAAGCCTTTGCAATGGCATTAACAAAATTGCTTGTGCCAACGCTTTTTACCACTATTCCGCGCCTCTCTTTATAAGTGTATAGATAATGAAAAACCATTGCACCAAAATAATTCATAGGAATTTGCCTTTTTAAGTCAGCAAAACGGACTCTATCGCTGTCTGGATCAATTATTGCAGCAAATCCTATCGAATCTTTTTTCAGATAAGACAAAGCTAATTTTAAATTAGACTCACTTGGCTCTGGTGATAATCCTTCAAAAAGGGGGTCTTCAGCATTTCTTAAACATATAAATGTTCCTGGTTTTAAAAAAAGAATTCTTGCAAGTTTACCCTTACTTGTTCCATACATATGATCAATTGCGCATAATGGTTTTTGTTTTTCTATAAAATTCTTAATTTTTTCTAAATCAATGACCTGTCTTTTTTTCAAAAATTTTATATAAAACTCTGTAAGGTCTATTTTTTTGATATCTTTTGGTGGGAGGCTTTTTATTTCTGAAGCTTTTTTCATTATTTCATTTGCCAGGGTTTCAATAGGCTTTGTAAGTTCTTCAGGGGCAGGTCCTCCATCTGAAGGGTTCAGTTTGAATCCTCCGTAGTTTGCTGGATTATGACTTGGAGTAAGATTTATCGCGGCTGCTGCATTAAGCTCAACCACAGCTGCTGAAAACTCTGGTGTACAAGCAACGCCTGCGTAGTAACAATTTATACCTTCAGATTGTAAAATTCCTATTACTTCATAAGCAAAATCTTGTCCAAGGATTCTTGTATCATGTCCAACAATAACTCCTCTTTCTCTAAATTCATTGTATGAGTTTACTCCCATTGCATTTAAAATTTTTTTATCCTCACTTTTTACTGTTTCAATAATTGCTCGAGTAAGAACTCTTACATTTTGCATTGTAAAGTCAGAGCCTATCTCACCACGCCAACCAGAAGTTCCGAAATGAATCTCTGTAGGAGCAGTATTTTCCTGTGCGAGTCTTTCTATCTTTTTTAACAAAATTTTGTTATTATTTGGTTTACTTAATATTTCTCTCCATATATCAGATGCTTTCATCTTATCCTCCTGCTGTTGTTAAAAATGAGAATGTTCGATAATTTATATTAAAATCAAAACCTTATAATTATATTACTCCTATTTTTGTTGTAATTTCCATTTTTCATTTTGGGTTGGGGGATTTTTAAGATACTGCATAATGTAAAATTTATTTGTTATAATAAAAAAATTTGGAGGGGTGGCCGAGTGGCTTAAGGCGGCGGTCTTGAAAACCGCTGTAGGGTTACACCCTACCGGGGGTTCAAATCCCTCCCCCTCCGTTATCATCTACTCCATAGGTTTTTAATTTTTCCCAAAGTGCCTTTCTACTTATACCGAGCTTTTTTTGCAGCTTCTGTTTTTTTCCATGAACATTCTTCAAGAGTTTTTAGAATAAGATTTTTTTCAAATTTTTCCATGCATTCTTTTAAAGAAAAATTATTTACAAAACAATTTGTTTCAAAAGAGCTAATATGAGAGAGTTCTTCAGGCAGATTTTTTAAATCTATTATTCCATCTTTTGATAAAAGTACAGCTCTCTCTATTGCGTGTTTTAGCTCCCTTACATTTCCAGGATAATGATAGGACAGAAGAGCTTCATATGCTGATGGTGAAATTTTAATGTTGGATTTATGATATTTTTTTGAAAAGTAATCCACAAAGTATTCTATCAGCAAGGGAATGTCTTCTTTTCTTTCTCTAAGAGGTGGAATATTAATTGGGACTACATTAATTCTATAAAAAAGATCTTCCCTAAATTTTTCAGCCTTTATTAATTCCTTCAAATTCTTTGATGTGGCATATATAAATCTAACATTTATTTTTAAAGGCTCTTTAGCACCTAAAGGGTATACTAAGCCATCCTCTATGACTCTTAACAATTTTGCCTGAAGAGAAAAGGGCATGTCACCAATTTCATCAAGAAAAATTGTTCCATCGTTTGCCAGTTCGAGTTTTCCTTTTTTTGTTTCTGTGGCACCTGTGAAAGCTCCTTTTTCATATCCAAAAAGTTCTGATTCAAATAATGTTTCAGGGATGGCAGCACAATTTATTTTTATATAAGGTTTGCCTTTTCTTAAGCTAAGTCTTTGTATAGCATCGGCGATTAATTCTTTTCCTGTTCCGCTTTCTCCATAAATTAAAACAGGTACATCAGTCTTTGCTATTACCTGAATTTTTTCAAAAATTTCTCTCATTGCTGGGCTGTTACCTATTATTCCTTCAAACCCTTCTTTTTTTCCGATAGATTTTCTTAAATATTCTACTTCTAATTCTAAATTTCGAAACTTCAGAAATCTCTCAATAGTAAGCAGTAACTCTTCATTGGAGAAAGGTTTTGCAATATAGTCAAAGGCACCCTCTTTGATTGCCTGAACAGCAGTCTTTACTTCAGCAAAGGCTGTAATGATTATTACTCCGGTATTGGGATATTTATTTTTTATATTTTTAAGTAAACTAAGTCCATCCATCCCTGGAAGTTTTAGATCGAATATGGCTATATCAAAGTTTTCAGAATCAATTATTGAAAGAGCTTTTAATCCATCATCGCAAATTTTTACTGTATATCCTGAACTACTAAGAAAATGACTCATTCCAATTCTCATTGCAAGGTCATCTTCAACGATTAATATTTTTTCTTTCATGGTTGTATTGGAAGTTCTACTGTAAAAGTAGTTCCCTTTGAAGAAGTTTTTACCCAAATTTTTCCATTATGTTGCTCGATTATTGATTTACTAACTGAAAGTCCAAGTCCTGTTCCCTGTCCAACAGGTTTTGTTGTAAAGAAAGGATCAAAGATTTTGGGTAATATATCATCAGGGATTCCAGGTCCTGTATCTGTAAATGAAATTATAAAGTTTTGGTTCTTTATATCAGTTTCAATGATAAGAATTTTTTCATTTCCTTTCATTGCTTGGATGGCATTTAATATAATGTTTAAGAATACTTGTTCTATTTTATTTTGGTCAACCATTATTTTTGGTAAGTTAGTTTTTAACTTTTTGACAACCTGAATTTGATGTTTAGAAATTAGATAATCAGTTAATTTCAGCACATTCTCAATTAAATTGTTAATGTCAGCAGGTGATATAAATAATTCTGTTTGCTTAGCAAAGTCAAGTAATTGTTTTATTATCTCTTGAATTTTGTTTAATCCGTTATTTATAACTTCGATATGAATTTTTCTAGTTTCCTCATCCATTTCAGTTGAGGTTAAATTATTAAAACATAATTTTATCCCTCCCAATGGATTATTAATTTCATGGGCTAATCCAGCTGAAAGTTGACCTATAGCAGCTAATTTTTCTGTAATTCGCATTTGTTCTTCAATTTTTCTTCTTTCTGTTATATCCTTTACATAGTGGACAACCTTTACTACCTCATTTTTTTCATCAAAAATTGGATAGAAATGCATAAAATAATGTTTTCCATCTTCACCTTCCCAGAATTCTGAAAGAGGAGTTTTATTTTCAATGACTTTTTTAAGAAAATAAATAGGACAGAATGTGTCAGCATCAAGCTTTTCTAAGTTGCAAGGAGCATTGAAGACAGCAGCTCTATGTTCTTTTATCCAATTTCTATAAGCTTGGTTCGTCATTTCTACAGAACAATTTGAATTTACAAGAGCAAGAGGGTCGGTAATACCTTCGAAAATTGTTTGAAGAGTTTCTGCATATTTTTTAGTTGCTTCCTGAGCTTCATATAGATGTATAGCCATCTGATTGAAAGAAAAAATAAGTTCACCGATTTCATCTTTGGTTTTAACTTCTATTTTTTGATTTAATGGTTCTGTCCCCTCTACTATACCTTTAAACAATGAGCTTAAATTCTTTAATGGTTTTACGACAAAATTCCAGAAAATACCCTGTAAAGCTATAAAAAGAAGTATTAAAGAGGTTGCTCCAAATAAAAAGGTTGATACCGCTATGCCTTTTATTTCTACTAACGTGGAAGCAATTGGTGCTGAAACAGCCTCTACTCCCATGATATCACCTACTTTCCACTGAAAATCCCTGCTTCTTGGATACATCTCTAATAAGGCTTGTGGTGCATCTTTTATTTTCCCAAGGCACACTAAACAACCATTTTCTACAATAACAGGTTTTGCCATTATTAGAATTTCTTCATTATCTACTTTTAAAATTCCACTCCATAATTCTTTACCGTTATTATTCCTGAAGAAGTGAATTAATTTTAGATAAACTCCATCAGCCTTATGGTTTGGATTGATAGGTTCTGTTGATACTCTCTTGTAAGTGTATGATGAAAATTTATTATTAAATCTATTCATCACGCTATGTCTTACATGGGTTGTTGACATTCCTTTAATAATAAATCTGTCTTTTTGTCCTGTTTCTTCTAATAGTTTAAAAATAGCAGGTCTTAATTCCTCCTTTACATAGCTCCCCAGTGCATCTATTTGAGTTAAAATTATTTTTGTTTTTTCATTGGCATCTTCAATTACTTTTTGTTTTAAATGGTAGTAAAGAAGAAAGGAAAAAATTACACAAAAGACCAGCAGGATTAAAATGATAGAAAGAGTGAATTTTGTGGTTAAAGAAAAATTTCTTAGTCCCATCTATTTAAATTTTAAATAATGATATTCTTTCAGTTCAATATTAATTTTTTATATTTGTCCAAAAGGATCTTATTTCGTTATAATTGAAATAAAAAGCAAAGGAACTTATAATGTCATTTGGTCATGGATGTGGTTGTAAGGGAAGATTTAAAAAATGGGGATTAAAATGGACACAAACAAGAGGTGCTATTATTGATATTCTTGCCTCTAAGGGTGGTCATCTTAGTGCAGAAGAAATTTTCTTTGAAGTAAAAAAAATTCTTCCTGGTATAGGGTTAGCTACTGTCTATAGAACCCTTGAAATTCTTTGTGAACTCGGATTTGTTAGAGAATTTGATTTCAAGGATGGAAGATCAAGATATGAATTTATTGCTGGGAAGGAAAAAGTTGAGCATTATCACCTTGTATGTAAAGTATGTGGAAAAATAATAGATTATGAAATAGATACTGAAAATACTGAAGACCCTCTGTTCGATTTTAAAAAATCCCTAATAGATAAATTTAATTTTTCAATTGAACGATCAGATATTAAATTTTTTGGGATATGTGAGAGATGTAAAAATTATTAATAAATAACATCTGTTACCAAGAGCCTCCGCCTCCACCACCTCCTCCACCACCTGAAAATCCACCTCCTCTACTTCCAGAAGATGAGGAGCGTGGCTGGGTTGTAAGCGCATGTGTTGCTTGACTTGTGAATGTATTCAGGGAATTGGCAAAGTAAATAGTTGAAAAACTTCCTCTGCTTTCATACCATCTTGGTGGTTCAGTAAATAATCCTTCAAAAGCTTCTGACCACCTCTCAGCTTCTCCAAAGGCAATTGCAAAGGGCAGAGTGACTTCAAAGACTTCGGGAATTTTTTCTGGTGGGAAAAGTTTTTCTATTACAGATTTTTCTACTCTACTAATAAACTCCTCATAACCTTTTAAGTATTCCATCATTTCAGTCCCATTGGATGTTTTTCTTGGCATAAACTGTCCAAAAATAAAAAGACTAAAGGCAGTGACTAATCCTGACAATAAAAAGGGGAAAGGAGAAATGGAAAATAAAAACTGTGAACCAATTGTGAACCAGATTGTTAGGATAAAAATTATTACTCCAAGCCCACTATAGGAATTTCTAATATTAAGGGGATTTTTAAAGAAAAAGCCTTTGGATGTTAAGGAGGAAAAAATATCTTTCTTTATTAAGGGAATAAAACGATAGAATTTTTTATTAAGTTCTGAAAGTTTAACTCTTCTTTTATTTTCGAAAATGCCTGATAAAATC
>NZ_MAVV01000039.1 GCF_001707915.1 Thermodesulfovibrio sp. N1 | reverse complement strand
TAGATGCTATTGCTCATGTTGGTTCAGCGGCTTTAGACAATGAAGAATGTTATCTACTTTCAAAATTATTGCGTTCATGGGGGCTTGTTTATATTGAACATCAGGCACGAATATGACATGCTCCTACTGTAGCGGCTCTGGCAGAGTCGTTTGGTAGAGGAGTAATGACAAGTCCTTGGAATGATTTTAAAAATTCCGATGTCATTTTAAATATGGGAGGTAACACTGCTGAAAACCATCCTATATCAATGAAATGGATAATGAAAGCAAAGGAAGAAAGAGGAGCAAAGCTTATTGTTGTTGATCCTCGCTTTACAAGAACAGCATCAAAGGCTGATCTTTATGTTCCTATTCGTCCAGGAACTGATATAGTATTTCTTGGTGGATTAATTAAATATATTATTGATAATAATCTTTACTTCAGAGACTATGTTTTACATTATACTGATGCATCATTTCTTGTAGATCCGAATTTCAAGCTACCCGATGAGCTTGATGGAGTATTTTCAGGATATGATGAGAAAAAGAGGTCCTATGACAGAGCTACATGGAAATTTCAGCTTGATGAAAATGGAATTCCTAAAAAGGATCCAACTCTTCAAGACCCTCGATGCGTATTCCAATTGCTTAAGAAGCATTATTCAAGATATACAATAGATACTGTATCAAGTATAACAGGTGCACCAAAAGATAAAATTGAAGAGGCATATAAAATTATCGCTTCCACTGGAAAACCTGATAAAACCTGTTCCATATCCTATGCAATGGGATGGACTCAGCATACAGTTGGTTCTCAAAATATAAGAGCTTTTGCAATCATTCAGCTACTTCTTGGAAACATAGGTATGGCTGGTGGTGGATTCATGGCTCAAAGAGGTGAATCAAATGTTCAAGGTTCAACGGATGAGGGATTATTATTCCATATTCTGACTGGATACAACCCAACACCTGTTGCCTCTGATATTGACCTTAAAACATATATTGAAAAATATACACCAAAGACAAAGGAACCAAAAAGTGTAAACTGGTGGTCAAACAGACCAAAGTATATTGTTAGTTATTTGAAAGCTTTATATGGAGATAAAGCAACAAAAGATAATGATTTCTGTTATAGTTATCTACCAAAAAGAGAGGATGGAAAGAATTACTCATGGCTCTTTTTATTTGATGAGATGTACAAAGGCAATATAAAAGGATTTTTTGCCTGGGGGCAGAATCCTGCATGTTCTGGTGGAAATTCTAATAAAACAAGAAAAGCTCTTGCAAAACTTGATTGGCTTGTATGTGTAAATCTATGGGATAATGAAACATCTTCCTTTTGGAAAGGTCCTGGAATGGATCCAAAGAAAATAAAAACAGAAGTATTCTTCCTGCCCGCTGCATCATCAGTTGAAAAAGAAGGATCCGTAACAAACTCAAGTAGAGTATTACAATGGAGATATAAGGCAGTAAATCCTCCGGGAAAATGTATGGCAGATGCAGAAATTATAAACGAACTTTATTTTAGAGTGAAGAAACTTTATGAAAAGGAAAAAGGAGCATTTCCTGAGCCAATCATTAATCTTACTTGGAATTATGGAGAAAAAGATAAATACGGAAAAATTAAACATTTTGATATTCATAAAGTTGCAAAGGAAATGAATGGATACTTTACCGAAGATATAGCAGAACATCCTATTGATAAAAAATCATACAAGAAAGGACAACAAATTCCAAGCTTTGTCCTTTTAAGGGATGACGGTTCAACTGCCTGCGGAAATTGGATATTGTGTGGTTCCTATACAGATGCTGGCAATATGATGGCAAGAAGAGGAAAGGAAGACCCAACAGGCCTTGGATTATATCCAAACTGGGCATGGGCATGGCCCTTAAACAGAAGAATAGTTTATAACCGTGCGAGTGTTGACCCACAGGGTAATCCTTGGGATCCAAAGAGAGCTGTAATTAAATGGGATGCGGAAAATAAGAAATGGGTAGGTGATGTGCCTGACGGACCTCAGCCACCACTTGCAATGGAAGGTGGAAGACTTCCATTTATTATGAAGCCACTGGGAGTAGGAGCACTATTTGGTTCGGGACTTGCAGATGGACCATTTCCAACTCATTATGAACCTCTTGAATGTCCATTTCAAGAGAATCCGTTATATAAAAAACATAGAATAAATCCGACAGTAAAGCTATTTGAAACAGAAGCTGATGTTTTTGTTTACTGTGATACAAGATATCCCTATGTTGGAACAACATACAGAGTAACTGAACACTGGCAGACTGGAGTAATGACAAGACATACAGACTGGTTACTTGAAATGGAGCCACAGATTTTTGCAGAAATAGACCCTGTTTTAGCAAAGGAAAAGGGAATAAAGAGTGGAGACAAAGTCATAGTTTCTTCAGCAAGAGGGAAAATATGGGCAATTGCAATTGTTACTCCAAGACTTCAGCCAATGAAAGTTATGGGACAAACTATTCACATTGTTGGATTACCATGGCATTATGGTTGGAGATGGCCAAAGGATGGTTCTGGTGGTGATAGTGCAAATATTCTTACTCCTTCAGTTGGTGATGCTAATGTTATGACTCCTGAATCAAAGGCATTCATGGTAAATATAGAGAAGGCATAGGAGGTGAAAAATGGCACGTAAGGGATTATTAATAACACCAGATATATGTATAGGATGTAGAGGCTGTCAGGTAGCTTGCAAGGAGTGGAATCAGCTTCCAGCTTCAAAGACAAAGAATAATGGAACTCATGAAAATCCACCAGATCTTGATGCAAACAACTTCAATAGAATTCGTTTTATTGAGTATGCTGATACAAAGGGACTTCGCTGGCTCTTTGTAAGCCACAGATGCATGCACTGTGGAGAGCCTGCCTGTGTTCAGATTTGTCCTGTAGGAGCATTGATTAAGGATAAAGAAACGGGTATTGTCTATTACGACAAGAACAAATGCATAGCCTGCCATGCCTGTAAATCTGCTTGTCCCTTTGACATACCAAGGTATGACCAGGGTGGAAAAGGTAAGATTGCTAAGTGTCACATGTGCATTGACAGGGTTCGTGCAAAACTAACACCAGCTTGTGCAAAGACCTGTCCAACAGGAGCAATTAAGTATGGAGACAGAGATACTCTAATAAAGGAAGCAAAGGCAAAGGGATTCAAACTCTATGGAGAAACAGATCTTGGTGGATTAGGAGTAGTTTTTGCCCTTAAGGATGCACCGAAGGTTTACAAACTTGCAGAGAATCCGAGAATATCCGAGTCTGTTGCATTCTGGGGCTCTGTATTAAGAACCCTTATAGGAAGAAGTGGCTCAACTACATCTTCATTCATAAAATATCTTGCTCATAAATCCACTGAAGAAGTCAAGAAATAATCAATCTAAAAAAGGGGAGGATTTAATCCTCCCCTTTTTTTCTTAATTTAATTATAAAAAATTTTTATTTCATTATTAATCTTGCAAATTTAAACTTATTTTGTTAAAATATTTAGAAATTTAATTTTGGAGAGGTGTTTTATGGAAAAGATTGAAGTCAGATGGCATGGAAGGGGAGGACAGGGAACGGTTACTGCTGCGAAGGTTTTTGCAGATGCTTGTTTGAGCGGTGGTAGATATGTTCAGGCATTTCCCGAGTATGGTCCTGAAAGAGCAGGAGCACCACTCAGAGCATACAATAGAATAAGTTCAAAGGAACTCAGAATGCATTGTCCAGTTTCAAATCCAGATGTTGTTGTAGTTGTTGACCCCACATTGATAGAAAGCATTGATGTTACAGAAGGAGCAAAAGATAATGCTTCCTTTATTGTTAATTCTTCTAAAGATCCAAAGGAACTAAGAGAGAAACTTAAACTAAAATCAACACAAAAAATCTATGTTGTAGATGCTACAAAAATTGCTCTTGAATGCTTTGGAAGACCGATGCCGAACTCACCAATGGTTGGTGCTTTAAACAGAGTAACTGGTTTGGTTAACTTAGAAACACTTCTTGAAGATGTTAAAAAAAGCTTTGGAAAAAAGTTTGCTCAGAAAATAATTGATGGTAACCTCTTGGCTGTAAAGAGAGGTTACGAGGAGGTGAAAGAAGGATGATGGGATGGAAAGATATACCACCAGGAATGGTAATTCTTGAACCAGGAAGCGCTCTTAAGATTAAAACTGGTTCATGGAGAGCCTTTAGACCAAGATGGATTGAGGAAAACTGCATTCAATGTCTTCTTTGCTGGCTTTACTGTCCAGACAATGCTGTAAAAGTTAAGGATGGAAAAAGACAGGATTTTGATTTTGACTACTGTAAAGGCTGCGGACTTTGTGCCCTTGAATGTCCTGGTAAAAAAGGAAATAAAGCAATTGTAATGGAAGAGGAGGTAAAGTAATGACCAAGGTAGTGGCAGTAACAGGCAATGAAGCAGTAGCAAATGCCTTTCGTCAGGTAGAACCTGATGTATGTGCAGCCTATCCAATAACTCCTCAAACAGAGCTTATGCAGAGATTTGCCTCTTTTGTTTCCGATGGCAAAGTTAAAACAGAGCTTGTTCTTGTTGAAAGTGAACATTCAGCATTAAGTGCCTGTGTAGGAGCTGCAGCAGCAGGTGGAAGAGTGGCAACTGCAACAGCATCACAGGGACTTGCTCTTGCATGGGAAATTTTATTTATTGCCTCAGGATTTAGACTTCCAATTGTAATGCCTGTTGTTAATAGAGCCCTTTCAGCACCAATCAACATTCATTGTGATCATTCAGATGCAATGGGTGCAAGGGACAGTGGCTGGATTCAGCTATGGAGTGAAAATGCTCAGGAAGCCTATGATAACACAATTCAGGCATTCAGAATTGCTGAACATATGGATATAAGACTTCCTGTAATGATTTGTTATGATGGCTTTATAATAAGCCATTCAATAGAACGAATTGAGTATCTTGATGATGAGCTTGTTAAGAAGTTTGTTGGTGAGTATAAACCTCTTTATCCTCTTTTAGATGTAGATAAACCTAAAAGTTATGGTCCATTGATTCTCACTGATTTATACATGGAAGTAAGAAGGTCTCAGGCAGAGGTTTATAAAAAGGTGCCAAAGGTTGTTCTGGAAGTGGCAAAGGAGTTTAAAAAAATATCAGGTAGAAGTTATGGACTTTTTGAAGCTTATAGGCTCGATGATGCAGAAATCGGGGTTGTTATTTTAAACTCGGCAGCTGGAACAACAAAGGATGTTATAGATGAATATAGAGCTCAAGGAGTAAAAGTAGGACTCCTTAAACCAAGGCTTTTCAGACCCTTTCCTTATGAAGAAGTGGGAGAGGCTCTTAAACATTTAAAGGCGGTATGCGTCCTTGATAGAGCCGATGGCTTTGGTGGCTCCTTTGGTCCTCTTTATCTTGATATCGCAGCAAGCCTTTGTAATTTTAAAGAAAAACCAATTTTAATCAACAGAATATACGGACTTGGTGGAAGAGACTATATGCCAGAACATGCTCAACAAGTGATTGAAGAGTTGCAGAAAATTGCAAAAACAGGAAAAGTAAAAATACTTAAAGAATACATTGGAGTGAGGGAGTAAAATGGCAACACCATTAAATCTAAAAGAACTTTCAAAGCAGGAGTTAAGATTTACTTCAGGGCATAGGCTATGTGCTGGATGTGCAGCACCAACTGTGGTTAAAATGATACTGCTTGCCGCCTGTGACTGGCCTGTTGTTGTGGCATCTTCTACAGGATGTCTTGAGGTTTCCTCATGTATATCAACATATACTGCATGGAAAGTGCCATGGATTCATCAAGCCTTTGAAAATGCTGCAGCAACATTAAGTGGCGTTGAAACAATGTATAGATCTTTGAAAAAGCAAGGAAAACTTGATAAAGACATAAAATTTATAGCAATTTGTGGAGATGGCGGAACCTATGATATCGGCTTTCAGAGTCTTTCTGGCGCGATGGAGCGCTGGCATAATATGCTCTATGTATGTTACAACAACGAAGCATATATGAATACAGGAATTCAGCGTTCTGGTGCTACTCCAACCTATGCAGATACAACAACCTGTCCAGCAGGTTCTGTAATCCCTGGTAAACCTCAACCAAGAAAGGATTTAACAAAAATTATGGCAGCCCACGGAATTCCTTATGTTGCACAGGCTGCACCATCGCACTGGCCTGATCTTATGAAAAAAGTAAGAAAAGCCCTTGAAATTGAAGGTCCAAAATTTATGAATATTTTCACTCCCTGTAATCGTGGATGGAGAACAAGAACAGATGATGCTATACTGCTTAGCAGACTTGCTGTTGAAACCTGTTTTTGGCCTCTCTATGAAGTTGAAAATGGAGTTACTCGCGTTACATATAAACCAAAAGAGAAAAAGCCTGTAGTTGAATTTTTGAAAGCTCAAGGAAGATTCAAACATCTTTTCGAGCCAGGAAAAGAAAAATTAATTGAACAAATTCAAGAGATGATTGATAAAAACTGGGAAAGACTTTTAAAAGAAGAAGAGATGTTTTCTTCAAAAGAAGAAGCTAAGTAAAATCTTTTCGGCTCTTTGTTTAATTAACAGAGAGCCGTTCTTTTTTTTCTTTATTTTTGTTATACTATTAGCTATCACTTTTTTAAAGGTGGTAAATGGGTCAAGATGCTTTAACACAAAGATATTTGCCTGTTCTGATAGTGATAATTATTTCATTTATTATCGGGTTCTCTATGCTTTTAATAAGTAGATTGATTCGTCCTAAAAGACCTTATACGTTAAAATTAACGCCCTATGAATGTGGGATTCCCTCAACTGAAGATACATGGGAGAGATTTAATGTAAAATTTTATATTGTTGCTTTGGTTTTCGTTATTTTTGATGTTGAAATAATTTTCCTTTATCCCTGGGCATTAGTTTACAAAAAAATCGGTTTTTACGCCTTATTAGAGATGTATCTTTTCATTTTTATTTTGTTAATTGGCTACTTTTATGCAATTGGTAAAAAAGTTTTCAATTGGAGCAAAGAATGATATACGTTATTGATAAGACAACAGAGGTTGTAGAAATAGAGGAGGGTTTTAAAGTAATTCCAGCAGCTAATACTATTATTACAACAATCAATAAAATAGCAAGTTGGGGAAGACGTTCTTCTCTATGGCCTCTTACATTTGGACTTGCCTGCTGTGCTATAGAAATGATGGCAACTGCTGCATCCCATTATGACCTTGACAGATTTGGAATTATTATGAGAGCCACACCAAGACAGTCTGATGTCATGATAATTGCAGGCACAGTTGCAAAAAAAATGGCTCCAGTATTAGTTAATCTTTATCATCAAATGCCAGAGCCAAGATATGTTATTGCAATGGGAAGTTGTGCCTGTAGTGGTGGAGTTTTTAATACTTACAGCACTGTTCAGGGTGTTGATGAAATTTTACCAGTAGATGTTTATATTCCTGGATGCCCTCCAAGACCTGAAGCCTTAATTGAGGGATTATTAAAATTACAGGAAAAAATTAAAAATGAACCTTATCTTAAAAGAGGTTGCATTTCTGGTGTTTGCTTAATTGATAAATCTCAAAGAAGGTGTAGTTATGAATCCTGCAGAAATAGTGAAAAAGATTAGAGAGAGATTTCCTAAAGAAGTTTTGTGGTTTGTATGTTTTCGAGATGAGTGCTCAATTGTTGTAACAAAAGAAAAAATAAAAGAAATTTTAAGATACCTTAAAAATACTCCAGGCTTGGAATTTGACTATCTTGTAGACCTCACAGCAGTTGATTATCTTGGTTTCAGAGAGCCTCGTTTTGATGTTGTTTATCATCTAATGTCAATTAAGCATAGACATCGAATAAGAGTAAAGGCACAGGTGCCTGAGCATGGATGTTGTATAGATTCTGTTACAGATTTATGGGCAACAGCTAACTGGTTTGAAAGAGAATGTTTTGACATGTTTGGTATTCATTTTAAGGGGCATCCAGATCTTAGAAGAATACTAATGCCTGAAGACTGGAAAGGCTTTCCTTTAAGAAAGGATTATCCTGTAAAAAGTGACCTTGGTGATAAAGAATGGGAAACATATAAAGAATTAAAAGAAAGCGCAAAGGCTTGGAAGGAAAATGCAGAATAAAGGAATAACAATAAAAGAACTCACAGTAAATATGGGACCACAGCATCCAGCAACTCATGGAGTTTTACGTCTTGTTCTTGAGCTTGAAGGAGAAATAATAAAAAAATGCATTCCCCATATAGGTTACTTACATAGGGGAATTGAAAAGCTTTCTGAAGACTTAACTTACGTACAAAGTCTTCCTCTTACTGATAGAGTGGATTATCTTTCAAGTATGGTAAACAATGAAGGATTTTGTGTTGCCATTGAAAAACTCATGGGTATTGAAGTTCCAGAAAGAGCAAAGTTTATAAGAACAATGATGGCAGAAATGGCAAGAATATGTAGTCATCTTGTATGGATCGCAACCCATGCTCTTGACATTGGTGCAATGACAGTTTTTTTGTATGCTATGCGAGACAGGGAAGAACTCCTTGAAATGTTTGAAATGGTAACAGGTGCAAGATTAACTGTAAGTTATCCAAGAGTTGGTGGTGTAAGATGTGATGTTAACAACAGATTCCTTGATAAACTTTATAACTTCATAGAGAAGTTTCCCAAAAAAGTAGAAGAGTATGAAACATTAATAGACCGTAACAGAGTATGGCTTAAAAGGACTAAAGGAGTTGGAGTTATTACAGCTCAAGAAGCTATAAACTGGGGATTAACAGGTCCTACATTAAGAGGTTCTGGTGTTTATTATGATGTTAGAAAATTTTTCCCCTATGATGCTTATGATAAAGTAGATTTTGAAGTTCCTGTTGGTAAAAATGGTGATGTATATGACAGATACCGCTGCAGAATGCTTGAGTTCAGGCAGTCTGCAAGAATCATTAAACAATGCATTGAAAAACTTCCTGAAGGTCCTATTCTTGCTGATAATGCTTTACGAATAAGAATGCCAGAGTCACCCCTAAAAATTGATAAAAAAGATATTATTTTTGAAATATACATTGAAGATAAACAAATTCAAGAATTTATACAAAAGTTTACAGAAGTTTATGCCTCAGTAGAGGCTCCGCGTGGAGAACTTGGATTTTATATTATCTGTGATGATTCCTCTAAGCCTTACAGAATGAGAGTTCGTGCACCATCCTTTGTTCATGCAGGAGTTTTACCGAAATTATGTGAAGGCTCCTTAGTGGCAGATGTTATAGCAAATATTGGTTCAATAGACATAGTTTTAGGAGAGTGTGATAGATAATGGATACTCTTTATATCATTGCAATAACAATTATTAAAACAGCAGTTTATTTTGGAATTCTCATGCTTCATGTTGCCTATGCTACCTATGCAGAAAGAAAAATAATCGGACATATTCAGTTAAGGCTTGGTCCTATGGTTGTAGGTCCCCATGGAATCCTTCAACCAATTGCAGATGTTGTTAAGCTTCTTTTTAAGGAAGATATTGTCCCAGCAAAAGTAGACAAAACAATTTTTAAAATAGCCCCCATCATAAGTTTAACAGCTGCATTAAGCACCTTTGCTGTAATTCCTGTAAATAAAAATTGGGTTATTGCAGATATAAATGTAGGTTTACTTTATGTTATTGGTATTGCAGGAATTGGAACATATGGAATTATTTTTTCAGGATGGGCATCAAATTCAAAATATGCATTCTTAGGAGGTCTCCGGTCTGCAGCACAGATGGTAAGTTATGAGGTAGCTCTGGGATTAAGCCTTGTTGGTGTTATATTGATGGCAGAATCTTTTAATTTGACAGAGATAGTTAACAAACAAACTGAATACTGGTATGGAATGTTTTTATTCCCTCAGATTATTGCCTATTTTGTTTTTGTAGTAGCAATGTTGGCAGAGACTAACAGATTACCTTTTGACCTTCCAGAAGCTGAAACAGAGCTTGTTGCAGGTTATTTTGTTGAATACTCTGGAATAAGATTTTCTCTCTTTTATCTTGCTGAATACCTTGCAATGTTTTCTATGTCTGCACTTGCAACAATATGTTTCTGGGGAGGTTGGACTGCTCCGCCAATTTTGATAAAGGCTTTTCCTATCCTTGAATTTGTTCCAGGGTTTGTATGGTTTCTTATAAAGGTTTATTTTCATATATTCTTATTTTTCTGGCTAAGAGGTACTTTACCAAGATATAGATATGACCAACTTATGGCAATTGGTTGGAAGGTGTTAATTCCATTAGCTTTGGTAAATATTGTTGTTACCTCAATTGTTAAATACTACTACTGAGAGGAAAATGAAGCTTAAAGAAGTAATAAATAAAATTTTTTTGATTGAGATTTTTAAAGGGCTTTTCCTTACATTAAGGATGCTTTTCAGTAAATCTGTAACCATCCAGTATCCTCTTGAACGAAGAGAAGTCTATGATGGTTTCAGAGGAAGACATGCTCTTGTTAGAGATCCTTTTACAGAAAATGATAAATGTATCGGATGTATGAGATGTTCAACAGTTTGTCCTTCAAGATGTATTTATATCAAAAGAGAAAAAAGAGAAAACAAAATGGTTGTTGTAGATTATATTATTGATGCCTCAAAATGTATTTATTGTGCATACTGCGTTGAAGCCTGTCCAGTTTGTGCTTTGGTTTTAACAGAAGATTATGAGTATTCCTCCTATACAAGAAAAGAATTGATTTTTAATAAAGAACAACTTCTTAAAAACTGGGATGATTTTGCAAGTAAATGGAAAGATGATTTTTATTTCAATAAATTCTGGCAACCACCAGGTATAAATCCTTCAAGATGGCCTAAGACAAAAAGAGAGCAAAAGCCTATTCCCATTAGAAGATTTGTTGAGATAAAAAAGGAGGAAAAAAATGAATCCAATAATTGAACATGCTTTTTTATATATTTTTTTGTAAGCCTTTGTATTTTAAGTATTGCTGTAATTGCTTCAAAGAACATTATTCATAGCGCTTTTTCCCTATTAATTTTTCTTCTTCATATTGCAGCAGTTTTTCTTTTTTTAAATGCTGAATTTTTAATGATTATTCAGATTATTGTTTATGTAGGAGGAGTTTTAGCTCTGTTTATTTTTGCTATAATGGTTATGAATCTCCGAGAAGAGTTAAGGCATAAAAGATTTGTAAGATTTTCTTTCATAGGTTTAGCTGTTAGTTTAATTTTCTTTGCAAGTCTTTATATTTTCCTAAGCAATGTTACATCAAATCAAAATGTCTTAACTTACTCTGATACAACTTTACTTGGTAAGCTCCTTTATTCCTATTATCTTTTGCCTTTTGAAATACTTGCTCTTGTTTTATTGATTGCTCTTATAGGAGGAATTATTATTGCAAAAAAGACTCCTATTGAAAGGGATGGGAAATGATTCCTCTTAGTTGGTATTTAATATTGAGTGCAACATTATTCAGTATAGGTTTAATTGGTTTTATTATAAGGAGAGATCTGATTGTAATGCTTATGTGTCTTGAAATTATGTTTAATGCTGTAAATATTGCCTTTGCATCCTTTAGCTATTACAATGCAAATTTTACAGGACAGATTTTTGTTTTATTTTCAATAGCAATTGCTGCCTCTGAGGCTGTTATTGGTCTTGCCATTGTTCTTGCTATTGTTAGAAATATTGGTATTAATCACTCTGATGAGATTAATAATCTGAGAGGTTAAGATGGAAAAATATTATGTTTTAATCTTACTTTTTCCTCTTGCTGGATTTCTTTTTAATATTCTGCTTGGAAGATTTGTAAGCACGAAATTGGTAAGCTGGGTAGGAAACCTTTCTGTATTTGGTTCTTTAGTCTTTTCCCTTTTTGCAATTTCAGAGGTTTTTCAGGGTAAGACTATTGAATATAACCTCTATACATGGATACTATCGGATGATTTAAAAATTAGCTTTGGCTATCTTATAGACCAACTCACTGCAGTAATGCTCTTTGTTGTATGCTTTGTTGGCTGGCTTATTCATGTTTACTCTGTTGGATATATGCATGGAGACCCAGGATATCCAAGATATTTTGCTTATCTCAATCTTTTTGTATTTTCAATGCTTGTTTTAGTAATGGGTAATAACTTGGTTATGCTTTATTTTGGATGGGAAGCAGTAGGATTATGTTCATACTTTTTAATAGCCTTCTGGTATCAAAAGAAATCAGCCTCTGATGCAGGTAAAAAAGCCTTTATTGTTAATAGAATAGGTGATTTTGGTTTTGCTATTGGAATCTTTCTTCTTTTTATCAGTGTTTATACTTTAAATTACACAGATGTTTTTCAGAAAATTCCTGAACTTCAGGGTAAAACAGTAAATATACTCGGATGGCATGTTGATTTAATCACTCTTATTGCTTTACTTCTTTTTTGTGGTGCTATTGGAAAATCAGCACAGATTCCTCTTTATGTGTGGCTACCTGATGCTATGGAAGGTCCCACACCTGTAAGTGCTTTAATTCACGCTGCCACAATGGTTACCGCAGGAGTATTTATGGTAAGCAGGCTCAGTCCTCTATACAATCTCTCAGAGACAGCTCTCGCAGTTGTAGCAATTACTGGGGCTGTAACAGCCTTTTACTCAGCAACAATAGGACTTGTTCAAAGAGATATGAAACGCATTATTGCCTATTCAACGATAAGCCAGATTGGATATATGTTTGCTGCCTGCGGAGTAGTTGCCTATGGTGCTGGTGTATTTCATCTTTATACTCATGCTTTCTTTAAAGCTTTGTTGTTTTTAGGAGCAGGAAGTGTAATGCATGCAATGGCTGGTCAGCTTGATATTTATAAAATGGGTGGACTAAAAAAGAAAATGCCCATTACATATATAACTTTCTTAATAGCTGCATTGACGATTTCAGGAATTCCGGGTTTGTCAGGATTTTTCAGTAAAGAAGAAATCCTATTGTATGCCTTTGCATCTTCTAAACCCTATGGAAAATTTGTTTGGCTTCTTTTAACAATTACCGCAGCTCTTACAGCTTTTTATACCTTCCGAATAGTTTTTGTTGCCTTCCACGGTAAGTTTAGAGGAACTAAAGAGGAATTTAAACATGTTCATGAATCTCCATCAGTGATGACTATTCCATTAATAGTTCTTGCAATTGGTTCTATCCTTGTTGGATACTTTTCAGTCCCTCACTTTCTTGAACCTTTATTAGGTGAATCAAAACTTGCAATATCCCATGAACAGAAAAACATTGTCATGGTAGTCTCTATCATTGCAGGTTTACTTGGAATTACTCTTGCATGGTATATGTATATTGCAAAACCGACGATACCAGAAAAGTTAACAAACACCTTTAAAGGAGTATACAAAGTTCTATGGAATAAATACTATGTAGATGAACTTTACAGTTTACTTTTTGTAAAACCAACTTTATGGCTTTCAGATAAATTCATAGAGAAATTTACTGATATAAAGATAATAGAAGGAATTGTTAATGGAGTTCCTGCTCTTATTTATAAAATAGGCAGCCTTATAAGACCAGTTCAAACAGGACAACTTCAGCAGTATGCAATATTTATGATTTTGGGAATAATTGTTTTTGTTTTAGTGATTCTTAGTATGTGAGGTTGAAAATGCATGAAGAAACAGTAGTTCAAAATAGTATTTACAGGGAACTAAGAAAACACCTTTTGATTTCCCTTTTACTTATTACATTAATTGGTGGTTCTATCATAAGTTTTGGAGTTGCTGCGAATAATTTAGAGTTTCCTATACTTTCAACTCTTATATTTTTCCCTATTGTCGGTGCTGCTTTTATAGCTATACTTCCAAGAGATAAAAAAGAATTAATAAAACTTTCAACGCTTATAATTTCAATAATTGAGTTTATTCTTAGTATTCCACTATATCTTTCCTTTAACAAAGCCTCTCATGAGATGCAGTTTAGGGAAGAGTATTTATGGATTCCTCAATGGGGAATTAAGTATTCTCTCGGAGTAGATGGAATAAGTGTTCTCTTTATTTTACTTAGCAGTCTTCTTACAATTTTATGTGTTACTGTTTCATGGAAAGAGATTGATAAAAAAATAAAAGAGTTTTATGCATCTTTGCTTCTTACCCATTCAGCAATGATTGGAGTTTTTATGAGCCTTGATATTTTTCTTTTTTACATATTCTGGGAAGCAATGCTTATTCCAATGTATCTAATTATTGGAGTATGGGGTGGGCCAAGAAGAATTTACTCAGCAATAAAATTCTTTTTGTATACCTTTGTTGGTTCAGTATTAATGTTAGTTGGAATTTTGGTTCTTTATTTCCACACAGGAACCTCTGATATTCTTACTCTAATGAAAATTTCCTATCCATATAAAATGCAACTTTGGCTATTCTGGGCATTCTTTGCAGCTTTTGCAGTTAAAGTTCCTATGTGGCCAGTTCACACATGGCTTCCTGATGCTCATACAGAGGCTCCCACTGCAGGAAGTGTTATTCTTGCAGGTATCCTAATCAAAATGGGAGCATATGGATTCCTAAGATTTAATCTTCCTATGTTTCCTGAAGCTACTTTGGCAATGAAGCCCTACATGATAGTTCTTTCTGTTATTGCAATTATCTATGGCGCATTAATATGTCTTGTGCAAAGAGACCTCAAACGCCTTATTGCATACAGTTCTGTAAGTCATATGGGTTTTATTACTCTTGGAATTTTTGCTTTAAATCAGCAGGGTATTCAGGGTGGAATTCTTCAGATGATAAATCATGGAATTGTTACAGGAGCTTTGTTTTTATGTGTTGGAATGATTTATCAAAGAACCCATACCCGTGAAATAGCTCACTATGGAGGAGTTGCTACAGTCATGCCTGCCTATTCAGTATTCTTTATGGTTTTTACGCTTGCCTCTATTGGACTTCCAGGAACAAATGGATTTATTGGTGAATTTTTGATACTTCTTGGAGCATTTAAAGCTTGGAAACTTATGAGTGTTCTGTCAGCAACTGCGTTAATCATAGGTGCAGGTTATATGCTATGGCTTTATCAAAAAGTTTTCTTTGAAAAAACAAATCCTTATTTTTCACATCATATAAATGGTTATGGAGATTTAAATGCAAGAGAGATTCTCACCCTTATCCCTCTTACTATAGCAGTGCTTTGGATTGGATTTTATCCAAATGCTCTTTTAAGTTTTATGGATGAGTCAGTTAAAGCATTAATTAATCATGTAATAGTATCGGGGGCTACAAAATGACTATTCCACAGGTTCCTTTAAATTTTGAAGCATTAATTCCAGAAATACTTCTTACAGGTTTTGCTTCATTAATCTTACTTGTTGGTTTATTAAAAATTAGAAATGAAATCTTAGTATGGAGTTCTGTGATATTTTTACTAATTCTTGCGTTAATTACACCCTCTTTTGAAGGTGAAGCCTTTGGTGGAATGTTTTTGAATGATTTTTTGGCAATATATTTAAAGCTTATTGTGATTATTGGAACTATTATATCTTTGTTCGTTCTTAATTCTTATTTAAAAGAAAAGCTTATTTTGCTTAATGAGAGTGTAGCTTTAATCTTATTTTCAGCCCTTGGTATGATGCTTCTTGTGTCAGCAAGAGAGTTAATAAGCTTTTTTGTCTCCTTTGAGTTAATGTCTTTAAGCTTATATGTTCTTGTTGGAATAAGAAGATATGATGTAAGGTCAAATGAAGCGGCAATTAAATACTTTATGCTTGGCGGAGTCTCCACTGCAATTATGCTTTTCGGAATTGCTTTTATTTATGGTGTAGCCAATACTACAGATTTTCCATTGTTAGTAAAGGCTCTTTCAAACTATGGGACACCCCAAAAAGTCATGGACTTTTTGGGGGCCCCTAATCCTTTGTCATATATAGGGCTTGGTCTTTTTATAATTGGACTTTGTTTTAAAGTAGCATTAGTTCCCTTTCATATGTGGGCACCTGATGTATATGAAGGAGCTCCAACTCCGGTTACAGCTTTTATCTCTACATTACCAAAAGTTGCTATTCTTGGTGCCTTTGGAAGAATTTTAATTGAGCTCTTCAAAGATTACTACATTGATTGGAGTAGTTTTCTTATAGTGCTTTCTATTTTAACAATGGCAGTAGGAAATCTCTTTGCACTTGTTCAAAGGAACATAAAAAGAATGCTTGCATATTCAAGTATAGCCCATGCTGGTTATATAATAATTGGATTGATTGTGGGAACACAGACAGGATTTAATGCAGTTGTTGTTTATATGCTTATTTATACGCTCATGAACATAGGAGCCTTTGCAATGGTAATTGCCTTCAATGAAGAGAATATTGAAAACTATAAAGGACTTCATAAATTTCATCCTGCCCTTGCTTTGGCAATGTTGATATTCATGTTTTCCCTTACAGGAGTACCTCCAACAGCAGGATTCTTAGTTAAGTTTTATATATTTCTTCAAGCCGTAAAGGCAGGATTTACATGGTTAGTAATTATTGCTGTTGTATTTACTGTTGTTTCTGCCTACTATTACTTAAAAATAGTAATGTATATGTATATGAAAGAACCTGTTAAGTCACCAAAACCCTTAATTTCATTGGAACTTAAAATAG
>NZ_MAVV01000038.1 GCF_001707915.1 Thermodesulfovibrio sp. N1 | reverse complement strand
TAAAACAATAAAAATTCCTAATGATATAAAAATTATGCTAAAAGCTGTAATTAAAGTAAAAGAAAAGAAAAGCAAATCTGTAAATTTACCTTTTTGTTTTAACATTTAGAAATATTATACCTAAAACCAATTATTTTTATGTTACAGGAATTTTACAAAGAGTATAACACATTGATTTTTAACAAATTTTAAAAAATAAAAAGCTAAAGTTAGTTAATCAAGGATTTAGGATTAAAAAATGTTTCTTATTGGTAACACCAAAAAATATTAAATGTTTCGATAAGGAAACATTTTTAAAAAAATAGTTTAAAATCCATTTGATTTTTAAAGGTTATAGCAAATGGTATTAGATTTGCATTTTAAATTAAAAAAATTTAGAAAGGGGGTGAAAAAGTGAAAAAAATACTTGTACCAACAGACGGCTCTGCAAATGCCGAAAAGGCAATCAATAAGGCTATCGAGATGATTAAAAAAGAGGAGGCGGAATTGATTATTCTAAATGTTGCAGAAGATTTTTGCCCAGTAGGTCTTGATCAGATGGATTGTCAGACAATTAGAGAATTGGTAATGAAGGAGTCAAAAAACATTATTGCTTCCACATTGGAAAAAATTAAGAAAGAGGGGATTAATGCAAGAGGTGTTGTTGAAGTTGGTGCACCAGCAGAAACCATAATTGATTTTGCAGAAAAAGAAAAGGTAGATGAAATTATTATTGCCTCCCATGGAAGAAGAGGACTAAAAAAATTTCTAATGGGGAGTGTTGCAAAGAAAGTTTTAGAGGGTGCTTCTTGTCCTGTTACTGTAATTAAGGCATAATGGTCTCAGAAAGGAATATTTAAAAATGCTTTTAAAGGAGGTTAAATATGGCTGAAGAAAGAAATGAAAAAATGCAATTTGAAGAAAAGGCTAAGGAAACCTTTAACGCTGAAAGAAGGGAAGATTACGCAGTTCTCATTATAGCTACAATAACAGTTATCTTGGTTGTTTTAGGTATAATCGGTACACAATTTTATAGTTCTTTATTTTTCAAATATTAAAATCTTGGAGGATTAGATATGGGAGTTGGTGTAGATCTACTAAATGTAAAGCAATGGCCTAAAATATTACCTGGGTTTATTATTTGTTTAATTTTTGCCTGGATAGGCTTACAGTGGGATTTTTACGTGATCGGTGAATTAGGGAAAGGCAATACAGAGGCTAAACGAATTTTAAAAGCCTATAAAGAAAAAGGTGAATTGCTAACCTATGAAGAGTATGTTCAAAAAAGACAGAATGAATACCAAGAAAGATTAAAAAAATATGAGCAAGGATTAGAGAAGAAAAAACCTTCAAAACCTTTTATTCTTAAGAAAGATGACTATGATAAACTTGTTCAAACCAAAGAAATTCCATTTAAGTTTACCTTTAGCGAGAGAATGAATCAGTTTCAGTTCACTTATGTTGCCTTCCTACTTTTAGGTGGAATGTTAATTAGAAATACAATCGGGCTACCAAAAATACTACAAGATGGCACCTTAGCAGCACGCCCTATAATTAAACCAGGAATTATAATACTCGGTGCCCATTATATGTGGTCTGACGTTTTAAGAGTTGGTGCAATTGGACTTGTTTTGGTTATAGTCTTTGTTCTTGGAACACAAATTGTAATCTCAATATGGGGTAAAAAGGTTAGAGCTGATGATGGCTTAATGGGATTAATGGGAGCAGGAGTTGGTGTTTGTGGAGTTTCAGCGGCTGTAGCAGTTGCTCCTGTTGTTAATGCGAAACCAAGAGATTTCTTCTATGCTATCGGAACAATACTTCTTTTTGGTACCCTTGCTCTTTTCACATTCCCTTATATTGGTAGACTATTAGGTATGAGTGAACCAGTATTTGGTGCTTGGGTTGGAACTGCGATACTTAATACTGCTCAATTAGTGGCAGCTGCAACATGGTATGGTCATGAAGCTCTTCTCACTGCAAATGTTGTTAATGTAGTTAGAATTGGTTTTATTCCAATAGTTGTTATGTGGGCAATTTATTATTATGTAATAAGACCAGCTAAAGCAGAAACAGGAGAGGTTCAGAAATTCAGTGCTTGGCAGGTTATAAAAGAAAAATTCCCTATATTCATTATCGGTTTCTTTATAATGGTCACACTTAATGAGTTGGGCGTATTTACAGATACTCAGAAAAGCATCCTTTATAGGGATCTTGTGAGAATTTTCATGGCTATTGGATTTGCTGGTGTCGGTTTAAACATAGCTTTTCAGGATTTAAAGAAAGCTGGTGGCGCTGCCTTTGGAATAGGATTCACCACTGCAACAGCAAAAGCTATACTTGCTGCAATAGTTGTAATGCTACTTGGTACAGAAATATTTAGAATAAAGGGATAAAAAACTGCTTTTAATGTTAAAATACAGGGGATGCTCTTTGAGCATTCCCTGTATTAATTTCAAAACTAATATTTAAAAGAGATGATAAGAAAAATTCTTTTATGTACAGATGGCGAAGAACATTCAAAAAAAGCAGAGCAATATGCGATTTGTTTGGCTGAAAAATTTGAAAGTACTATTGTGTGTTTATTCGTTGTTAATCCTTTTTTAAAAAAATTTACCAATGAGATATATGCAATAAATAGAAATGAATGTAGAGCCCACCTTGACAGGGCTATTCAGACAGAGGGAAAGATTGCTTTAGATAATTTTCAAAGGTTGGCTCAAGAAAGACAGATAAATACAATAAGCAAGATGAGATATGGAGATCCTGCAGAGGAAATATTAAAAGAGATTAAAGAAAATAGTTATGATTTGATAATTATGGGAGCTAAATTGCTTAAAGGATGGAAGATGAAATTTGAATCATTTAATTTACCAGAGAAAATTTTTAAATCATCACCAATTCCTATGTTTTTTGTTAGGTAAAATATGAATTATTCCTTTGAGTTAATATTGCCAGTTGGAAGAGATTTTATATATAAACTTTTTACTGATTTAGAAAAAGTCTTTCGTCTTAATCCACAATGGAGTGTACTTTTTTTTGAAAGAAAAATTAAAAATGACCCTACTTCAAATTTTACGCTAAAAGTAAGATACGATATATCAGAAAGAGAAATTAATTATTCTGGTAGCATTATTGATTTTAATCCTCAACAGATAATAATAAAACTTGATGGAGAAATATCTCGTATTATTTCACTTAAAATGACAGAAATAACAGACCAAAAAACTCATATTGCCTATGAAGAAACATGCAATGAAGAAATTTCTACATCAGAAAAGAGAAATATTCATTTGTGGATTAAGAGTATAGCCAATTATATTCAGATCACCCAAAGGAAATCGATATTTAGTAAAATATGGTTAAAGATTATTGATAAAATTTGGCTTAGATTAACTCCAGCAGGCAGAAGAATCGTTTTTTTTATTGTTGTTGCTGAAATTGCATCCTTAATATTTTTAATTTTCATTTTAATTTCATGGAAGATATTTAAATAAAATCTTACAATTCTAACTAAATAGGATCTTAAAATTGCCGATAGAAATTTCAAAAACCTATGATTTGTAAATCCTATAAGTTTTTATACTGAACTCCTTGTAACAACAAAAATAAGCAATAAAGTATAAAAGAGGTTTCTTTATCCAAAAAATTTTTTCAAAAATCCTTCCTTCTGACCTATAAACTGGAGAAATCTGTCCTTATGAAGAATCAGAGGAGTGCCCGATGACTTTACAACGCTTGGAGGGAGTTTATTTTTAAGCTGTTCCGCATCCCTTGGCTCATAAATGCTTTTAAGGTCAATTACAAGATATCTTTCTCCTGCATCCTTCATCTCTTTAAACTCTTTTTTTCTTGTTAGATAAAAAGCCTGCCACTCCTGACTTCCTATTTTATAGTAGTCTCCGCAGGGGCTGTGGCTTATGAAATCAGGGATATCAATCCCAGCAAGGAAAAACATATCAATAAATATTTTCCTTGACAGAGAAAGAGGATCTTCAATTTTGAAAAACTCCTCTTCAGTCATTCTTCTTGCAAACTCTGATAGGAAATATCTAAAAAGGCTGTCATCAATAATTCCCACATTTTCTTCAAAATATCTCTCAGCTCTTTCTTTTATTTTTTTGTCTTCAGAAAAGGGTGAACCAAAATGTAAATAGTAAATACGTCTTATTACCTGACTTTCCGCACTAAATCCCACATTAGATGTTCCAATCAGACATGGATGTGGTTCAGTAATTGTATTTGTGAGAGTCTTTATAAGTCTTTCACCTTCTCCTCTGAAGAAGTTGTCATATATCTCATCAACCAGAATTGGAAAAATATTGTTAGTATAGAAGAGGTCATAGAGAATTCGCTGTGTTTTTGTATATATGTCTTTGTAGTTGAATACTTCAAAGTTATTCCCGAGAAGTTTGTTAATAAATAAAAGAAGCTTTGTTTTCCCAGTGTTTGCAAGTCCACCAAGAATTAAAACTATTGGTATCTCTGCAAGTTTCTCATCACCTTTGTTTTTCTTTACTGATTTTCTTATAAGATAGATAAAAGGAGAGGTAAAGGCAAAGAGTATTGCCTCAAAAACTCTCTTAAGAACCTCTCTGTCTTTATAAACTGCAAACTCCCAGTAAGAATTAACAAAGTTAACAAGCTTTATAAGATTTTCTTTCAGCTTTTCCTCTGTTAAATTAGCATCATAAGAGACTGCTTGATCATTTTCTTTTATGTAAAACTCCCAATTAGCTGGATTTAAATAAAGAAAGTTTCTTTTGTCAATAAACTCCTGTGTTTTTCTGTGAGAAAAGGACACAATCTCTTTAAGCTTTTCTTTGAGAGATATCAATTTTTGTTTTGGTTCAAAGGAATAGCCATCTTTTGTTTTTTTTGTAACATTTTCAATGATTTTTTCAATTCTTTCAATCTCCATTATTCTTTTTTCAGCTCTCTCCTTTTCATCCATAACCTCAACAACCAGACTTGAAGCATCTCCACCACTTTGAATCTGTCTGTGAACTTTTTCAACGATGTTGTCTGCTCTGTCATCGGGAGTAAAAATCAGTATATTTTCAGCCCTTAAGATAAGGCTTTGAAGCTTTTTCTTTGTTTTTTCGCTCAAAAAATCCATTGAATTTTCATATATTTCATTAAATCTCTTAATGTAAGCCTCACAGAATGAAGGATTATAGAAACTATCATAAACGATTAATTCTTCAAACTGTCCTTTGTTACTAAAAGCAGAGCTGGTAAAATTTGCAGAACCTACCATTACCCTTGAATTTTCCTGATTATCTGATAAAATGTAAATTTTTGAATGTATTCGCTCACCTGCTTTCATGTATCTTAACTCAATTCTACCATTTGCAATGGCTTCAAGGACTTCAGGATCTGATTCTGCGGAATGGATAATCCTTTCCTCAAAAACAGGGTCAAGTTGATAAAACTCTCTTGCAGATTCCTCTTCTCCAAGAATAGCTATTACTTTCTTAAACTTTTTCACTTTATCAAAGAAAAAATCAGGAGAAGAAACATAGGTTACAATTTTTAGCTCAGTGAAATTTTTATTTTCAGCGTCAAAAAGTGATAAAGGCTCTGCTTTAAATGGTTTGTCATTATGAAGAATGTGCAGATAGGAAACTCTTTTTGTAAATAAATCCATAAATTATTATAGCATTATAAATCCCCGCTTTACAGTTAAATTGAATTTACCTCATACAAAGAGTCTCCATGAAGGCACTGCCCATATGCTATCTGAAAGGCGTTTTATCTGATTTCCTTTATATATAACTATTCCACCAATCCATTGATTACCAAGCTTTTCTGCCAAAGCCTTCATTGACCTTATGTCTACAGAGTCAACCTCCTGCCTTCCTTTTATTTCAAAGGCTATCAAGCCCTTTTCTGTCTCTATCAAAAGGTCCACTTCAAGTCCTGAACGGGTTCTGTAGTAAAAAATTGAACATGGAATCTGCATTGTATTAACCCATTTATAAACCTCTGTTACAACCATTGTTTCGTATATTTCACCTGTTACAGCTTCGTATATTCCTGTAAGTGACCTGAGAAGTCCTATATCAGAAATATAAATCTTTGGAGTCTTGATAACTGAACTTGTTATGTTTCTGTAGTAAGGCTGAATAAAAATAGTCTGATAACTTATCCTGAGATATTCAAAATATCTTTTCGCAGTATCAACACTAATTCCGCTATCTCTTGCAAGGTCTGAATAGTTGAGAATACTACCTGACCTGAGGGCAACCAACTTTTGAAATTTTCTGAAAGGCTCAAGATATTCAAGCCTTGCAAGGTCTGAAAGGTCTCTTTCAAGATAGGTATATTGATAATCCTTAAGCCACTTTTTTTTCTCTTCATCTCTTTCAATATGAATTAAAGCAGGCATGCCTCCCCATTTAAGAATATGATCCTCAATACTTCTTAATTTTAATGCCTCCTGTTCAAATAAAACTGAAGATATTGACTCTAAAACTTTATCCAGCTTTGTTGACTTTATTACCGAATCAAGAAGAGGATATGTCATACTTTCAGCCATTTCACACATCATAAGAGGCCAGAGTTCATAAATCCATATTCTTCCTGCAAGAGATTCTCTTATTTTCTTGAGCAACATTATCTGACTTGACCCAAGCAGTACTTGAAAAGAAATTTTATCCTCATCATAGGCATATTTAATCTTTTCAAATATCGATGCCTCTTTTTGTGCTTCATCAATAACAGCTTCTCCAATATCTCTATGCCAGTTTAAAGCTGAAATCTCCCTTAATATTTCCCTGTTTTCCATAAGATCAAGATTTATATATCTAAGTCCTGAATACTTTATTTTTGCAAGAGTTGTTTTACCAGTCTGCCTAGCACCTGTGATTAAAATAATCCTCTTTCCTGAGTTTTTATCAGGAAGGATATTTGAGAGAAAGCGATAATACAGCTTTTTTTCGCTCATCATCTTAAAATTTACAGCAAAATTTACGACATTGTCAATAGATGGAATTTAATTTTCTTGATATAGTTGAGAAAAATTATCTTAAATGTTATCCTTAATTATGAACTTTTTAAAATGGATAATCATAATATTAATTGCTCCAGTGCCTGTGTTTATAGGACTCATATTAAGTATTCCATTTCTTATTTTCATTGGTTTGTTTTTAACAATTTGCCTGTTTTTAAAATATCTCAAAAACAGATTTCATCCTTTAAGGCGAAAGTCTCCATTACCCCGGTACTGGCTTTAGTGTATTTTCGGCAAAAGAAAGATGCAGATTCCAGCAAAACCATTTTTTGAAATTGACGAAAAAAGATATGGCAGAAATTTTAAAGACAGTTAAAGAGTATTTAAAATGGAATCCTGCTAATCAAAAAACTTACCATCTAAAATGTGTTAGAATTATTTCAAGAATGCAATATGTTCACCATCGAAAAAGAAGCCATTAAGAGAGCAACGGAGAGATTAAAAGGAGCACTTGGTGAAAATCTTCTAGCTGTCATTGCCTTTGGCTCAAGGGTAAGAGGTGATTTCAATGGTGAGTCTGGCTTCGATGTGCTCATAATCGTGAAAAAAGGGATTTTGAGGTAATCGAAGACGAATATCCCCTTCTCTTCTGTCATAAAACCACTTGATATATTTCAGAAAGAAGAAGCCTATAACACTATCAAAAAGGAAGGTGTAGTAGTATTTTATGGTGGAACTTATTGTAGAAGAGAAGATAACTCTATCGGACTTGAGGACAGAAAAGAGTAGAAAGACCCTTTCTGATTCAATAAATAACTTTAATGTCTGTAGCCCTTTCGCATTTAACTATTTCAGCAAACGATATAAAAAATGACAAGAAAGAGGCTTAAAAAAATATTTAACGAAAGGCTTAGGTATTTTCTCTAAGTTTAAAATGCCTTTAAATAAATCTCCCTTAGATGCTTAGATAGGAGCTCTGGAAGGTAGGTTTATCTGCAATCTTATCAAGATACCACTACTAGTAAGAAAAGTATTTTTCAGGGTCATCCGAGTCAGGAGGATATGCTCCATATTGTAGCACACATTTAATCAAAGAAATATCCGCCTATTTTACTTCCATTATGTCTTCAAGGCCTCTTTCATAAATAGATTGCCTTTATTATAGTAAAGCTGGTAATGTAGCATACCATCTTAAGTCAAAGGCAGGAGGCTCACAATCCATTACCCAGTCCTCAATTAATTCTCTGTCACTAAAAGATTTTAACAAGTCCATCTCTTTTAAAAATCCTCTTGTATTATATCGCTAAAGGGATAACGGCTTTTATCCCCATGGCAATATCGCCTGAGGCAAAAATCCTATGTGATCAAATGCATAGAGCGATGGGATGAGTTCAAAAAATAGAATTCTTCTAAATTTTCTCTTTCTCTTAAATTTCAGGCATTTTTGCAAGTAATTGATTATCAATTAACCAGAGTCTATGCTAAAATAAAAAAATTCTTTGTGGAGGCAGAGATGGATTTTTTCAGTGATATATTAAGCAAAGTAAAGGGGGATTATATTGATGTTTTCTTTGAGGAAAAAATAACAAATCAGCTTCAGATGGAAGAAAATAAGGTTCAAAAATGCTCTTCAGTATTTGATAAGGGGTTAGGGGTAAGAGTAATTAAAGATGAAAAAACTTTTTATGCCTATACAAATGATTTAACAAAAAAAGGAATTGAGGAATTGGTTTCATCCTTAACAAACATGAAATCAAAAAATATAATTAATCTAAAAAAAATCAATCCATCAATAAATTTCCCAATAAAAACAAATCCCAATGAATTGGCTATCTCAGAAAAAATAAATTTTTTAAAAAGAGCAAATGATGTATCATGGAAAGAAAGTCCAAATATTAAACAAGTTAAAGTTCTATATGGGGATTCATTTCAAAAAATTATAATAGCTAATTCAGAAGGTGCCTTAACCGAGGAAGAGAGAATTCATACACTATTTTTAATCCATGTGGTAGCCTATGAAAATGGGATTATCCAGACAGGCTATGAAGTTATAGGTGGATTAAAGGGACTTGAAATATTTGAAGAGAACTCTCCAGAAGAACTCTCCCTTAAAGCAACAAAAAGAGCTTTAATGATGCTTAAAGCAAGGAGAATAAAGGGTGGAAGAATGCCTGTTGTGATTTCTTCTGAAGCTGGTGGAACGATGATCCATGAAGCAGTTGGACATGGTCTTGAAGCAGACTTAGTTCAAGAAGGGTTATCAGTATACAGTGATAAACTCGGTAAAAGATTCGCATCTGAATTTATTACTGTAATTGATGACCCTACCCTTCCAAATATGCGTGGTTCCTATGTTTTTGATGATGAAGGAACTCCATCACAAAGAACAGTTTTAGTTGAAAAGGGAGTTCTTGTTAATTATCTTTATGATAAATATACAGCGATGAAAGAGGGAAAATCTTCTACAGGAAATGGAAGAAGACAGTCATATGAGCATTATCCTATTCCAAGAATGAGTAACACATATATTGCACCTGGTAATCATTCACCTGAGGATATAATTCGCTCTGTTGAAAAAGGACTTTTTGTAAAAAAAATGGGCGGAGGACAAGTAAACACCGTTACAGGAGAATTTGTATTTGAAGTTCAAGAAGGATATATTATTGAAAAAGGTGCAATTGGAGAACCTGTAAGAGGTGCATTATTGATTGGAACAGGACAGGAAGTTTTAAAAAACATTGATATGGTTGGAAATGATTTAGGATTTTCAATTGGAACCTGCGGAAAAAATTCTCAAGGAGTTCCAGTAACAGATGGAATGCCAACATTAAGAATACCAGAAATTGTTGTTGGTGGCGAAGTAGAATAAAAATAAATAAAATATGAAAATTTATAGAATTTTCCAATAAATTTTTAAGTTTTCATCAATATAAACTATTGGAATTCTCTATCTTTTTTAATCTATAATTTCAAAAAACATTAAAGAGGAAAATCATGTCAAAAGATTACACTCAATTATGGGAAAGTTTGGGAATTAATCTTGAAAAACATGATGGATTATTAACTGTCCTTTCTGATGCATATAAAAATATTTATTTATCTCAAAAAAATAGACCTGAGGGAATGAAATATTTTGATTTTGTAATTTCAGAAGTTCATGGGTTAAGGATTGAGGAGCTTTATGAGGCAAAGAAGAATAAAAGAAAAGTTATTGGAACCTTTTGCGTATATGTTCCTGAAGAGCTTATTATTGCTGTTGATGGTGTTTTTGTTGGATTATGTGCTGGTGCTGAAATAGGATTTGAAGAAGCAGAAAAGTATGTTCCAAGAAATACCTGTGCCCTTATAAAAGCTTTTATGGGTTTCAAATTAGCTGGCTTATGTCCTTATGTTGAAATGACAGATTTAATTATAGGTGAGACTACCTGTGATGGTAAAAAGAAAGCCTATGAGATTTTTAATGATATAACAAGAAAGATGTATGTAATGGAAATTCCCAACATGAAAAACGAATCTGATAGAATCCTATGGCTTAATGAAGTTGAAAAATTCAAAACAAAACTTGAAGATTTAACTGGTAAAAAAATAACCTTAGATAACCTAAAAAAAGCTTTGGATATTGTAAATAAAAAAAGAAAGGCTCTACAAAGACTTAGTCAATTAAGATCCATTGATCCTGTTCCAATTTCTGGTCTTGATGCCCTGTTAGTTAATCAGATTTCCTTTTATGATGACCCTATAAGATTTACTCAAAAGGTGAATGAATTATGTGATGAATTAGAAGAGAGAGTAAAGAGAGGTAAAGGAGTTTTTCCTAAGGGAACAACAAGAATTCTAATTGCAGGAAGTCCTTTTGCAATCCCAAACTGGAAACTCCACTCAATTATTGAAAACAGCGGAGCTGTAGTTGTTGGTGAAGAGTCATGTGTTGGTAGTAGAAACTACAGAGAACTAACAGATGAAAATTTTTCAACAATTGAAGAAGGAATCGAAAAAATTGCCTCTCGTTATTTAACAATTGATTGTGCATGTTTTACACCTAATCAAGAAAGATTAGACAATATTGTAGAATTAAAGAAAACATTAAAAGCAGATGGAGTAATCCATTATTCCCTTCAATTCTGCACTCCCTATTTGATGGAAGCATTTAAAATTGAAAAACTAATTGATTTCCCTTATATGAGGATTGAAACCGATTATAGCATGGAAGATTTTGGTCAAATTAAAACAAGGGTTGAGGCTTTTATAGAAACTTTAAAATGATTTCATTAGGAATTGATATTGGTTCAAGATTTATTAAAGCTTTATGGCTCGAAAATGGGAAGATTTTAAAATTAAAGAAAACAGAAACATCCTATGAACCATTAAAAAAATGTGAGGAAATTATTAATGAAATTAAAACTGAAAAAATTGTAGCAACTGGATATGGAAGACATCTTTTTGCTTTTAATGGAGATATTTCAACAATTACTGAAATAAAAGCATTTGCGATAGGTTGTAAAACTTTATTCCCCGATTGTAAAACCATAATAGACATTGGAGGGCAGGATACAAAGGTTATTAACATTGACGAAGAAGGAAATGTAAAAAAGTTTGAAATGAATGATAAATGCTCAGCAGGAACTGGAAGATTTCTTGAAATAATGGCTCAGGTATTGGGTTACTCCCTTGAAGAATTTGGAGAGGTAAAAGTTGATCTCACTAATCCAATAAGTATCAGCAGTATGTGTACGGTATTTGCTGAATCAGAAGTAATTTCTATGATAGCAAAAGGAATTCCAAGGGAAAATATTGCTCTTGCAATACATAAGGCAATAACAAAAAAGGTAATAGCTATGTTAAAGAAGATATCTATTGATGGAAATGTTGTTTTTGCTGGCGGGTGCTCATCAAATTCATTGCTTCAAAATTTGATTGAACGAGAAATAGGTAAAAAGTTAATAACCAATCCATTATCTCCTTTTGCAGGAGCATTTGGGGCAGCAATTTACGGTGATAAAATTATAAAATTTCAATAAAATATTTTACCATCCCTTAGGGTTATTACTTTATTAGTCCTCTTAGCAAGTTCTGTATTATGAGTTACCATAACTACACTAAGACCCTTTTTGTTAAGTAACCTCAATAATTCAAATATCTTTTCACTGTTTTCAGTATCCAGATTCCCTGTAGGTTCATCAGCAAGAAGAATCTCAGGATTACTAACTATTGCCCGTGCAATAGCAACCCTCTGCATTTCTCCACCACTTAACTGATTTATCCTATGATAGATCCTGTCTTTTAATCCTACGCTTTCGATAAGAGAAATAATTTCCTCTTTGCTTCTTGTTTTTCTTCCAAATATTAAAGGAAGGGTAATATTTTCCAGTACGTTAAGCCCTGGTAATAGATAAAAATGTTGAAAAATAAAACCAATTTTTTCTCTTCTTATTTTTACTAAATCTGCTTCAGACATTTTTCCGATATCTTTATCATTAAATTTCATAACGCCACTTGATGGTTTATCAAGACATCCTATTATGTATAAAAGAGTTGTTTTCCCCGAACCTGATGGTCCTGTAATTGCGATGAAATCTCCCTTCTCAATTTTTAAGTTTATATCTTTTAGAGCATAAACTATCTCAGCTCCTCTTTTATATGTTTTTACGATATTTTTAAGCTCTATCATCCCCTTATTGCCTTTATCGGATTTATCTTAGTGGCTCTCCATGCAGGAAAAATTCCTGCAAATATTCCTAAAAAGATTGAAAAAAATAAGCATATTAAAGCAAGGAATGGATCAAATTGAATCATTTTTCCAGAAGGAATGTAAGGCATGAAATTTCTAACAAAGCCCTCTATGATATTTGCTCCAACAAGAGACATTATAAGCCCTATTAAGCCTCCCGTTAAAGTTAAAAGTACTGTCTCTTTTATTATTATTCTAAAGATATCAAACTTAGATGCACCGATTGCACGCATCAAACCTATTTCTTCTGTTCGTTCAAAAATTGCCATCAAGATAGAATTCATTACCCCTATAGCACTAATTAATATTGCTACCAAGGCAATTGAAAGACTCAAAATCTTTGCAGAACCTGCGAGATTAGCAAGACTATTTACAACCTGACTCATTGTAACTATCTGGATTCCTGGAATTTTTAGAGAAATTTCCTCTATTACTGTATTTAATTTATCTACATCTTTTACTTTTACTCCTATTGCTGTAGCACCATTTGGTTTTTTTATGATATCCTGTAGTGCTTTTAAAGGCATATATACAAAGGCATCATCTTGACTTGATGTCTTCTGAACTATTCCAGAGACAGTAAACCTTTTGTTTTCATATGTTAATATATCTCCCTTTTTTATTGAATAGTGTTCAGCTACATCATAACCTAATAAAATGGAATCATCTGAAAATGGTATTGTTCCATCAATTTTCCATTGAGGTTTGATTTGTTTTATATTTGACATCTCTATTCCATACACGAGATCAATCTTTTCTTTTTCAATGTTCGGTATTTGAGTTATAAGTATTGGAGCAATAAATTCTATTTCATCAAATTCCTTTATTTTTTGAAATACCTCAATATTTAGAAAATTAGGTGTAACTGCACCATGAAGAACTAATGAAGCTACCTCATGGGGACATCCTGAGGGGACTATCATAAAATGTATACCTGTTCTGTATAATTCCTTTTGAAGACTACTTTCAAAACCTTTATTGAAAGATATGATTGAGAAAAGTACTGATATAGAAGCAGATATCCCTAAAACTGTTAAAAAACTTCTTATTTTATGCCTTAAAAGATTTTTAAAGGCTAACTTAAGAAAGATCATTATCTAATTTCTAATCCCCGAGCTATAATAAAAAAATTACCATTTTCGAAGGCTACTTCACCTGTAACAATAGCCTTTTTACCTGTTTTAGGTGGGATAGAAATATTAGCAGGTGCAAGATTAATAAAAATCTGTCCCGTATCATCTTTCAAAAAAAAACCAACAGCCCTTACTTTGACATTGAGTTATTATAATGCCTTCAAGATTTACTGTTTGTCCTATAGATGATTTATTTAGCATTATTTCTTTTATTTTAATTGTTGGTACATTTTTATTAATAGGAGACCCGTATTTTTCTGTTTTACACCCAACTAAAATTATAAATACAATCAAGCTTGTTAAAAAACACAGAAACTTTTTATTCATGATTCTTCCTTTTTTAAAAAATTTTCATTATTTTATTTAGTTCAATCTAACATACATTATTTCTTTAAATCAAGAAAAAATATCTTCATCCATATTTTTGATTTTTTTCCATTAATGTATAATTTTTACCACAATCAATATATTTGAAATTCTAAAAATCAACAATTTTGATTTGGCATCCTTTTTGTATAATATTTTTTGATGCCTTTTCAGAAAACCATAAAATCTGAAATCTCAGTTTCTGGTGTAGGAATACACACAGGCAAAAAGATCAATATAAGACTTATTCCTGCAAAAAGGGATACAGGTATTGTTTTTTACAGAACTGATAGAGGTTTGCCTATAAAAGCAAAACTTCCCTTTGTTATTGATACTTCCTTAGCAACAACTATAGGAATTGACGGAGTAAAAATTAGAACAGTTGAACATCTTCTTGCCACTCTTTATGTTTTTGGAATTACTAATCTAATTATTGAAATAGATGGTTCAGAAATTCCTGTTATGGACGGAAGTGCAATTGATTTTGCAAAGACTATATTGAAAACAGGAATTGCAAAGCAGGGGAAAACAATTCCATCATTAAAAATAACAAAGCCTATTTTTTATGAAGAGACTCGGTCAAAAATAATTGCGAAACCATACAAAGGTTTTAAAATAACCTATAAAATTTTCTATGAACATCCTTTAATTTTAGAACAATCTCTATCAATTGAAATAAATGAGCAGAATTTTCTTAGCGATATAGCACCTGCAAGAACTTTTGGATTTTTAAAGGATATACAGTATCTTCTTCAAAATGGCTTTGCTCGTGGTGGTTCCCTTGAAAATGCCCTTGTTCTTGATGAAAAAGGAGTTGTAGGAGGAAAACTCAGATTTAGAGATGAATTTGTCAGGCATAAAATTCTTGATGCAATTGGAGATTTATCTCTATTGGGTTATCCCATAAAAGGGCATTTTATTATTGAAAAGGGCGGACATACCGCACATATAAATTTTTTAAAACATCTTATAGAATCTGGATGTTATGAATTAGAGGAAGAACCTTATTTTAACTTTCAACTGTCCGCTCAAACTGTTTAGTAAAAACTATTCAATATTTTCAATTTTATAAGAATAAATTATCTTTGCCGAATGCTCAAGAGTTGCTTTAACCGAACAGTACTTATTCATTGAAAGTTCAACAGCTCTTTTTACTGCTTCTTCTGAAAAATTTTTCCCTTTTACAATAAATTCTATTTCAATTTCTGTGAATCTTTTTGGGTAACTATCTGGTTGCTGTCCTTTTACATTTATCTCTAATCCCCTTATATCTTGTTTTTTCTTTTTAAGGATAGATACTATATCCATTCCACTGCATCCACCAAGACCTACTAATAATAATTCCATTGGTCTCATTCCTGTATTTTCTCCACCATAATCTGGATGAGCATCCATGACTATTGCGTGATTCGTTCCTGACTGTCCTACAAACTGAAGTCCTCCTGCCCATTTTACTTTTGCTTTAATCATACTCCTTCCTCCTTCAGTTAAGTATTTTTTAAATAATATCAAAATATTTGAAAATAATAAACTGAAAATTTGCATCTGAATTTATAATATGCTTTCGACTTTCAATATAAACTTAAAATCAGGAATCCTGCCAGAATAAAAAATAAAGTTACGGGGATACCAATCTTTACCTTTGATGAAGCTCCTTCTATAACAATAATATTGGCAATTGAACCGAGTATAGTTAAATTTCCGGAAAATGTGGAACTCATTGCGAGATAAAGCCATGTATTTTCATTATTAAACAAATTTTCGATTAGAGATTTAAAAATCAAAACAGCTGGAACATTACTGACAATATTTGAAAGCAAAACAAAAGAAAAAACAAGTGATAAAGGCGTAGTGACAATTATTTCAAAATAATCTACTAATTCATTAAAAAAGTTTGACTTTTCAAAACCCTTTATTACAATAAAAAGACCTATAAAGAGTATTAAAAGTCTAAAGTCAATGAAATTATAAACTTTTTCAGGTTTAATTCGCCTTGTAATCAATAAAAATGAACCAACACCAATTGAAACTATTTCCATGGGAACATTTAAAAAGAAAAGGACGCTAAGGAGGACGATTTTAATACAAGAGCCTTATTATATCGATATTTTATCTCTGGAGTAGCTATTTTACTTTCATACTTAATCTTTTATATAAAATAAATGCAAAAGTAAAGCACAAATAATAAGCCCTATTAGAGAAATGGGAAATAATTTAATAAAAAAGTTCCATAGCTTATTCCTGATGTAGCAACAATTATTATATTCTAAGGATTTCCTGTTATAGTAGCTACACTTCCTATATTGGCTGACATACAAAGCGCTAAAAGATAGGGTTTGGGATCTATATTCATTCTCTTAGTCAATTCAAGAATGAAGGGAGTAAAAATTAGACAAACCGTGTCATTTATAAAAAAAGCAGAAAGAAGTCCTGAAACAAAAACTAAAACATACAGAAGGAATAAGGGACTTTTTTAATTGTTTTTGCTAGAAAATTAAA
>NZ_MAVV01000037.1 GCF_001707915.1 Thermodesulfovibrio sp. N1 | reverse complement strand
AAAGTGCTAAAGCAATCTGAATTGCCGAATAGGCATCATTACACTGCCCTACATCAAGGAGTCTTGGAATTCCTTCAATAGAACCAAGCTCTTTATCAAAAAAGCGAAATTTTCCACAGGCAAGAGTTAAAATCACTGTATCTTTTGGTGCTTTTTCTACAAATTCAGTGTAGTATGATCTTCCGGGCTTTGCACCATCACATCCTCCAACAAGGAAAAAATGGCGAATTTTCCCTGATTTAACAAGTTCTATAACCTTGTCTGACACTGATAAAACTGTATTCCTTGCAAAACCTACCATTACTGTTTTGCCTTCTTTGTCTTCCTGAAAACCCGGTAATTCAAGAGCCTTTTGAATTACCAGTGTAAAGTCTTTGTCCTTTATGTGTTTTACACCGGGCCAGCCAACAACTCCTGTTGTAAAAATTCTGTCCCTGTAACTTTCCTGAGGCTTAATAATACAATTCGTTGTCATTAATATTGCACCAGGAAATTGAGAAAACTCCCTTTGCTGATTCTGCCATGCTGTACCATAATGTCCATAAAAGTGCTTATATTTTTTTAGTTCAGGATATCCATGACAGGGAAGCATCTCTCCATGGGTATAAATGTAAATTCCCTTTCCTTCTGTTTGCTGTAAAAGAATTTCAAGATCTCTAAGGTCATGTCCTGACACAACTATTGCCTTACCCTTTTTATATCCAAGAGGAACCACAGTTGGAACAGGATGCCCATATCTACCCGTATTTGCAGAATCAAGTAGCTCCATTGCTTTTAAATTTGTCTCCCCAGATTTAAGAACCATGTTAAGCCAGAAATTAAGGTCACCATCCCTTTGCATTGCATCAAGTGCTTCATATATGAAGGAGTATACACTGTCATCTTCCTTCCCAAGTATTGCAGCATGGTCAGTGTAGGCAGCGATTCCTCTTAGAGAGTAAAGGGTTGTTTCCTTAAGGGATTGAATGTCCTCGTCTTTGTAGCTATGGAAAAGCTTTCTGTTTGCTTCTTCACCCTGTTTTACAAGTTCCTGTAAGTTATCAGCTGGATGAAATCTACAAACTTCTGTTTCCTGAGCTTTAATTCCCTTTTGCTTAAGATCTTCTCTCAGTTTTACTGCTTCATAAATAAAGTTTTTAATGACTTCTGAGTCAAAATTAACATTTGTTAAAGTGGCAAAGAGTGCTTCCACAGTAAATCTGTTAATTTTGCTGATATCATCCTTAGACAGAGCAGAAGAGTATCCTTTGAACGCCTCCTTTGCATAAGTTGCAAGTCCCTGAAGTGCATAAGTCAATAGATCCTGAAGATAGGCTGTATCTGGTTGTTTTCCGCATACGCCTAATTTTGTGCATCCTATTTGATTTGCTGTTTGTTCACACTGTCTACAAAACATAGTTAAACCTCCTAAAAGTATTTTTTATACTTTAATCTTACCATGTCTAATTATTAAAAAATATGATTTAAATCATATTTTTGGAGTATTGTATTTATTTAAAATTGATGGTAAAATTTAACAAAACTAAGTTCTTTATAAAGGGGGTGAGTTATGAAAAAAAATTTAATTATTCTTGCAATAGTTTTAATTTTACTCGTGGTTACCATAGCTTTTTCCACGAGAATTCTTGCCAAGACAAATACGCCAGAATTTTGTGCCAGTTGTCATGTTATGAAAGAACAGTATATAACCTTAATGAAAGGAGGGGTTCATAATTCTTTAAAATGTGTGGATTGTCATCTTCCTAATGATTCAAAGGTTAACTTTTATTTCTGGAAAGCAGTTGATGGTAGCAAAGATTTCATTGCATTTCATACTGGAAGAGTTTCCGACCCAATAAAAACTTCAGCCCATGCTAAAAAAACAATTCAGCAAAACTGTATCAGATGCCATGAAGGCATGGTTTCAAGAATTACAATAGCTGACAGAAAATGCTGGGACTGCCATAAAAGAACATCTCATAGACAAACAGGTTTAAGAGAAACAATTTAATGGAGGTTTTTTATGAAAGGATTTAGTTTATCTTTAATTTTATGTTTTGTCTGTGTTCTACTAATTATGGGATGTCAGTCTGAGAAAGCACAAGAATTTAGGGTAACTCCTATTGCTGAAAATGAAGTAGATCCGGAAGTATGGGGAAAGGTTTATCCAATTCATTATGAAATGTATAAACAATCACAGGAACCAACTCTAGCAGGCAAAAGCAAATATAAAAGGGGCTGGGATACCGACAAAATTGTCTATGACAAGCTTTCCCAGTATCCTTTTTTAGGTGTACTATACAATGGTTTCGGATTTGGTATTGAATATAATGAGCCAAGGTCTCACTTTTACAGAGTTATAGATGTACAAGAAATTGATCCTTCAAGAACAAAACCTGGAGGAGTTTGTCTTACCTGTAAATCAACCTATGCACCCGATCTTGAGGCTAAATACGGACCTGCCTATTATAATACTCCTATAGATGAAGCTTGGAAATGGATACCAGAAAAACATAGAAAACTTGGAGATTCCTGTATCGACTGCCATAATCCAAAGGACGCTTCTTTGAATATAAGAAGAGGATTCACTCTTGTTAAGGCTTTGCAGACAATGGGAGTTGATACAAAAAATATTACTCATCAGCAGATGCGTAGTATTGTATGTGCTCAATGTCATGTTACCTATGTTGTACCAAGAGACAAAGATATGAAGCCAACAGGACTTTTCTTTCCATGGCAGGGCAGTAAACTCGGCGGAATTAGTGTTGAAAATATAATAAAAGTTCTAAAAAGCGACCCTTCTTATGCAGAATGGAAACAAGCAGTAACTGGATTTAAACTTGCTTTTATAAGACATCCTGAATTTGAATTTTTCTCAAACAACTCGGTCCATTGGAATGCGGGAGTAGCCTGTTCAGATTGCCATATGCCCTTTAAGAGAATGGGTGGCTTTAAAGTCTCTGAACACAGAATAATGAGTCCACTTAAATACGATATGAAAGCCTGTTTACAATGCCATAGCCAAACTCCTGAGTGGTTAAAACAACAGGTAATAGCAATTCAGGATAGAACCATTAGCATGTATCTTAGAGCAGGTTATCAAACAGCAGTTACTGCTAAGTTGTTTGAATTAGCACACAAATCTCAAGAAAGCGGAAAACAGTTTGACCAGGCTCTTTATAACAAAGCAAAGGATCTTTATCTTGAAGCCCTTTACAGAGTAATTTTCATTGGAGCAGAGAATTCAGTTGGGTTTCACAATCCAACTGAAGCAACAAGAATTCTCGGCGATGCTGTTGCCTATGCATCAAAATCAGAATCTATTTTAAGAACAATGCTTGCAAAGGCTAATGTGGAAGTTCCTGTAAATATTGATTTAGAACTTAAAAAGTATCTTAATAATCGTGGAGAAAAGAAACTTAACTTTAAACCAGAACAGGAGTTCAAAGATCCCTTCGGAACACAACAGAACATAGAAGCATTACTAAAATGATTTTTGGGAGACTCCGGTCTGTTATAAGACTGGAGTCTCCTTTATGACTCTGTTTTTAGAATTCTATCTTAAAACACCACAATTTTTTAATTTATAAACTTTTTCATTAAATCTTGATTTTTGAAAAATTTTTATTTTACTATTAAATAAAATAATAGACTTATAAATAAATTTTAATGAGGAGGAAATATGGAAAGCTTATTGATGATATTAGGGATTTTATCCCCGATTATCTTGATTTTAGGTATCGCGATTAAATTTTATAAAATTTCAAAAATGCCTCTTAATGTTCGGTGGGAGATTTATCCATTACCTCATGAATCAGAAGAAAAAAGGAAGTATGGCGGGTCTTATATGGAAGAATTAAATTGGCTTGAAAAGAGACCTGAAAGATACACATTAGGTGAATATATAGAGCCCTTTAAAGAGATTTTATATTTGCACAAAGTTAAAAAGTTCAATCCCTATGGTATATGGATTTGGTCAATGGCTTTACACTGGGGCATTTGGTTGCTCTTTCTTTGGATGGGAATTCTAATTATAAATTCTATATTCAATTTAGAGATAACTTCAAAACTTTCCGTATTAGCTTATTTATCATATATTTTAGGAAGTCTTGGAGTTTTGGGATTAATTGTGAAAAGAGGTACAATTCACGATTTAAAGATATATACATCTCCAATTGATTATTTAAATCTCTTATTCCTATTAATCCTTTTTGCATCAGGCTTATTTGCGATAATGAATAAAGGCGGGATTAATGAATCCATAACTTATTTAGAGGGGCTCTTGAAAGGTAATATTCCAGTTGATGAACTATCTTTAGTGATAATTTTACATTTTCTAATTTTTAAATTATTTTTGATATACATTCCCTTTTCTAAATTTTTCCACGGTCCTGTAAAGTATATGACCTTTCACAAAATTTTATGGGATGATATGTATCAGATTAAGGGTTCAAAAGAGGAGAAAAAAATTTCTGAACAGCTTAATTACAGGGTTAGATGGACAGGTCCACACATCCTGTCTGATAAAAGCTGGCTTGAAAATGCTCAAAATACAAATCTTCATGATAAAGTTTGAGGAGGCATAAAATGGAAAAATTAAAAGATTTTGCTAAAGAAACCAATCAACCAATTTTTGAAATTAATAATGATGAACTTATCTCACTGTCACCCTATTTAGATGAAGAAAATGACAGTTATAAAGCTCCCGATGATTGGTTTGATAAATATGATTTATCCCTTGATGGTTTTTCAGGTTTCCCTTTTATAAATCCCTCTGAGGAAGAAAAAGAAGAAATTATTAAAAAATTTCTCAATGGTATACAGAAACTTCTTAATCCTGAATCTAACTGGACTTTCTATAAACCTTTTTTTCTCTCGTTAAAACATTGCGTAAAATGTAATACCTGTGCAGAAGCATGTCATATTTATGTAGGTAGTGGTAAAAAGGAAATCTATAGACCTAATTTTCGCTCAGAAGTTCTTCGAAGAATTTATAAAAGATATTTCACTATCAGCGGAAAAGTACTTAAATCCTTTGTTGGAGCAGATATTGAAGTAACATACAGTCTAATTAGAAGGCTTTTAGAGCTTGCCTATCGTTGTACACTATGTAGAAGATGTGCCTTGTATTGCCCTGTTGGAATAGACAATGGATTAATAGCAAGGGAATTAAGAAAACTATTCAGTCAGGAATTAGGGATGGCTCCTGTAGAAGTTTATAAAAAAGGTACAAGGCTTCATTTACAAACAGGTTCAACAACAGGAATGAAACCGCATACTTTTATAGATGTGATTAAATTCATAGAAGAGGATATTCATGAAAAGACAGGGAAAAAAATAACTATTCCTGTAGATAAAAAGGGTGCAGATATAATGCTTTTGCACAATGGAGGAGAATATCTTTCATGGCCTGACCATATTGCAGCCTTTGCGATTCTTTTTGATGCTGCTGGAATAAATTATACATTAAGCAGTGAAACACTTGGATATGATGGAGTTAACTATGGTGCATGGTATGATGATGTTGAATTAGCAAGAGTGGGGTTAAGGCATTTACAGATTGCCCATGAATTGGGAGTTAAAAAGCTTGTAATAGGTGAATGTGGACATTCTCATAAGGTTTATTCTGTAATTTTTGATAGAATTCTTCCTGCGAGCTCTCCCTTATGGAATATTCAGAGAGAGAGCTGTTTACCATTAATGTGGGAAATAGTAAGAAGTGGAGTTGTTAAATTAGACCCTATGAGAAATAATTTCCCTATAACATTCCATGATTCATGCAATATCGTTAGATTAATGGGAATTGTATCTCCTCAAAGAAAAATTATAAAGGCAATATCTCCCGGAACATTTAGAGAAATGAAGCCTAACGGAACTTATAATTACTGTTGTGGTGGTGGAAGTGGTTTTGCTATTATAAGGTCTCTTAATTTTCCTGTATTCAGAAACAAGGTCTCTTTAAGATTAAAGACTAAACAAATTCTTGATACCTTCAGCGATGTCCTTAATCAGGATATACCCAAAGTTGTTGTTGCAACTTGTTCTAATTGTAAAGGATCTTTAAGAGACATAATGAAAATATATGAACTTTTTCATAAATACAAAATAAATTACTCTGGATTAGCGGATTTAATTGTAAATGCCATTACGGACATTCCACCATTTCTTAATTTAGAAGAGATGGAAGAATAAGGTGAATTCCCCAGCTTTATGAGCTGGGGGATCTTTTTATGTTCCAATTTGCCAGCTGTGAAGGTACTTATATTGTTCTTTTGTTAGAGTATCAATTTTTATGCCCATTGCTTCAAGTTTAAGGCGGGCAATTTCTCTATCAATTTCTTCTGGGACAGAATATACTTTTCTTTCAAGTTTTTTTGCATTATTAAATATATACTCAGCTGAAAGAGCCTGATTGGCAAAGCTCATATCCATAACTGCTGCTGGATGACCCTCTGCAGCACTAAGATTAACAAGTCGTCCTTGGGCTAAAAGATAAATCCTTCTTCCATTTTTTAAAGTATACTCCTCTACGAAATCCCTTATTATTCTCTTTGATTTTGACAATTTTTCTAAACTTTTAATGTCTATTTCCACATCAAAATGTCCTGTATTTGCTATTATGCTTCCGTCTTTCATTTTAGAAAAGGTTTTACCAGAAATCACATTTATATTTCCAGTTACGGTAACAAAGATATCTCCTATCTGGGCAGCCTCTTCTATTGGCATTACATCAAAGCCATCCATAACTGCTTCAAGGGCTTTAAGTGGGTCTACTTCAGTAACAATGACTCTTGCACCCATTCCTCTTGCTCTCATTGCTACACCTCTTCCACACCATCCATATCCACAAACTACAAAAACGCTTCCAGCTAAAAGCCTATTTGTTGCTCTAAGTATACCATCTATTGTGCTTTGTCCAGTTCCGTATCTATTATCAAAAAGATGCTTTGTATAAGCATCATTAACTGCAATAATAGGATACTGAAGGGCTCCATCATCTGCCATTGCTCGTAGACGAATCACACCTGTTGTTGTCTCCTCAGTGCCGCCTAAAACATCTTTTAGAAGTTCTTTTTTTTCTTTATGAAGTGTTGATATTAAATCAGCACCATCATCCATTGTAATATGAGGTTTTATTTCTAAAACTTGATAAATATGTTTATAGTAAGTATCCTTATCTTCGCCTTTAATTGCAAAAACAGGAATTTTATAAAATTTAACTAATGCAGCTGCTACATCATCTTGTGTGCTTAAGGGATTTGATGCACAAAGTGCTACCTCAGCTCCTCCTTCTTTTAGGGTAATCATCAAGTTTGCTGTTTCTGTTGTTACGTGAAGACAGGCACCAAGCCTTACTCCTTTAAGTGGTTTTTCTTTTTTAAATCTCTCCCTTATGATTCTTAAAACAGGCATATCCATCTCAGCCCATTCAATTCGAAGCTTACCCTTATTAGCGAGTTTGATGTCCTTTATGTCATACTTTAACACAGTTCTGCCTCCTTTCTAAGTGTCTCTGCCATATCTGTTTGCTCCCAGGTAAAATCTGGATCAAGTCTTCCAAAGTGCCCATAGGCAGCTGTTTTCTTAAAAATTGGTCTGCGAAGTTTAAGTTTTTCAATAATACCTTTTGGTGTTAAATCGAAAACTTTTTTTATTATATCTTCCATTTTTCTATCTTCAATCTTGCCTGTACCAAAACTATTAACATAGACTGAGACAGGTTCTGGAACACCTATTACATAGGCAATCTGAATTTCTACTCTATCACAAAGTCCTCCTGCAACAAGATTTTTAGCAATATACCTTGCCATATAGGAACCAGAACGGTCTACTTTTGTAGCATCTTTACCTGAGAAACATCCTCCACCATGACGAGCTACTCCACCATAGGTATCAACAATAATTTTTCTTCCTGTAAGTCCTGTATCACCCATTGGACCACCGATGACAAATCTTCCTGTTGGATTAATAAAATATTGAACATTTTCTTCATCAAGAAGTGCTTTCGGTACAACAGGCTTTATAACCTTTTCAACGATATCTTCTCTTAATTCTCTAAGGGTAATATCTGGAGCATGCTGAGCAGATACAACAACACTTCGTACTTGATAGGGCTTACCATCTCTGTATTCAATAGTAACCTGAGTTTTTCCATCAGGCCTTAGATATGTAAGAATATCCTTTTTCCTTACTTCCGCAAGTTTCATTGCAAGCTTATGAGCAAGCATTATTGGCATTGGCATAAGTTCTTCTGTTTCATTGCAGGCAAAACCAAACATAAGCCCTTGATCTCCAGCACCTCCTGGATCTACACCCATCGCAATATCAGGTGATTGTTCATGGATTGATGTGATAACTGCGCAGGTTTCATAATCAAAGCCGTATTTTGCCCTTGTATAGCCTATTTCTTTCACCGTTTCCCTTATTACTGAAGGGATATCAACATAACATTCTGTTGTAATCTCACCAGCAACCATTACCAATCCTGTGGTTACTAAAGTTTCACAGGCAACTCTTGCATAAGGGTCTTTTTCGATCATTGCATCCAAAATAGCATCTGAAATCTGATCAGCTACTTTATCTGGATGTCCCTCTGTTACTGACTCAGAGGTGAATATATAATCCTTTCTGTCTCCTAACATTTTCTTCCTCCTTATGAACACATTTTTATTAATTCTTCTGCAATCTGAACAGCATTCAATGCTGCACCTTTTCTGAGATTGTCTGATACTACCCACATATTTATTCCATTTTCAATTGATTCATCTTCACGGATTCTTCCTACAAAAACTTCATCTTTTCCCGAGGCGTAAATTGGTAAAGGATATTCATTCTTTTCAGGATTATCTATTACAACAATTCCTGGTGCTTTACTTAAAATTTCTCTTACTTCCTGAGCTGTAAGTTTTCTTTCTGTTTCTATATTTACACTTTCACTGTGTCCTCTAAAAACAGGAACTCTTACTGTTGTAGCAGTAACCTTTATTGAAGGATCACCCATTATTTTCTTTGTTTCGTTAACCATCTTCATTTCTTCTTTTGTATAACCATTTTCAAGGAATTTATCTATGTGAGGCAAAACATTGAATGCAATCTGATGGGGATAAACCTGAATTTTTATTTCTTTAAAATTAAGTAAATCAACTGTTTGCTGAAGAAGTTCGTCCATTGCTTTTTTGCCTGTTCCAGAAACAGACTGAAAAGTGGTTACTACAACTCTTTTTATTTTTGCTACATCATGAATTGGCTTTAATGCTACAACCATCTGAATAGTGGAACAGTTTGGATTTGCAATTATACCTTTATGCCATTTTAGGTCATGGGGATTTACTTCAGGAACAACAAGGGGAACTTCGGGGTCCATTCTCCATTGAGAGGAATTATCAATGACAACGCAGCCACTTTTTGCAGCAATAGGTGCCCATATCTTAGACCGTTCTGCACCTGCTGAAAAAAGAGCAATGTCTATACCTTCAAAGGAATCTTCCTTCAAAGTTTCTACAGGGATTTCCTCTCCTTTAAATTGAAGTTTTATTCCTTCACTTCTTTCAGAGGCAAAAAGCCTTAATGTGTCAACAGGAAAATCTCTTTCCTCAAGAACTGCTATCATTTCATTTCCAACTGCTCCTGTTGCACCAACTACTGCTACATTGTATTTTTCTTTCTTTTTAAGCATTTTATCCCTCCAAAGGTAGCTCTGATACATATTTTGCAACTAAATCACCAACTTCAGTTGTGGAATATCCCATCTTTCCTGCTGCAAGACTTTTAAGATGCTTGCTTGTTACTTCAATCACAGCTCTTTCAATTAATTTAGAAGCAGTTTCTTCTCCAAGATACTCAAGCATCATTCCTCCAGCACATATTGCAGCAAGGGGATTTATTACATTTTTACCTGTATATTTTGGTGCAGAACCCCCAATTGGCTCAAACATTGAAACCCCTTCTGGATTTATATTTCCTCCTGCAGCAATTCCCATTCCACCCTGTATCATTGCACCAAGATCAGTAATAATATCACCAAACATATTGTCAGTGACTATCACATCAAACCACTCAGGATTTTTAACAAACCACATTGTAATCGCATCTACATGGGCATAATCTGTTGTAATATCTGGATATTCCTTTGCAACTTCATAGAAAGTTCTTTCCCAGAGGTCAAAGGCAAAGGTTAAAACATTTGTTTTTCCACATAGAGTAAGCTTTTTCTTTTTATTTCTTTTTTTACAATATTCAAAGGCATATCTTATACATCTTTCAACGCCTTTACGAGTATTTATTGATACCTGTATTGCCACTTCATCGGCAGTTCCTTTTTTGAGAAATCCACCAGAGCCTGTATAAAGACCTTCTGTGTTTTCTCTTACAACAACAAAATCTATGTCTTCAGGTTTTTTATCTTTAAGAGGACAGTCAACACCAGGATAGAGTTTTACAGGACGTAAGTTTACATACTGATCAAGCTCAAACCGGAGTCTCAAAAGAATTCCTTTTTCGAGAATTCCGGGTTTAACATCTGGATGTCCTATTGCACCAAGATATATGGCATTAAATTTTTTAAGTTCCTCTATCGCGCTGTCAGGGAGAGTCTCTCCTGTCCGTAAATATCTCTCCCCTCCAAAATCATAATATGTATAGTCAAGTTTAAATCCCATCCTTTTGCTTACTGCGTCAAGAACTTTTACTCCTTCTCTTATGACTTCAGGACCTGTTCCATCTCCAGGAATTACAGCAATTTTGTAACTTTTACATATGGAGACTTCTTTTTTCGTCTTACAAACTCTTTTTTTCATTTTATATCCTCCATTGTTAATCTCTTTTTTGTCCATTCAATTAAACCACCAGCTTTAATTAAATCCTGCATAAAAGAGGGAATAGGCTTTGTTTCATACTTTTTCCCTTTTGTTAAATTCATAATTTGACCAGAGTCCATATCAATCTCTATTTCATCTCCTTCATCGGCTTCATCGGTAAGGTCTTTAACCTCAAAAATTGGAAGCCCGATATTGAAGGCATTTCTGAAAAATATCCTTGCAAAACTTTTTGCAACAACTGCCTGTATCCCCGCAGATTTAATTGCCAGTGGTGCATGTTCTCTTGAAGAGCCACATCCAAAATTTTTTCCTGCAATTATAATATCTCCAGGCTTTACTTTTGTTGGAAAATCTTTATCAGCATCTTCCATAACATGTTTAGCAAGTTCCTTTGGGTCAGATGTATTAAGATATCTAGCTGGGATAATGGCGTCTGTGTCAATGTTATCGCCAAATTTCCAAATTTTTCCTCTAATTTTCATAAAATCTCCTTTACATAAGAATAATTTATAATTTTACTTCATAAATCATTTAGTAATCAACTTTTTCTAATTTTACTTAAGTAAAATTCTACCTTTATGTTAAAATTCTTTAATTAATGTGCTGGGGGAATGAATGCTGATTATCGGTGAAAGATTAAGTATTATATCAAAAAAGGTTAGAGATGCTATCCTGAAGAGGGATAAAAAGCCAATTCAACAGATAGCCATTGAGCAATGGAAAGCTGGTGCTCACATGATTGAGGCTAATATAGGACCAGCTGAAGATAATGGAGAAGAATTAATGGAATGGATTGTTACAACAATTCAAGAGACTGTGCCTCTTCCTATTTCTCTTGATACAACAAATCCAAAGGCTATGGAAGCAGGGTTGAAAATTCACAATAATGAATGGGGTAAACCACTTATTAATTCTACATCATTAGATCCTGAGAGATTCATAATGTTTGAACTCGCATCAAAATATAACGCACCTATAATTGCATTAACTGTTGGAAAAGGTGGTTTGCCAAGAGATGCGGAGGAAAGAGTTGAAATAGCTGTTCAACTAATGGAGAAAGCATCTGAATACGGAATATCCTTTGAAGATATTTATCTTGATCCCCTTGTATTACAAATATCAACATCTCAAAATCAGGCAAGGGAAGTTTTAAGGTCTATAAAACTTTTCCAACAACTAAATGACCCTCCAATGAAGACAATTGTAGGGCTTAGTAATCTTTCAAATGGATGTCCTAAGGAAATAAGACCAATTTTAAACAGATATTTTTTAGCACTTCTCATGTATGAAGGACTTTCAGCAGCAATTGTAAATCCATCAGAAGTTATTGAAGTTATAAAAACAATAAATGTAATCACCGGTAAAATTCTCTATGCCCATTCATATCTTGAAATATAGAGGTGAAAAATGAATTTTCAAATACCCAAAGAAACCTATACAGGAGGTGTTCCAGAAATTACTTTTGGTAAAGAAAAAAAAGTTTCCTTTGGAGGAGAATCTGCTTTACCCTTTTATTTTTTTGAAGGAGATTTCCCAAACAAACCCTTAATTGCTTTTGAAATTCAGGATGATATTCCAGAAGATTATCCTCAAGAACTTTCAAAGGTTTACTCTTCAGTATGGAATGATCCTGTTAGATGGGCAAAATTTTGTGAATCCTTAGGGGCAGAGGCAATTGCAGTAAGACTCACAAGTACTCATCCAGATAGCAAAGACTCCACTGCCCAGGAGGCTTCTCAAAAAATAAAGAGAATTCTTTCAGAAATAGATTTACCATTAATTATTTTGGGTAGTAATCATTCTGAAAAGGATGCTGATGTACTTCCTGTTGTATCTGATGTAGCAAGAGGGTACAACTGTATAATTGGTAAAGCTCAGGAAAGTAATTATAAAACCATATCTGCCTCTGCACTGGCTGGTGGGCATAATCTTATAGCTATGTCAGAACTTGATGTAAATCTTGCAAAGCAGTTAAACATTCTTATTACTCAAATAGGTTTTCCAAAGGAAAAAATTATAATAGATCCTATGTGTTCTGCCTTAGGATATGGCTTTGAATATACCTATTCTGTTATGGAAAGAATTAGAATAGCAGGACTCATTCAGGGAGATACCATGCTTAATTGCCCGATGATTGCAGATGTTGGTTTTTATGTATGGAAAACAAAAGAAACACAAGCAACTGAAGAAGAAGCTCCACAGTGGGGAAGCCTTTATGAAAGAGCTGTTATGTGGGAGGCAGTTACAGCTTGTTCCTTTTTATTGAGTGGTGCAGAATTGATAATAATGAGACATCCCAAGGCAGTTGAAGTTGTAAAAAGATTTATAAATGACATATTTTATAAACTTGAAAGGAGTGAGTAAATCTGGACACAAAAGAACTTTTACGAACTCTTCCATCCGTTGATAGAATTCTTAAGATGGATGAGATTAGGAATCTCTCAAAGGAACATTCACAATTTTTTATTAGAGAAGCAGTAAGGGAAAGTCTTTCAAAATTAAGAACTCAGATCAAAGAGGGAAAGATTGTTAATGTTGATGAAAATCAAATAATTAGAGAAGTAAAGTTAAATCTTAAAAAGCTTAAGAAATATTCCCTTCAAAGGGTTATAAATGCGACAGGAGTCGTAATTCATACAAATCTTGGCAGATCTATTCTTCCAAAAGAGGCGGTGGAACATGTTATTGAAATATCTACTCACTATTCTAATTTGGAGTATGATTTGGAGGAAGGAAAAAGAGGAAAAAGATATGTTCACATTATAGATGCTATAAAAAAACTTATCAACGTAGAGCATGCAGTTGTAGTTAACAACAATGCAGGAGCAGTTTTTCTATGTTTAAACACTCTTGCAAAAAACAGAGAGGTTATTGTTTCACGAGGAGAACTTGTGGAAATTGGTGGTTCATTTAGAATTCCCGATGTAATGAGTAATTCCCAGGCAATACTTAAAGAAGTAGGCACAACAAATAAAACCCATTTAAGAGATTATGAAAATGCAATTAATGAAAATACAGCATTACTTCTTAAAGTTCACCAGTCCAATTTCAGAATAATAGGTTTTACCAAAGAGGTCACTGTTCAAGAACTTGTTAGTCTTGGAAGAAAGTACAATATTCCTGTAATGGTTGACCTTGGAAGTGGATGCTTAATTGATTTAAAAAAGCATGGAATTACTTATGAGCCTACTGTTCAGGAAGTCTTAGAAGCAGGAGCTGATATAGTTACCTTTAGTGGTGATAAACTTCTTGGTTCTGCCCAAGCTGGTTTTATCTTAGGAAAGGCTCAATATATTGAAAAAATCGCACAAAATCCTCTTATGCGCGCATTAAGAGTAGATAAAATGACCCTTGCAGCCTTAGAGGCAACTCTGAGACTTTATTTAGATGAAGATGAAGCTATGAAAAAGATACCTACCCTTAAAATGATTCTTGAGAAACCTGAAAATATTAAAAAGCGAGCGTCAAAAATTGTAAGATTGTTAAGAAAATCTAATGTGAAAGCAACAATAAAAGAAGACATTTCAATGCCAGGAGGAGGTTCTTTGCCTGAAGTTGGAGTAAAAACCTTTGTTGTAGCAATTAAACCTGACTTTGGAGTTGACGAATTTGTAAGAGCATTAAGACAGGCTGAACCCGCTGTTGTAGCCAGAATAAAAGAGGATGAAGTTATTTTTGATGCAAGAACAATTCAGGAAAATGAAATTCCTCTCTTAGCAAATATTGTCAAGGAGGTTTATCATAATGACTATAAGAGAGGAGTATGAAAAAATTGAAAAATCAATTTTACATGAAAGAGCTACCTTAAGTAGTCAATCAAAGGGAAGACTTAAAAAAGAAGAGGAAGATGATATAAGAACAGCCTTTCAAAGAGATAGAGACAGAATAATTCACAGTAAAGCTTTCAGAAGGCTCAAACATAAAACACAGGTATTTTTTTCACCACAGGGAGACCATTATAGAACAAGGCTAACTCATGTTCTTGAAGTATCCCAGATTGCAAGAACTATTGCAAGAGCTTTAAGATTAAACGAAGATCTTACAGAGGCTATAGCTCTTGGACATGATTTAGGACATACTCCCTTCGGACATGCTGGAGAGGCAATTTTAAGAGAAATTCATCCAGAAGGTTTTGAACACTATGAGCAAAGCCTAAGAGTTGTTGATTTTCTTGAAAAGAATGGCGAAGGATTAAATCTTACCTTCGAAGTCAGAGACGGAATTGTAAATCATTCAAAGGGTAAAGGAAGTATATTAAGTGATACTCCAAAAACCTTAGAAGGACAGATTGTAAGAGTTGCAGATATTATAGCCTATCTCAATCATGATCTTGATGATGCTATAAGAGCAGGAATTATAAAAAATAGCGACATTCCCTTAGAGTTTATTAAAATTTTCGGAGACAGACATTCAAAAAGAATAAATACAATGGTTAGAGATGTAATTTTTTCAACCATAAAGGCAGATTATGAGAAAATTTCCATGTCTCCTTTAATAGAAGAAACCCTTTATAAGTTAAGAGATTTTCTATTTGAAAAAGTCTATGAAAATGAAGTTGTTCTAAAAGAATTTAGAAAAGCCAAATATATCCTTGAGTCTTTATATAGCTATTACATTGAAAATCCTTCTATAATATTTGGAAACCTTATTCCTTCAAAAGAAGAAATTCACAGAGCAGTATGTGATTTTATTGCTGGAATGACAGACAGATATGCTTTGTATACCTTTGAAAAAATATTTATACCAAAAAGTTGGTTTATTTCGTGATTGAAGGTATAGGAGTTGACATAGTATCAAACAGCAGGATTAAAAAGCTTTATAAAAGATTCGGAGAAAAATTTTTAAGAAAAATTTTTACTGAAAGAGAGATTAATTATTGTTTAAGACATAGCAATCCTATCCCCCATCTTGCAGGACGTTTTGCTGCGAAGGAAGCAGTAATTAAAGCTTTAGACAAGCCAGAGGGATTGAAATTAAAGAATATTGAGATAATAAATAATCAAAATGGTGCACCAATTGTTTTAATCTATGGAGTAGAGGATAAAAAAATCAGGATAACTCTGTCACACGAGAAAAACTACACTGTAGCATTTGTTATATTAGAGTCAAATTAGAAAATATTCCAATGCAGTCTATAATTATGGTAAAATTCCTCCCATGAATATAATTTCAAAAAAAGTTAATCTTCCAAAAGTTGGTACAGTAAGAATTACTTTTTATAGGGACAGAAGAAAATCAACAAAGGATAAACAAACATTTTCTCTTCCCTTTGATGTCCAGTTAAGTGAAAAAACTGCTACTGGTGAGATAATTTATAGCCCAATTTTTCGTTCCTGTAGAATTATGTGGAGTGATCCTCCAGAGGACAGCAAAGCAGGAGAAGAAACAGAAAACTTTATCAAAGAATTTTTATTTGGGACATTATTGGCTATTACAGAGCCTATAACAATTGATGAAGCACAAAAGATCATAGATGATTTTGTTTTTTCATTAAAAAGTTCTATAAGATTTAGAATTTCTGAAAATGGAATTTGTGAAATTAAAATTCCAGTAGCAGGACAGCAATCTAAGGAATTAACGGTATTTATAAGGAAAAAAGATACCGGTGAATTTATACTAAGTGATGATTCATTAATACTAAGACAGTTCAGACCCCATGAAAGAGGACAAAGAGAAAGAGTTGTCTTTGCAGCAAAAAGATTGGGATTAGAAATAAGAGATGAAGAGTTATTTTTAGAGTCTACAAAAGAAGAATTACCTTTTAATCTTCATAAATTTATACAAATAATATCGGCTGTTTATATTTTCTATCTTTCATAAAATTGACTTGCTAAAGCTCAAAATTTTAACATTCATAATATGAAAGAGGAAAAATTTGCTCATCTCCATTTGCATACAGAATATAGCCTCCTTGATGGAGCAATAAGAA
>NZ_MAVV01000036.1 GCF_001707915.1 Thermodesulfovibrio sp. N1 | reverse complement strand
ATTAAATTCTAAATCAGACATTCTGCCAATCTTTGATAAAATTATAGGGGATATCTTTATTTTACCTATATCATGTAAAGCTCCTGCCATAGCAAGTAATCTCAATTCCTCATGAGTGATGTTTATTTTTAAACCTAACGAAATACTTAATGTCATAACATTTATCGAATGAATGTAACTGTAGTTATCATGTTTTTTCATTATGAAAAATTTTTCTAAAATGTCAGGGTTTAAAGTACTATAATTAATAATTTCTTCAATTTTGTCTGCTAAAATTAATAACTTATCTCTATTAGTTGGTTCATTGTATACCTGTCGTATTATTAACTTTGTAGTTTCTTTAATAATTGAAGGTTCATTGATTTTTTTCTTTGCTAATTAGCAGATAATCTTCATAAAGATGTAAATCTTCCTTAGCTATTAAAATATCACCATCGGGAATTTCATTTTTTATAGAAAATGATTCCTTTTCGTTGCACTGATAAATAAGTTTTAAATTTTTTCCATCATAAACATATAAATTTAAATTTAATGGTAACTCAGGATCAAGGCATTCTTTTTCAATCTTAAAATAAAATTCATTTTTAATCGTATATCTATCTAACAATCTATCTATATATTCCTTTGGATTAACTTCAAATATTAAATCTTGAAAATATTTTTTATCTTTGGTTTTTATGTAAACTTTATCAATATTTTTCTCTTTTAGAGTTTCCTTTGTAATAAATGAAAAAATTTCTCCTTTCTTTAAAAATTGTTTTATTTCGCCTTCCTCAAAAATAAAAATATCGAATGGAATCTTTATTCCTGCTGGTAGGAGTTCTAATTCTACATCAATGTAATCTGTTATTTCTTTAATTCGTGTAGGCATAAAATTTTCGGAATACAGACATGCGATTTTATTTTATAATAAAAATTTTTTTAATTAAAATGCCATAAAATATTGTAATTTAAACATTAAAAAAGTAAAAGAAATATTTTTTGATTTTTAAATTAAAATTTGATAAAATAAAATAAATCTCAAACTACTATGAACTATTCTGCTTGTTGAACATCTGAAATTACATTATTCAAAGGTTGTTGATTTTAAGCTTCTTAAGAAATTGCCTTTTAAATTTTATAACAGAGGAAATCCGCCTGCTGGGTCATCCTCTGTTCTTTAAAAAGGCGGCAAAAAAATAACCCAGCCATGTCAGGCTTTAGCCTGAGAAAGGAGGTCTTTTAATGAATGAAAGACCGACTTTATCGGTTGATGTTCGGGTGCTAACCACATATTTCCCCGAGATTGTTCAGTGCCTCAATGCTCCCAATCTTGATAGAAAATGCACAGGCTGCGAATTTAAACAAGAATGCAAAGTTATATCAATTGTTGGATTTATGATGGAAAAAATATTATTTGATGTAGTTGTTAAAAATTCTAATAATGATTTGATTAACTAAGTATTATATGGAGAGCCTCTGAAAGAGGCTCTCCTCTCTTTTCAAACATTCTGAAACAAAGCCCTCCTTATTAAAGATAAATTGACATAAAGCAACTTTTTTGATATTATCTAAGATAATTAAAAAGAGATACACTATTAAAAATGAGGCTTAAACTAATTTTTAGTCATTCTGAAAAATCTTTTATTACCCTACCCTGCCATTACAATGAAATTATTCAGGGATTTATTTATCGGCATCTTGACAGCTGGCTTTCAGAAAAAGTCCATGAACAGGGATTTAAAGATCCAAAGACAGAACGAAAACTTAAATTTTTTACCTTTTCAAGGCTTATTCCAAAGGAAAAAGCATATGTCAGAGATGGTAAGATTAATTTCTACGGAAATGTAAAACTTATTGTATCATCGCCTATTCAAGATTTTATACAATCCTTTGCAATGAACTTAATGAAGGCTTGCTTAACTGTATTTCTTTTATTCATAATATTCTGTCATGAAGAATCTTCAAAGAAAAATTCTAAATCTTATATTTGCAAGGCTTGATGGTGATAAAATTAATGATAAAATATATGTTAAATACATTGAAAAATTAGTAAAAGATGGTATAGGAGGTTTTGTTCTTTTTGGTGGAAAATATGAAGAGATAAAAAACTTTATCTCCTATATTCAGAGTTTATCTTCAAGAAGACTAATTATATCTTCCGACATAGAAAGAGGAGTAGGACAACAAATAAAGGATGCAACAATTATTCCCTCACAAATGGGAATTACTGCAGGTTTTGATATTTCGCAAAATAAGATAGAGCTTGAAACCATTTATTTAAATGTTATAAAAGAAGCAATAGATGTTGGAATAAATCTTGCTCTTTTACCTGTTTTAGATGTTAACACAGAACCTGAAAATCCTATAATCTGTACAAGAGCTTTTTCAGACAACTCAGAAATTGTCTCTGAATATGGCTGTTTTGTCATTGAAAAATTTGAAAGCTGCGGATTAAAAACATGCGGTAAGCATTTTCCAGGACATGGTTGTACTGTCTCTGATTCTCATCTTGAACTTCCAATATTCAATGGAGAATTAGAGTCCCACTTAAAACCTTTCAAGGCAGCTATTAAGAAAAATGTCTCATCAATTATGATTGGCCATTTGTTGATCCCTGAGTTAGATGAAATGCCATCTACTTTGTCGGAAAAAATAATTAATAAATTGCTTCGACAGGACCTTTCCTTTAATGGAGTTGTTATGACCGATGCTATGAATATGAAAGCATTAGAAAATTATAAAAATCCCTGTACCTTAGCATTTAAAGCTGGTGCTGATATAATTTTACATCCCGAAGACCCTTATAAATCAGCAGAAGAAATAAAAAATGCCTATGAAAAAGGATTTATTTCTGATAAAAGAATACAATCCGCTTTAATAAAAGTTGAAACCATAAGACATAAAATAAATAATCAGAACTTGAATACCTTAAAAGATCCTTTGCCTCAATCTTTAAATTTAGTGGAAGTTTTTAAAAAAACTGTAACAGTTATAAAAAATGAAATAAACCATATAAACAAATATAGAGTGGTTTCTTATCTTACTGGAAATTATAATGAAGAGATTAAAAAAATTTTTATGAAATATTTTACCACTGTCGATGACTTGGAAAATTTAAATAAAAAAGATGAAAATTTACCACTTATAGCCATCTTTACGGACATCGGATTTGGCAAGACGCATACTCTTAATAATTCAGATATAGTTATAATTAAAAATTTCATAAAAAAAAATGATGCCATAGTAGTATCCTTTGGAAATCCCTATGTTTTAAAGTTCTTCAATAATGCAAAAACAATTGTTGCTTTATATGATTCTAACGAATTTGCTGTGAGAGCCTTTTTAGAAAATTTTAAAGAGGGATTAAAGGAATCTGGAAGACTTCCAGTAAGGATTCCATGGAGTGATGAATAAAAGAACAAAGGATTTAGCAGTTGTAACAATTCTCGGATTTGCATCAGGATTGCCCTTTCCTCTTATTAGTGGAACTCTTCAAGCATGGCTTACCTATGAAGGAATTGATATAAAAATTATCGGATTTTTAACAATTCTAACCTTTCCTTACAGTTTTAAATTCTTATGGTCTGCTTTTTTTGACAGATATAGTATCAATAATTTAGGCAGAAGGAGAGGGTGGATTCTTATATGTCAGTTATCAATTATAGTAGGTATTGCATTGATGATTATATTGACGCCTCAACATCTTATACCTTTTATTATTATTGCTATATTTGTTGCTTTTTTTTCCGCATCCCAGGATATTTCAATTGATGCTTACAGAACAGAGATAATTAAACCAAAGGACAGAGGGCTTGCTGCATCCTTTGCAGTTACCGCTTACAGATTAGCTTTAATAATTGCTGGTGGATTATGTCTTCTAATGGCAGATCATATTGGATGGAAGCTAGCATTAATGATTGTAACTTCTCTATTATTCTTCGGTATTATCTCTACTTTATTAGCAAATGAACCTGATACAGTCAAAACGCCCAATTCATTGAAAGAATCCTTTATAGAGCCCTTTAGAGATTTGCTAAAAAGAGATAAAAGTATACTTATTTTATTATTTATAGTACTTTATAAACTCGGAGATGCCTACGCAAGCTCACTTAGCACTGCATTTTTTATAAGAGGTGTAGGATTTTCTTTAACAGAAGTAGGCACAGTTAATAAAATAGGTGGATTAATATCAGCAATTTTTGGTTCCTTGATTGGTGGTATCCTTTTAACCAAAATTAGTCTTTATAAGGCATTAATTCTCTTTGGTATCTTTCAAGCATTGTCTAATCTTATGTTTATGGCAATAGCCATAGTTGGTAAAAGCTTACCTCTTTTTATCTCAACAGTGGTTATAGAAAATGTTACAGGTGGTATGGGAACTACAGCATTCCTGGCTCTCCTGATGGGACTTTGCAATCGTGGTTTTGCAGCGACTCAGTATGCTTTGCTTTCTTCATTGGCATCTTTGGGCAGAGTTATTATAGGTCCTACCTCGGGTTTTGTAGTTGAGAACATTGGATGGACAGCTTTTTATTTTATTACTTTCCTCGTCTCTATTCCAGGATTGTTTTTTATAATACCTTTAAAAAATTATATAAATTCCTTATCTAAAAATTAACTTTATTTTAACTCAACTATACTCAAATATGTTTTATTTTTTATTATATTTTAAATATGATATACAAGATTTTGGCAGACTTGACTGTCATAATTCATTTTTTATGGATTCTTTTTTTAATTGCGGGAGCTTGGATTGGAAGAAAATATAGATTAATAAAATATTTTCATATTGGTGGATTGGGATTTGCTCTTATAATTCAGATTTTTGGATGGTATTGTCCATTAACGCACCTTGAAGTATGGCTTAGAGCAAAACATGATCCTTTACTTACCTACAAAGGCTCTTTTATTGTTCATTATATAGAAAAACTAATTTATATTGAATTACCTGAGTGGTTAATATTTCTGCTTACTCTGACTATAATAACAATAAATTTTTTGGTTTATAAAAAATGCAAGATAAAATAAAAAATTTCATTACTGCCTATTCAATTGAAGATTTTGTTTTACAAAAATTGTAGCTATGAGAAGTTGAGTGACTTCTTTCATAAATCTATAGTTGAGCTTATCTGGAGTATCTTCTTTTGTATGATAATAGGGATTTCTAAACATCGCTGTATCAGTTACCATAACTGCCTTAAACCCTCCATTCCAAAAGCTGGCATGATCACTGAATCTTGTTTCTATTGCAAGCCAACCATTTAAAGGAGCTATATAAGTAATCACATTAATCGACGGAATATAATATTTTGCTTTATCAAAAACTTCTACAAGGGATTTAGATTTCTTATTTCCAACTACTCCTATAAAATTTCCAGTATCAGGTCCTTTTACAAAGGCTGGTAAATGCTGTGAACCAGGTTTGTCTGAATAGTATCCAACTGATTCAAGGACAATAGCTTCATATTTGTAACCAAGCCTTTTCATCTTTTTAACAAAATTTTCACTTCCAATAAGAAAATTAATGGAAAATGGTTGAGGTTCTTCAAGGGTAAAGGCAACAAATTTTATTTGATCGGAAATAGATGAATCTTTTAAAATTCTTGCTACTTCAAGCATAACCGAAACAGCACTTGCATTGTCATCGGCTCCTGGAGAGTCAATTGCAGAGTCATAATGAGCACCTATTAGAAGCCAATTTTTACTTGATTCAATACCCTTTTTCGTTGCAATAATATTTCTGTAAGTTCTTTTATGATATGAAAATTCGTCAATCTCGATTATATACCCATATTCATTAAAAATCTCTTCGATGAAGTTTGCAATTCTGCAAAGTTCATTATAGTTGTACCATCCGTGTCTTGGAACTGAAAGGGCTTTTACAATATATTTGAGATTTTCTTCATTGACTTCCTTTATCAGGTTATCGAATGATAATGGGTTCAACACAATAAATGTATTATAAAAGTTCAATTGATATAATTAAAATTCTATTGGAGAGGTGCAGTGGGAATCGAACCCACTACGGCTCTTATCAATTATTTCACCGTAACCATGGTTTTGCAGACCATGTAAGGCACCAGCCCCATGCACCTCCATGTTATATTATAATAGATTTTTTCAATGTTTCAAATAGGAAATTTATATCAATAAATGAATTAATATAGAACTTTTCTATTCGATATTTTGAAAAAAGTTTCAAAATAAATTTTGGTGGTAAATAGACCGATAATTTTCCTACTCATTAATTTTTTGCTTTTAATTAAAAATTATTTAGTATCTCTGTTTAGAATTTTTTGATAATGTATCACATTAAAATAACGACCAAATATTAATCCATAAGTAGATTTGACTGTTTTATTATGTTTTTGATATGCTAAAAAATTAATACAGGAGATAGCCAATGAGCGATAAATTAAGAAAAAAAAGAATAGAAGAAATCAAAAAAAGATTGATAAAACAAAAGGAACAAATTCTTATAGATGCAGGTATAATGATTGCAAATTTACCAAATGGAGAAAATTTATCTGAGATAGGAGATATAGCATCTCAGGAAATTGACAGAAGCTTTCTTTTAAGGCTCAGAGATAGAGAGAGAAAGCTTCTTAAAAAAATTGAAAAAACTCTTGAAAAGATAGAAAATGGTACCTATGGTATATGTGAATCCTGCGGTGTAGAAATACCCATTGAGAGACTTGAGGCAAGGCCTGTTACTGATTTATGTATTGAGTGCAAGACAGAACAGGAAGAGGCTGAAAAACTTAAAGAGAGTTAATTTTTAGAAGTCTTTTTGGATTTTTTTCTGCTGCGAGTTTTATTTTTTGTTCATCGATATTTAAATATTTTAATCTATCTACAATATTCTTAAGAGACATTGAGCCACCCAGAAGTATTTGTTTTTCTCTCCTCTGTTTAACCATATCAGATACCAAAATAATTCTTTCTGGATTTTTAACTTGGAATATCCATTGTAAAAGATTGTCATTTAGATGTTTACCATCTCCGATTAATTCTATATAAATTTCTTGATTTATGAGTCCAAAGCCTGCTATCCCTAATTCTCTATGATGAATTCCTCGCATTGCATTAAAAAGATGGGTTATAAGTTGAGCACCAGCTATGAAGCCTTCCTGAGCTTCTTTATATGTAGCATCAGAATGTCCCATACTTATAATAATTCCAGTTTCAGTACATTTTTCTATGATTTTCAATGCTCCCTTAAGTTCTGGAGCCACAGTAATTACTTTAACAATATCCTCAAATCCCTCTATTAATTTTTGTAAAGTATCAACATCAGGTTTTAAAAAATAAAAACTATCCAGTGCACCAGCTTTTTCAGGATTTAAAAAGGGACCTTCAAGATAGGCACCTAATATTTTTGCTCCTTCCTTTTGATAAAGCATTGCTTTTTTTATGTTTAGAAGAGTTTTTCTCATAAAATTAATATTGGACGGGTAAAGGGTAATAAGGAATCCTTCAACTCCTGTTAAGCCATATTCTTGAGCAATTAGTAGAATTTGTTCTGGACTTTCAGCATCTTTTATATCTATTTTGCTTGTTCCATGAAAGTGGATATCAATCAAAGACATGTTTTATCATAACATATGTATTTAAAAACAGGTAAAATTGAGATAATAACATTTTAAACAATGTGAAGGGATTTTCTGTAGAATTAAAAATAGCTGAAATTTCTAAATATTTTCTTGGTATTCCCTATGAAAAAAACACTTTATTAGGTAGTCCTACAAAAGAGGAAGAACTTGTAATTAACTTTGAAGGCGTTGACTGCATGACTTTTATTGAGTATGTGGAGGCATTAAGGCTTTCTGATGATTTAAGTTCCTTTATTGAAAATTTGAAACATGTTAGATATTTTGATGGTATTGTGGATTTTAAAAAACGAAGACATTTTTTTATTGACTGGCAGAATTTAAAATCAATTAGAGATGTTACTGAAGAAATTACTGATAGAAAGTGCTACATCGTTATGAAAAATTTAAATTTTATTGAAGGTATAGAGCCTAAATTAAAAATTATTAATTATATTCCAGCAGAAGCGATAGAAAAAATAGTGTCAAAACTTAAAACAGGTGATTATTGTGGTTTTTATACATCCAAAGAGGGACTTGATGTTATCCATGTTGGAATAATTATTAGAGATGAAAACAATTTTAGACTCAGGCATGCTTCAAGTATCAAAGGATACGTAGTTGATGAAGATTTTTTTGAATATTCAAGACAAAAAGAAGGGATGATAATTTTCAGACCTCAGGAAATTTAAATGTTACTTCTTCACGAAAGAAAGAAACAAATAAAAAAAGTTCTTTTGATTACCCTTTTTTTAAACCTCACAGTATCAACAGCAAAAATAATTTATGGGTGGTTAACAAACTCTGTTGCTATCTATTCCGATGGATTTCACTCTCTTTTTGACGGAATTTCTAATATGGGTGGTTTAATTGCCCTTTCAATAGCAAGTCATCCTCCTGACAGAGAGCATCCCTATGGTCATAGAAAATTTGAAACAGTTTTTGCAATTTTTATTGGTGTTTTAATGTCCCTTACTGCCTTAGAAATAATCAGAAATGTCTATCAGTCTTTTATTGAGGGGAAAAAACCCGAGACCGATGAAAAAGCCTTTATTGTTCTTGTATTTACTTTAATAGTTAATATTTTTGTTGCATTCTATGAAAAGAAAAAGGGTAAGGAACTTAAAAGTGAATTTTTAATAGCTGATTCAGCCCATACAAGAAGCGATATTTATATAACCTTAGGAGTCATAGGAAGTGTTACATTAACAACATTTACAGAGTTTTATTTTATTGATCCCTTAGCAGGTTTGATTGTTGGAGTATTTGTTGCAAGAGAGGCAATTTTAATAATAAAGGAATCTGCTAATATTCTTGCTGATAGAACTGCAATTGACGGTAATAAAATTGTAAGCATTGTTGAAACCTGTAGTGATGTAGAAGCCTGCAGAGATGTTAGAACACGAGGCACAGCAGGACAGATATTTGTTGATTTAAAAATTTTAATAAATCCTTCAATATCAGTATCAGAAGCCCATGATATAGCAGAAAAGGTAGAAGAATTAATTAAAAAAGAATTTCCCGATGTTGTTGATGTAGTAGTTCATGTAGAACCCTTTGAAAAGAATTAAAGTATTTTTTCAGAATCGAGGGAATTCAATGAATTTAGATACTGTTCCCATTCAAGAGGAAGCATATATTTTTTTTTATTATTACATTCTTTGCAGGCTGGCACTATATTACTTTTAACTGATTTACCACCTCTTATAAGAGGTATCACATGATCCATTGTTAGTTCTTTTTCAGGGACTTCTTTGCCGCAGTAATAACATCTTCTTTTTGAAATTTTCTTACGCCACCAGGAACTGTTTTTAAGAATTCTTGCTTTTTGTTTTTCCTTCTTTATTTCTTCTTGAGTTACATAAGGGATAAATCTATCCATTAACGACCAAATCTCTTTTTTTCCTCTTCTTCAAAAAATTTGTTGTAAAGAATATTCCATTCAGAACTTCCTTCAACAATTTTCTTTGAAAATGATTGAAGTTTTCTTTTCACCACTTCATCAATTGCTTCACCAATTTTTAAAGCCTGAATAAAGCTTCTTTTAATTTCTCTTCTTACTTCTTGCTCTTCAACCTTTAACTTGATTAAACCTTTGTTTATTAAACCATTGAATAAAACATGTGAAGTATGTGTTATTTTTTCATCTGAAAGTATCATAGGACTAAATTTCTCTGTTTTACAAGTTTTTGTTTAGTCATTTCAAAAAGTTTTCTGTAATCAAGCTTACCCTTTTCAATTTCAGATTCATATTTTTTCAGAATTTCTCTTACTTCTTCATTAAGCCTGTCTTCTACCATTAATTCATCTAAAATCAGCTTTTCAGCTTCTTCAATAAGTTGTTCCTTTGGAACAATTGATTCAATCATATTTTTCTTTAAAAGATTTTCTATTATGGTGTTAGCTATATAAGGTATCCAGTTTTTTGGAATCCTCATTTTTAATTAAATCTCAATATATGGTAATAATGCTATTGACCTTGCTCTCTTAATTGCCTTAGTCAACTGCCTTTGATGTCTTGAGCATGTGCCAGTCATCTTTCTTGACAGAATTTTTCCCCTTTCAGTCATGTAGTTTCTTAGTAGTTTAGAATTTTTGTAATCAATAAATTCAATCTTCTCAGCACAAAATTTGCAGTATTTTTTTCTAAAAAACCTTCTTTGTGATCCTTGTTGCATAAAATTCCTCCTTTAAAATGGCTCTAAATCTGTATATTCTTCTGGTGGAATCTGATCTACTTCATGAGATTCTGTAGTTTCTCTTTTTGGTAAAAATCTTATATTACTTGCTATTATCTCAAATTTACTTCTTTTTTGTCCTTCGTATTCCCATCTTCTTTCTCTCAATCTACCTTCTACCAGAACCATTCTTCCTTTATTAAGATACTGCGTACATGTTTCTGCCTGTTTACCAAAAACTACTGCATCAATAAAGAGAGTTTCTTCCTTTAGTTCTTCACCTTGTCTATATCTTGAATTTACTGCGATTGGGACAGTTGCAACCGCAACACCTGTAGGAGTGTATCTGATTTCAGGATCTCTGGTTAAATTTCCTATCAGTATTATTCTGTTGTACATTTTATCCCTTTGATACTATTTCTGAAGGTTCTACTGGTATTCCCTTAATCTCAGGCGGTAATTGAGCAATTTGTTTTTTACTTAATTTAATAATCATATACTTAAATACAGGATCATAGACCTTATAAAATTCCTCCATGATTTTGATAGATGATGAAGGCGCTTTAAAAATGAATAAAATATAATATCCCATAGTTTGCTTATTAAGCTTATAAGTTAATTTTTTCTTCCCCCAGTTTTCTATTTTTAAAACTTCTCCACCATTATCTTTAATAATGGAAGAAATTTTCTTAATAGAATCTTGAACCTCTTCTTCTGAAAGAGTTGGCAGAAGAAGTACCATTTTCTCATAAAAATTTGTCATAATGTAACCTCCATATGGATTTTAAGCCCTCCTCCTAAAGAAGAGGGCATGGAGTATTAAAGTCACAATCATTTTTATAACATATTTAAATTAATTAAATCAAATTATAGTTTTTTAGTTTTTTACTTAAAGTGTTTCTGTTTATACCTAAAATTCTTGCTGCCTTAACTTGATTGTTACCTGTCTCATTTAATACTAGAATGAAAAGAGCCTTTTCAACTTCTTGAATTACTGTATCATATAAATTTGAATTATCTAAGTGACAGAGATCTCCTAAAATGTTTCCGAGTTTTGATTCAAGAAAGTTTTTTATTGAAAATTTATCATTATATTCACCAAATATATCCTTTGTTTTTAGTTTTTGATGTTTAGTCATAAGATAAGCTTTTGTCAGGCATTGTTTTAGTTGATAAAAATTTTCAGGCCAGGGATATTCTATGATAGCATCTTTTGCTTCCTTTGATAATTCTTTTAGAGGCATACACAAAAATTTGGCTATTTCATGTAATAACATATTTGCAAGAGGAATAATGTCTTGTTTTCTTTCTTTTAAAGGAGGCAAATAAAACTTTGTTGAATTTTTCAGAATTTCATATTTTTCATGACTTATTTTGTTAATTTTATACAACATTTCGTAATCAAAGTTGGATACAATAATGGCACATTTGAAGTTTATTTGTTTTTCTTTTAGAAAGGAGATATCGATTTTTTCTATATCTGTTATAATGAAAATAAAATTTTCTTTCTTGAGAGATTTAATATCCAATCCTTGAGAGAAATTGATTATATTAGGATTAGATATTTTGTTAATTATAAAACTCACGACATGCTCTTTTTCAGTGCCTTTATCGCCATAAATGTAAAATATTGAATTTTCGTAAATAAATTTATTTAGAATCGCAAAAATTTCTTTCATTGAAGAACTCTTATATAGGTTATAAAGTTTTTGAATCTTTGAAAAATTACAATCGAAATCAAAATTTATATACATTTTTTACTCCCTGTAAAGTTTATTCTGTTCAATATAAATCCTTACCTCCTCAGGTAAAAAATAACGAATGCTTTTGTTTTTTCTTATCCTTTCTCTTAAAAAAGAAGAAGATATCGAAACTGGAAAAATTTCGATATAGTAAGCCTTTTTATCAGAATTTTTTAGTTTAAATATATTTTCAGCCTCTTTACCATTGACTAGATCCGAATACTCCAAACTTCTGTAACCTGGTCTTGACATAATTATAAAATCAATAATCCTTATCAATTCATCTGGTTTATGCCATTGTTTAATTTCATAAAAAGAGTCCACTCCAATTATAAAAAAAAGAGTATACCTCGGGTAAAGTTCCTTAAAGAATTTTAAAGTATTCACAGTATAGGAAGGTTCTTTTTGTCTTATTTCATAGTCTGAAATTTCAAAATAAGGATTTTCTTTTAATGCTAACTCTGTCATTTTAAATCTATGGGAAGCTTCTATGATGTCTGATTTTTTAAGAGGAGGCACTCCTGAGGGAACAAATATAATTTTGTCAAGCTGAAAATATTCTCTTACTTCCTCAGCACCAATCAGATGACCATAATGTATTGGGTTGAAAGTGCCTCCAAAAATACCGATTTTCATTGTCTAAGCTGTCCATTTCCGAATACGATAAATTTAGTACATGTAAGCTCTTCCAGCCCCATTGGTCCACGAGCATGAATTTTATCTGTTGAAATTCCTATCTCTGCTCCAAGTCCGAATTGATATCCATCATTTAATCTGGTTGAAGCATTAACAAAAACTGCTGAAGAATCTACTTCCCTTAAAAATCTCATAGCTTTTTCATAATTTGTAGTTACAATTGCATCGGAATGGGCTGAACCATATTTTGTTATGTGTTCGATAGCCTCATCCATGTCTTTTACAACTTTAACATTTAAAATTAAATCTAAATATTCTTTGTAGTAATCTTCTTCTTGAACTTCTTTAACATGAGAATAAATTTCTTTTGTTTTACTACATCCTCTAATTTCAACTCCTGCCTTCTCAAATTTTTTTAACATTTTTGGTAAAAACTTTTTTGCAATTGTTTCATCTACAAGCATTGTTTCCATTGCATTACATGTAGCTGGTCTTTGAACTTTTGCATTGAAACATATTTCTTCTGCCATCTTTAAGTCTGCATCTCTGTCAACAAATACATGACATACACCTTTGTAATGTTTTAACACAGGGATCCTTGAATTTTCAGTTACTGTTCTAATGAGTCCTTCTCCGCCACGAGGAATTATGAGATCAATTATTCCTTCAAGTTTTATCATTTCAATTACAGCTTCTCTTTGAGGAATATCTATGTATGTAACAACACCATCGTGCATATCTTCATCTTTTAAAGCTTCCTTTAGAATTTTAACCAAAGCTACATTAGAGTTTATTGACTCTGAGCCACCTCTGAGAACAACAGAATTCCCAGCTTTTAGGCAAAGACCTGTCACATCAACTGTTACATTTGGTCTTGCTTCATAAATTACACCAATTACACCAATTGGAACTCTCATTCTACCTACAAGCATTCCATTGGGTCTTAACCACATCTTGGTGATTTCTCCGACTGGATCGGGTAGATTAACAACTTCCTCCAATCCCTTAATCATCTCATAAATTCTTTTTTCATTGAGGGTAAGCCTATCAATAAGAGCCTTTGTAAGCCCTTTTTTTCTGCATTTTTTACATCTACATCATTAGCTTTAATAAGTTCATCTTTTTTCTTTTTTATATAGTCTGCCATTCTTAAAATTATTTTGTTTTTCTTGTCTGTTGATGCCCTTGCAATAAATCTTGAAGCATCCTTTGCTTGCATCGCTTTGTTTAAAATTGTTTCTTTCATAAGTCTTTCCCCCTTTAGAAAATTTTAATTTGCATATTTTAACTTTTTTTGGTATATTTTATAAAAATATATCATATTAAAAAAAGGAGGAGGTATTATGCCAACACCAGTAGTTGATTTTGACCTTTGTGTTAGTTGCGGAAGCTGTGCAGAAGTATGTCCAGAGGTATTTGAAATGAGAGATGACAAGGCATGGGTAATTGGTCCTGACAAATGTGACACCTGTGACTGCCAGCAAGCTGCTGATCTCTGCCCATCTCAAGCAATCAGATTTGAGTAATGCGTGAGGGTAGGGGGTATCCTCTACCCTAAATTATAAATTTTCGAGCAAGCTCTATAAATCCGTATATTTTTAAATCAATAAAATCGCCTTTTTCCCTTTGTTTGTCTAAAAAATCTAAAGTTTCTTTCTCGCTTACTTTTATTACCTCAATATTTTCTATTTCATCGGGAGGATAAAGTTTCTTTAAATGGTCTGGTGCCTCTTTAACATTTTTAGCAATAAATACTGTTATTACTTCCGTTGAAAGACCTGATGATACAGGTCCTTCAGCTAAGAAAATTATTTCTTCTGTCATTAATCCTGTTTCTTCTATAAGTTCTCTTTTTGCCACTTCCAATAGAGATTCCCTTTTATCATTCAATCCTGCTGGAAATTCAATAACATATCCACCAAAGGCAGGTCTAAATTGACGGATAAAAACGAATTCTTTATTTGCTGTAATTGGAATAACTATTACAATACCTTGATTGTTTATTCTCTCTACAGCTTCCCATTTTCTTGTTTTACCTTCTTTATCTATAAAAGTAATAAGGACTATTCTTAAAAATCTACCCTGCCATAGAGTTTCTTTATTGATGATTTGCATAGTTGGTTATCCAGGAGGCCAGTGCATTTTTCTGCCTGCAAGCAGATGAAAATGAACATGAAAAACAGTTTGTCCACCATCACTGTTACAGTTAGTTACTATTCTAAATCCCCTTCCATCTATATCCTTTTGCTTGGCAATTTTTTTAGCTATGACAAATATGTGTCCTATTAATTCTTTTTCATTATCATTAATTTCAAGTAAAGTTGAATAATGTTTTTTGGGAATAATAAGAATATGAATAGGTGCCTGTGGTGCGATATCTTCAAAAGCTAAAACTAATTCATCTTCATAAACTATTTGAGATGGGATTTCTTTATTTACAATTTTACAGAATATGCAATTCATATTTTATCCTTCGGTTTTTTATATTTTTCTATAAAAACAAGTTCTATTACCTGTATGACAAGCACCACTGCCATGTTGTTTTACCATTACTAAAAGGCAGTCTTCATCACAGTCGTAATATATTGATTTTACTTCCTGAACATTACCTGAAGTTTCACCTTTTTTCCAGTATTTTTGTCTTGACCTTGACCAAAAATGGGTATATCCTGTTTCTATAGTTTTTCTTAGAGCTTCTTTGTCCATATAAGCTACCATTAAAACCTCCTTGGTGTCTATTTCTTGAATTACTGCTGGAATTAGTCCTTTATCATCAAATTTAAGTTCTGATATCAATTTTTTTCTCCTTTTTACTTTTATAAAGCTTGTAATCTATACTATCTACAATTGCCTGCCAAGAAGCTTCAATTATATTCTCTGAAACTCCTACAGTACCCCAAACATTTTCATCGTCTCCTGATTCTATCAATACTCTTACTTTTGAAGCAGTACCTCTACCTGAATTAACAACTCTAACCTTGTAATCCTTTAATTTCACTTTTTTAAGTTCAGGATAAAATCTTTCTAACGCCTTTCTTAAGGCATTATCAAGGGCATTAACAGGACCATTTCCTGTTGCTGCTGTATGTTCAATACGTTTTCCAACTTTGACCATTATTGTAGCTTCACTTAAAGTTGGTTCATCTCCCTTTCTTTTTTCATCAATTACTCTGAAACCTATTAAATCAAAGAATTTTCTCTTTAATCCGAGAGTTTTATTAAAGAGTAATTCTAAGGAAGCCTCTGCTCCCTCAAATTGAAATCCCTCACTTTCTAAATTTTTAACTGCATCGACAATTGCTTGCACATCTGGCGAATTTGGGTCAAGAAGAATCCCAAACTCTTCTGCTTTTTTAAGAATATTGCTTTTACCAGCCAAATCAGAAACTAAAACTCTCTGTCTGTTTCCAACAAGTTCTGGTTTTATGTGTTCGTAGGTTGCGGAACATCTCATTACAGCGCTTACGTGAACACCGCCTTTGTGAGCAAATGCACTTTCTCCAACAAATGGTTGCCTTTTAAAGGGATTTATATTGGCTATTTCGTAAACAAATCTTGAAATTTCAGTTAATTTTTTTAAATTTTCATCATCAATACATTTAAATCCCAATTTTAATTGAAGATTAGGGATTATTGAGCATAAATTAGCATTACCACATCTTTCACCAAAACCATTCATGGTGCCTTGAACTTGAGTAACTCCATTTAAAACTGCTATTATGCTGTTGGCTACAGCGCAATCTGAATCATTATGTGCATGAATTCCCAAAGGTGATTTAATTTTTTGTTTAACTTCTTTTACAATTTTTTCCACTTCATAGGGAAGGGTACCACCGTTTGTATCACAAAGAACAATACAATCTGCTTTGGCTTGCTCGGCAACTTGTAAACATTTTATAGCATAGTTAGGATTACTTTTATATCCATCAAAGAAGTGTTCTGCATCGAAAAAAACTTTATCTACATGTTTTTTTAAGTATGTGATTGTGTTGTATATTAAGTCAAAATTTTCTTCAAAGGGAATTTTCAATGCCTCTTTAACATGAAAATCCCATGTTTTTCCAAAGATGGTTATAGTATCTACTTGTGCAGAAACTAATGACTTTATATTAGGGTCATCATCAACTTTTATTCTTGGTTTATGAGTGCTTCCAAAGGCAACTACTTTAGCTTGTTTTAATTTTAGTTTTTTTACTTTTTTGAAATATTCTGCATCCTTTGGATTAGAACCAGGCCAGCCTCCTTCGATATAATGAATACCAAGTTCATCAAGTCTTTCAGTAATTCTAAGTTTGTCATCTAATGAAAAGGAAATATCTTCTGCTTGAGAACCATCTCGCAAGGTTGTATCATATATTTC
>NZ_MAVV01000035.1 GCF_001707915.1 Thermodesulfovibrio sp. N1 | reverse complement strand
TTTTCTCCACCTGGTAAACTTATGGGTTTAAAATGGGCAAGTCTTTGAAAGTTCTGTATTGTGCAATATAAAAACTCACTTCCCCAGATGGTTCCATCTGTGCCGTATCCTGTTCCGTCAAAGGCTATTCCAAAGAGTTCTTCAAGCCCGTATTCAGCCATAATAGATGCAACATGACAGTAATGATGTTGTAGGGCAAAACTCTGCAGTCTCCTCTTTTGAGCATGCTCCTTTGCCCATTGAGTTGAATAATACAAAGGATGAAGGTCGTGTCCTAAAGCAATTGGTTCAATTCTGTAAACTGATTTTAGATTTTTTAAAACCTCTTCGTAAAACTGAAGGGTCTCCAAATTTTCCATATCTCCAATGTGTTGACTCATTATTGCATAGTTTGATTTTATTAAAGTGAAGGTATTTTTAAGGTCAGCACCAGCACCTAAAACCTCGGGTAATTCTTCTTTAAGGGAAATTGACTTTGGAACAAATCCTCTTGCTCTTCTAATAAAATAGATTTTTCCATTTAGTTCCCTTACAACTGAATCATCTATCCGCATGAATATTTCTCTGTTATGAAGCAAAAAGGCATCGGCAACATTGTAAAGTTTTTCCAGTACCTCTTCATTTTTGGTAATTATAGGTTCCTCTGAAATATTTCCGCTTGTCATCACAAGTGCTTCAAAATGAGCAGATGTTCGTTTTATGTCATTCTGGGGGAGCTTAAGCGACCGAAGAATCTCTACCTTTCCTATGTCATTCTGAGCATCAGCGAAGAATCTCCTCCTTATTTTAAGGGATTCTTCAGAGCATTGAGACCCTCGGAATGACAAAAAGGTGTCCTCTGGATAATAAAATAACAAATAATGTAATGGCGTATAGGGAAGCATAAAGCCAAGATAAGAATTATTTGGTGCAAGCAAATCTGGAAGAAGACAATCTGTTCTTTTTCTAAGTAAAACAATAGGTCTCATCGGAGAAGTTAGGATTTTTTTTTCCTCTTCTGAAACAAAGCAAAATTTTTCTATTGATTCAATATCCGGTGACATCAGTGCAAAAGGTTTGTTACTTCTTTTCTTTCTTTTCCTTAAATTTTCAATACTTTCTGGATTTTTTGCATCACAGCATAGATGAAAGCCACCAAGCCCTCTAATTGCAAGAATTTTTCCTTCTTTGATAAATCTGATTGCCTCTTTAATTGGATTTTCAATTTCCTTTGCTCCTTCTTTAGTTTTCACAAGGAGACTTACCTGAGGACCACATACCGGGCATGCATTTGGTTGGGCATGAAATCTTCTGTTTGAAGGGTCTTTATATTCTCTCATGCATTCTGGACACATCTTGAATACCGCCATTGTTGTGTTTGGTCTATCATAGGGAACTTTAGTCGTAATTGTATAACGGGGACCGCAGTTTGTACAGTTTATGAAGGGATAGAGATATCTTCGGTCTGATGGATCAAAAAGTTCCATTAGACAATGAGCACAAATGGATACATCCTCAGAAACATGGGTAAATCCTGCATCATCAATACTTTCAATGATTTCAAAATCTTTGTAGTTATTTAAAGGAAGTTCTTTTGTCTCTATTGAGTATATTTTTGCAAGAGGAGGAGGCTCATTCTTGAGTTTTTCAATGAATTCTGATACTTTTTCTCCTTCTATTTCAATTGTTACACCCTTTGATGTATTTGTGACAAATCCAGTGAGATTAAGTTTTTTTGCAAGATTGTATACAAAGGGTCTAAAACCAACTCCCTGTACAACACCTTTAACTTGTATGTGAAGGCGTTTCATTAATTTAGAATAACACTAACTGTCTTACTGATGAAAAGCTTTTTCTGTGAATTGGCGAAGGACCGAATTTTTTTAATGCTGATAAATGCTCCTTTGTAGCATATCCTTTATGTTTATTAAAGCCATAATTAGAATATACTTTATGGTAATCACACATTATTCTGTCTCTTGTAACTTTAGCTATAATACTTGCTGCTGCAATTGAAGCACTTTTTTGATCTCCTTTGATTATATTTTTTTGAGGAATTTTTATATTTGGTAATTCCAAAGCATCTATTAAAAGTAATTCTACTTTCTTACCAAGCTTTTCAAAGGCTTGAATCATTGCAAGACGTGTTGCTTCAAGAATATTAATTCTGTCAATTAGATTTACATCAACAATTCCTATTCCAACAAAGGCATACTTGATTATTTCTTCAAAGAGGCTTTCCCTTTCTTCTGAAGATAATTCCTTAGAATCCCTAATTCCTTTAATAAAAACAGGCTCCTTGAAACTAACACAGGCTGCAACTACAGGACCTGCAAGACATCCTCTTCCTGCCTCATCTATTCCAGCAATGACACTATAACCTTCTTGTCTGAATTTATTATCAAAGGCAAAATACGAATCAACTGCTTTAGAATTATTCGAAATCAAAGGGTTCAGTCCTCTAATAATTTGTTTTTTCCTTAACCTTTGCCTCTTTACCCTTCTTTGTTCTTAAGTAATAAAGTTTTGCTCTTCTCACATCTCCTCTTCTTACTATCTCTATTTTGTCAATAATTGGGCTGTGAAGAGGAAATACTCTCTCAACTCCAACTCCAAAGGAAATTTTTCTTACTGTAAAGGTTTCTCTTAAGCCACAGCCTCTTCTTGCGATTACAATTCCCTCAAAAACTTGAATTCTTTCCTTATCACCCTCTTTAACTTTTACATGAACCTTTACAGTATCCCCGGGTCTAAAATTAGGAATATCAGATTTTTTAAATCTCTCTTCTATTGATTTAATGATTAACTGGTTCATTTTCTCCCTCCAGAATTTTTCTATTTATTTCAGAGCAAAGCTCCTTTAATATTCTCAGTTCATCATTAGATAAATTTTTTAGTAAATCAGGTCTTTGAATTAAAGTTTTTCTTATTGCTTCAGTTTTTCTCCATAGCTCAATTTTTTTATGATTTCCACTTAAAAGAACCTCTGGAACTTTCATCCCTTCGAATTCTTCAGGTCTTGTATATTGGGGATAATCTAAAAATCCTTTCATAAATGAATCCTCTTTTGCTGACAGCTCATCTCCTAATGCTTCAGGAATCAATCTTACAACACTTTCTATTATAACCAATGCTGCAAGCTCACCACCACTTAAAACATAATCACCAATTGAAATTTCATCATCTATAAATAACTTAACTCTCTCATCAATCCCTTCATATCTACCACAGATAAGAACTAATTCTTTTTGATTTTCATAAAAATCTTGAGCCACCTTCTGATTAAATCTTCTACCCTGTGGAGAAAGTAAAATAAACTTTTTGGGATTGCTATTACTTTTAAGATGTTTTATTGCATTATAAAAGGGCTCTATCTGCATAACCATTCCTGCTCCGCCACCATAAGCGTAATCATCTACTTTTCTGTGTTTATCTGATGTATAATCTCTCAAATTATATATTTTCACCTCTGCCAATCCTTTCTTTAATGCCTTACCAAGTACCCCGTACTTTAAATAACATTCAATTAACTCTGGAAATATAGTTAAAACATCAAATTTTTTCATAAAAGAAAAGGGCGTGTATGCACGCCCTTTATTGTCATTTCAATGATAGGACTATTCTAAAATCTCAAGGACACATCTTTTGCCAACTTTAGTACCTGCGGCACCTAAGATAGTCCTCATAGCCCTTGCAGTTTTTCCCTGTTTTCCAATCACTTTTCCAAGATCGCTTGGTGCAACTCTGAGTTCATAAACAGTAGTTTTCTCTCCCTCAATCTCTGTTACCTTAACCTCCTCTGGTTTGTCCACCAGTGACTTAGCCATTGTCTCAATCAGTGTCTTCATGCTCATGTTCTAACCTCCGTGCAAAAGAGTAGTAAATACCCAAATGGGTATGTTAAGCAGAAACTCGTTCAATTAATTTTTTTACCGTATCAGATGGCTGTGCGCCCTTTTCTAACCAGTATTTAACCCTATCCATTTTTAGGTTAATTTCTGGTGGTTCTGTTTTAGGATTATATATTCCTACAATCTCAATAAAAGGACCATTTCTACGAGCTTTTGCATCAGCAATGACAACTCTGTAAAAAGGCTTCTTTTTTGCTCCCAATCTCATTAATCTTATTCTAACCAATTTTACCCTCCAAAAGTTTTAATCCTATAACTATTAAATATATTACATTGTAGCTATTAAATTCAACTGTTTTTTAAACCCCTTAAATTGCCTTTTTAGTGGTGGTTTTATCTAAAATTTCTCACTTACTTACTTTTTATAATTCCATTTTTTACAAAGATAATGCCTGAAGTCCCTCTGAATTTCCCTGCCTTCTTAACCAATCTCCAACTGTAGATGGTGAAGGCATTTTTTCCATCCCAGTAAGTTTTCTTAATGCAGTATCATTGTTTATTTCTCTTAAATCCTCTATTGTTTTCTCTCCCCCCCCCCTGTAAGCATAAGAAGTATTGGTTCAATAAACAGTATGCAGGATAACCCCTGTTTGAACCAATCTTTGAGGGACAAAGTCCCTCAAACTCCCTAATTTTATTTAATTTAATTTTATGTAGATACAAAGGGACAAAGTCCCTTTGAAGAATTCAGAATAAAGAGCTAAACCTGACCTTACCGTTATTTCATCTTTTGTGTGGGATAACTTGAAAGAAAGTATAGCTTGTTTTATCATATCGATGAGCCTCCTTTTTTTATTTATTTAATCTATCGGAGGATATTTTATATCACCCTTAAAATTAAAATCCTATAAAAAGGAGGCTCACTTTTTTATATGCCTATTGGCAATTTTAGGAAATACCACAGTATTGACAAAAAAATAACAAAAGGGATATCTTAAAACTTCAATGAGAGGTATTATCAGATATATAGGCAGAAAAACTATAGATTTATGGCTGTTTTTGGGTAAGATGTTTATATTTCTGATAGAGTCTTTATACCATATTTTCACTCCTCCATTTAAATTCAGAAATTTTCTAAGACAGGTAAGGTTTTTTGGTAATAAATCAATTATTGTAGTGATATTTACAGGTGGCTTTAGTGGAATGGTTTTGGCTCTGCAAGGATACTATGCACTTAATAAATTTGGTTCAGAAGCTTTACTTGGGCCTGTGGTTGCTCTTTCTCTTATAAGAGAGCTCGGACCTGTTCTTTGTGCTCTTATGGTTACAGGAAGAGCTGGCTCTGCATTGACAGCAGAAATTGGAATTATGAGAATTACTGAACAGATAGATGCTTTGACTGTAATGGCTGTAAATCCTATGAAATATGTTGTTGTTCCTAATATTCTTGCTGGTTTGTTAACTTTTCCTCTTTTGACAGCAATATTTGATGTTGTCGGAATATATGGTGGATATCTTGTTTCAGTGCATGCTCTTGGATTGTCTGAGGGAACATATTTTTCTCAGATGGAGCTTTATGTTGATATGGAAGATATAAGAATTGGTTTTTATAAATCTTTGAGTTTTGGACTTCTTGTTACATGGATATGCACATTTATGGGTTATAATTCAGGTTATGGAGCAAGAGGTGTAAGCAGAGCTACAACAAATGCTGTTGTTCTCTCCTCTGTTGTTATCCTAATCTGGGATTACATGCTTGGAGCCTTTCTTTTATGATAGAGATAAAAGACCTTCACAAGTCCTTTGGAAAACAACAGGTTTTAAAGGGAGTTAATTTGGTTATAAATGAAGGTGAGGTAACTGCTGTAATTGGAAGAAGCGGTGGAGGTAAATCTGTTCTTCTTAAACACATTGTTGGATTACTGAAGCCAGACAGAGGAAATATATTAATAAAAGGTAAAGATATAACAAAACTAAAAGGAAGCAAACTTGATGAAATAAGAGCAGAGATTGGAGTTGTTTTTCAAGGAGGTGCCCTTTTTGACTCAATGACTGTTTATGATAATGTTGCCTTTCCATTAACTGAAAAAACTAAATTAAATAAAAAAGAAATTTATGAAAAAGTTATGAAGGCATTAAGTGATGTAGGTCTTCAAGGGATGGAGTATAAATATCCAGCCGAATTAAGTGGAGGAATGCGTAAAAGAGTTGCTCTTGCAAGAGCATTAATAGCTCATCCCAAAATAATACTTTTTGACGAACCAACTACAGGACTTGACCCAATTTTAGTAAGGTCTATCCATAAATTAATAAGGGATACTCAAAAACTTTATGGATTCACCGGCTTAATAATAAGCCATGAAATTCCTGAAATTTTTGAAATTTCTGACAGAGTTGCTATGCTTCATGATGGAAAAATTGTCGCTGTTGGAACTCCAGAAGAAATTCAAAAAAGTGATAATATTATTGTAAAAAATTTTATAATGGGAATAGAAAATGGAGGGGATTATGAAAAGGGAAAATCTTGAAATAGCTGTTGGAATATTTGTTTTGATAGGAATTATTGCATTGGGATATCTTTCCTTTAAACTTGGTAAAATTGAATTTTTATCCGGAGGATATTATACTCTTTATGCAGAGTTTGACAAAGTTGGAGGTATTAAAAAAGGTTCTGTTGTTGAAATAGCAGGAGTTCCTGTTGGTTCTGTTGAAAAAGTAACAATTAATGAAAGATATCATGCTGTAGTTGAAATTAGAATACTTAATTCAATTAAGCTTCCTGAGGATTCAATTGCTTCAGTTAGAACAAAAGGATTAATTGGTGAAAAGTATATTCAGATTACACCTGGTGGGTCTGAGCAATATTTAGCTCAAGGCGGTAAAATTAGAGAAACGGAATCATCAATAGATATAGAGGAGGTATTGTCAAAATATGTATTCGGAAAAATTTAAAATTTTAATTGTTTTCATTGTAGTTTTATTTTCATCGGTTTGTTTTGCCGAAGACAAAGTAATTCTTGACCTGAAAGGATGCCTTGAAAGAGCAGTGAAATTCCATCCAGAACTTGGTGAATATAAACAGGATGTTGAAATTTATAAAGCAAAACTTGGTGAGGCTAATGCTGCAGTATATCCCCAGATTGAGCTTATGGCTTTGGGAGGTCCGTCTCCTGAAGCTCGTAAGGAATCAATATCTCCAGTGATAAAAACAGATGTAAAATCAACTTCTATTAACGGTATATTTGGTATGATTACAATGCAGATTTTACAGCCTCTTTATACCTTTGGAAAGATTTCAGGATATAAAACTGCAGCAGAGGCAGGTATAAAGGTTTCTGAGGCAGAGCTTGAAAAAAGGCGTTCAGAGGTCATTTTAAAAACAAAGGAGCTTTACTGGAGTCTTTCTATGATAAGAGAATTAAGAGTGCTTACCAATGAGATTAAAGAAGAACTTGAAAAAGTAATAAAGAAAACAAAGGAAGATTTAAAAAAAGACATACCCTCTGCTGATGAAATGACTCTTTATAAACTTAAAACATATCTTGGTGAAGTTAAAAGGAATCTAAATGAAATTGATAAAAATGAGGCAATAATAATTGAAGCAATAAAATTTATGACAGGACTCCCAAGAAATACCAATATTGAGATAATAACCCATCCTTTGAAATATGAGGAAGCATATATAAAACCTGATGAGTTAATTTCAAAAGCTCTTGTTTTAAGACCTGAAATTACGCAGATAAAAGAAGGGCTAAGAGCAAAACAGGCTTTGGTTGATGTTGAAAAGAGCAATCTTTATCCTCAGATATTTCTCCTTGTCAAAGGTACTCTTTCAGGTGCTACAAATAGAGATAGAATCCACAATCCCTATATTTCTGACCCTCTCAACGAATCAATGCTTGTTGCTGTAATTGGTTTGAAACTTAACATAGATTTCGGTATAACAAAAGGTAAGATAAGAGAAGCAGAGATTGAATATAAAAAAGTACTTGAAAAGAAAAAACTCGCAGAAAAGGGTATTCCTGTTCAGATCATGAAAGCTTACTATGAACTTCAGGAAGCAACAAAGTCTGCTCGGGATATGGATGAGGCTTATCAGAATGCAAAAAAATGGCTTGTAACTGCAGATGCTAATATTGATATGGGAATTGGAGAGACAAAGGATCTTGCAGATGCTGTCCTTGCTTATGCAACTACAAGAGTAAATCAACTGAAAGCTCTTTACAATCAAAAAATGGCAATTGCAAATTTACTTTATGCATCAGGACTTGATAAAGAGGAAAGGGAGGTTAAGTAATGAAAAAGATATTGATAATTTTATTGATTTTACTTTTTACTTCATCTATTGCTTTTTCTGCGATTTCACCTAAGGAACAGATTAAAAAAACAGTAGACAATGTAATAAGTATTCTCAAGGATCCTAAATACAAAGGTGAAAAAAAGTCTCAGCAAAGAAGAACTGCCTTGAGAAATGAAATTGGAAAAGTTTTTGACTTTGAAGAAATGGCGAAGCGTTCTTTAGGTATTTACTGGAGAGAGAGAACCCCGCAGGAGAAACAAGAGTTTACTGAATTATATAAAGACCTACTTGAAAGATCTTATAGCGGGAAAATCGAATCTTATACTGATGAGGAAATAATTTATACAGATGAAAGGATTGAAAATGGCAAATATGCTGAGGTAAAAACAAAAATAATTACAAAAGACAAAAAAGAAATTCCCATTGATTACAAACTTTATTTCAATGGAAAAGAATGGAAAGTTTATGATGTAGTTATTGAAGGAGTTAGTCTTGTTAGTAATTATCGTAGCCAGTTTAATAAAATAATTCGAAATCACTCTTATCAAGAATTAGTAAAAAGAATGAAGACAAAACAGGCAGAAGAATTATTAAGGGAGAAATAAAATGTACAGATTGGTAATAATTGAAAAAAGTAATTTAATTCGAAATTTTTTAAAAAATTCTTTTCTTTCTAATAATTTTTCAATTCATTCATTTGCTGAACCTGAGGAATTTCTAAAGAATTTTAACATAATTAAACCAGATTGTGTTTTTTTAGATGAAAACATTGCTGAAATGAATCCCATAACTTTTTGTGAAACTTTAAGAAATAAATACTCTCTCCTTTTACCAATTATTTTACTTGTTAATTTTCATTCTTCTATTGATTTACAAAAACTGAAAAATTTAGGGGTGGATTTCTTAATAAAGCCTTTTGATAGTCAAGCATTGATTGAAAAAATAAAATTTCTGCTAAAAATTGATGATAAAACAGAAAAAACAGTGACAGTTGCTGAAGTGATTGCCCCAGAGGAGAAAAAAGTTATAGAAAAAGAAATAGTAAAAGAAGAAACACCAGAGGAAATATTTGAAAAAATTAAACCATATTTAAAAAATGAAATTAGAAATGAATTGAGAGACCTATTAAAACAATTTGAGGAGGTTTTAGAGAAAAAATATGTATAAACACGGAATTTCTATTACAGAAACATACAGTCCTCAAGGAATTGAGTCAAAACTTTATAATTTCTGGGAAGAAAAAAGTTTTTTCAAACCAGACCCTGACCCCCAGAAACCTCCATACTGTATTGTAATTCCTCCTCCAAATGTAACTGGAAGTCTTCATATGGGACATGCTTTAAATGCTACACTGCAGGATATTCTTATAAGATGGAAAAGAATGCTTGGATACAGTGCACTTTGGATTCCTGGTACTGATCACGCAGGAATTGCTACTCAAAATGTCGTAGAAAGACAGATAATGGCTGAAGGACATAACAGATATCAGCTTGGAAGAAGTAATTTTCTTCAGAGAGTCTGGCAGTGGAAAGAATCTTGTGGAGGTAAAATTATAGAACAACTTAAAAGAATTGGTGCATCCTGTGATTGGTCACGTCTTCGCTTTACAATGGATGAAGGACTTTCAAGGGCTGTAAAGGAAGTTTTTTTAAAACTCTTTGAAGAAGGATTAATATACAGAGACCTTAAACTGATAAACTGGTGTCCAAGATGTCATACAGCCCTTTCTGACCTTGAAGTTGAACATGAAGAAACTGAAGGAAAGCTCTACTATATAAAGTATCCATTAAAAGAAGATTCTACTCAGTTTATCACAGTAGCAACAACCCGTCCAGAGACAATGCTTGGTGATACAGCTGTTGCTGTTAATCCTGAAGATAAAAGATATAAAAATATGATTGGAAAAATTTTAATTCTTCCACTTATAAATAGAGAAATTCCTGTCATTGCTGACAGCGCAGTTGATATGGAATTCGGTACAGGTGCTGTAAAAGTTACTCCATCCCATGATTTCAACGATGCAGAGATAGCTCAAAGACATAATCTTCCTAATGTGTGCGTAATAGATGAAGAAGGGAAAATGACTGATGAGGCAGGGAAATACAGAGGCATGGACAGATATGAAGCAAGAAAAAGAATAATCGCAGATCTTGAAGAACTTGGACTTCTTGAAAAAACGGAAAAACATAAACATGCAGTTGGACATTGTTATAGATGTAAAACAGTAATTGAACCCTTTCAAACGGTTCAATGGTACGTGAAAATAAAACCTTTAGCAGAAGAAGCAGTAAAAGTAGTTCAGGAAGGTAGAATTCGTTTTATTCCTGAAGGATGGGTTAATAATTACTATGCCTGGATGCGTGATATAAAGGACTGGTGCATTTCAAGGCAACTTTGGTGGGGACACAGAATTCCTGTCTGGTATTGTGCAAAATGCAAAACAGAAAAAGGCATTGAACAGGGAGATTTGATAGAGATTTTATTTTATAAACCTATTACTCTTAACGGAAAAGAAATATGGGGTGGTACTTATAATGAACTAAGAAAGATAGGTATTACAAAAGAAGAAATTGAACAGAGAGCAAAAATAATTAAAATTCCGAAAGAAATCTTCCACTTTGCAAGCTATTATGAACCCACGAGCTGTCCAAAATGTGGAAATGAAGAAATAATTCAGGACCCCGATGTCTTAGATACCTGGTTTTCATCAGCACTCTGGCCCTTTTCAACTCTTGGATGGCCAGAAGAAACTGAAGATTTAAAAAGATTTTATCCTACCAATGTTTTAGTTACAGGTTTTGACATAATCTTTTTCTGGGTTGCCAGAATGATAATGATGGGAATGAAATTTATGAAAGAAGTTCCCTTCAGAGATGTTTACATTCATGCCCTTGTAAGAGATGCAAAGGGACAGAAAATGAGTAAATCAAAGGGAAATGTAATAGACCCTCTTGTTATGATTGAAAAATACGGAGCAGATGCCTTTAGGTTCACCCTTGCAGCCTTTGCAGCTCAGGGAAGAGATATTAAATTTTCAGAGGATAGAGTTGAAGGATACAGACATTTTGCTAATAAAATCTGGAATGCTATGAAATTTATGATGAATTTTTATAATTTAAGAACAAAGGGGGAAGTCACATTAGAAGAATTAAATCTATTTACAAATAAATGGATTTTATCTAAACTTTCAGATACTATTGAAGAGACTAATAAAGCCCTTGAGTCATACAGATTTAATGATGCCGCAGGAGCAATTTATCAATTCCTATGGCATGAATTTTGTGATTGGTATATAGAACTTTCAAAGGTTATTTTATACTCTGAAAGCGAAGATAAGGAAGAGACAGTAAATTGTCTTTTCTATGTTTTTGAAAATACTATTAAACTTTTACATCCCTTTATGCCTTATATAACAGAAGAAATTTGGCTTAACATATTAAAGAAAGAACATTCATTAATGATTTCTTCTTATCCAACAAAAGATTTGATATCAAGAGATGAAGAAGCCCTGGAAAAAATGGAATACATAATGCAAGCAATATCTGGAGTAAGAAGTATTCGTGGAGAATTAAACATATCTCCTTCATTAAATCTTGAAGTATTTATTAAACCACTATCAATTAATGCTGAAAAAGTTTTAAGTGAAGGGTATACATTTATTTTAAAACTTGCCAAAGCGAAAACATTAAAAATAAGTAAAGATATTGTCAGACAGAAAGGCTCTGCTGTATCAGTAAAAAGAGATTTTGAAATTTATATTCCAGTTAAAGAAATGATAGATATACAGCAGGAGAAAAAGAGGCTTTTAAAGGAACTTCAAAGAGCTGAAACAGAAATAAAATTTCTGAATAAAAAGTTAATGAATGAAGATTTTATAAAAAATGCACCAAAAGAAGTAGTTGAAAGGGATAAAGAAAAATATGAAGAGCTTTTGATTAAAAGTGATAAAATAAAAGAGAATCTTAAAGTTCTTGAAGAATTAAAAGATTAGGGGGAGGGAAAAATGGAAGAAAAAATAGAAATCGAAGGACAGAATATGGATATTGTTGAAGCTGAATTTTTGACTATAAAGCAAAGTACTGTCAAAGCTATAGAAGCAGGGACTGCAGAAATGCAACAAATATGTGCATTAAGTGTTGATACAGAAAAAGCTGAGATTACTCAGGGAGCTATAGGTTTTGTGAAATCCAATGAGTTAAATATGAATCAGTGCATAAGCGGAATTTCAATGGGAGAAAAGACTGATGTAAATTTTTCCCTTTGTCCCATTGCTATTGGTAGACAAGAGGTAGAACTGAAAAGATCAGCATCAGGCATAGTAATAGGAAATAATGTAGAAGTTAAAAACTCTGCAAGTATGATTGTAATAGGAAATAATATTCAGGGTAATGTGACAACTCTTTTTGACTGGAAGAGTGCTCTTGCAGTTACCGCTGTTGCAGGAGGAATTTACGGACTTTTAAGGCTTTTTCTTAAAAAATAATGTTCCATTTCCTTGTTGATGAGCTTTTTAAAATAGCAATATTAGAAGATGTTGGAATTGGTGATATAACTTCAGAAATAATTATCCCTCAGAAATCCATAGCGATTGCAGAAATTATTTGCAAAGAAAACATGATTCTTGCAGGGATTCCTTTTTTAAAAAGATTTTTTTCAATCCTTTCAAAATATATGGAATCAAGTAATTTTTTCTTAAAAGAAAATTACAATGATGGTGATTTTATTGAAAAAGGTAGTGTTATTGCTTCTTTGAAGGGCAATGCAAGATTTTTACTTGCCGGTGAAAGAACTGCTTTAAATCTATTACAAAGACTTTCTGGAATTGCAACTTTTACAAGAGAGTTTGTTAAAAAGGTTGAAGACCTTCCAGTAAAAATTCTCGATACAAGAAAAACAACTCCAGGATTACGATTTATGGAAAAATATGCTGTAAAGATCGGAGGAGGGAGTAATCATCGCTTTGCTTTATATGATGCCATTTTAATTAAAGACAATCACATAAAAATAGCAGGCTCTGTAGAAGATGCGGTAATAAAAGCAAAAAAAACAACATTTATCATAAAATTGAAGTTGAGGTAAAAAATATTGAAGAACTTGAAAAAGCTATTCGGGCAGGAGCAGATATTGTAATGCTTGATAATATGGATGTTGAAACAATGAAAAAGGCTGTTGAAATTGCAAAAGACAAGGTTTTAATTGAAGCTTCAGGAGGAGTAAATCTTGACAACATAAGAGAAATTGCTCTTACAGGTGTAGATTTCATCTCTATTGGTGCTTTAACTCATTCAGCTAAGGCAGTTGATATAAGTATGAAAATCAGGGAGGTTTTATGAGTATTAGTTATAAGAAAGCAGGAGTTGATATTGATGAGGCAGAAAAATTTGTAAAAATGATTTCTCCTATGGTTAAAACTACCTTTCGTAAAGAAGTACTCACTGATATAGGACTTTTTGCAGGCTTGTTTAAATTGGACATAAGAAAATATAAAGAACCTGTTTTGGTAAGTGGAACAGATGGAGTTGGAACAAAACTTAAAATAGCCTTTCAAGCAGATAAACATGACACAGTAGGTATAGACCTTGTTGCTATGTGCGTGAATGATATTTTAACGCTCGGTGCAGAGCCTATGTTTTTTCTTGATTATTTTGCCACAGGAAAACTTGATGCTGAAAAAGCCTCTCAGGTTATAAAAGGAATCGTTGAAGGATGTAGACAGGCAGGTTGTGCACTTATAGGTGGGGAGACAGCTGAAATGCCTGGATTTTACAAGAAAAATGAATATGACCTTTCAGGTTTTGCTGTCGGAGTTGTTAACAAAAGTGAAATAATTAATGGAGCAGAAATAAAAGAAGGAGATGCCATAATAGGTGTTGCTTCATCAGGACTACACAGCAATGGTTTTTCTCTTGTAAGAAAAGTGATCTTTGATATAGGAAAAATGAAGACTGACCAGTATGTTTCTGATTTGGGTTGCAGTATTGCTGAGGAATTATTGAAACCTACTGAAATTTATGTTAAAGCCTATTTTGCCCTTAAGGGAAAGGTTAAAATCAAAGGGATGGCACATATAACAGGTGGCGGAATTCCTGGAAATCTGCCAAGAATTTTCCCTAAAGGTAAAACTGCCGTGATTTATAAAAATAATTGGGAAATTCATCCAATATTTCAACTTATTCAAAAAATTGGCAAAATAACTGAAGCAGAGATGTTTAAAGTTTTCAATATGGGAATAGGTTACATTTTTGTAGTTGACAGTCAAGATATTAAGAAAACATTATCCCTGATAAATAATAAAGGATACAGAGCCTACTTGATTGGGGAGATAATAAAAGGAAAAGGAAAAATAAGGATCAGATGAAGATATTTCATACAGAACCCCAATTGGGAGAAATTTTTTTTAAATTTTTAGAGTTCTATCCTGAACCTTTAATAATTTTTTACCCTGAAGGATGTGAAATAATCTATATGAATCAGCCTGCAAGGGATTTTTTAGGTGATAAATTAGATTTATCAGAGTTTTTTGAAGAACAGGAATACAGAAATTTTATTAAATTAATTCATGATTGTCATACCAAAGAAGAACAAAGAGTTATAAGTTATAGAAAAGATGACGGAACTAAGGGAATTTTACTTTTTAGTTTATATCCTGTTGCACAAGAAGATTATAGAGTTATATTTTTTAAATTTCAAGATATAACAGAAAAGATAAAAAAGAAAGAAGAAAAAAGAAAAAGAAATGCCCAGTTGATAATGCAGGATAAACTAAAATCAATAGACCTTGTTACTTCAAGCATATCTCATGAAATAAACAATATCTGTAATTTTATGATCAATAATTTAAAAATTACCTTTCAGTGTTGGCAGGATATTTTTAATCTTGTTAAGGAATATGAAATTGAAAATGGTGAATTTTTATTAGGAGGAATATCATCTTCAGAGGTTGACAAGATTATTCCTCGAATTATGATTTCAATCATAGAAGGAATTAACAGAATTTCAGATACCGTTGATAATTTTAGAAAATATATTAAGGAAGGTTTAAAATCAGAATCTTCAATCATTGATATTAATGAAGTTGTAAGAAGAGTTGTTACCATTCTTTACCATCATATTTTTATGTATACTGAAAATTTCAATCTTACTCTCACAGAGGAATTGCCTAAAATAAAAGGTAGTATGCAAAAAATTGAACAAGTCATAATAAATTTGTTAATAAATGCTTTACAGGCATTACCTGACAGAAAAAGGGGAGTGTTTCTGTCTACAGGTATAAAAGGAGATAGAATATATATTGAAATTAGAGACGAAGGTATTGGAATCCCTAAAGATATAATGCCTTATGTATTTGAACCTTTTTTCTCAACTAAATATTCCTCTGGTGGTTCAGGTCTTGGCCTTTATCTTTCAAAATCCTTAATAGAAGAATTTGGTGGAGAAATTAATATAAATTCAGAGGAAAATAGAGGAACTCAGGTAATCATTTATTTACCCTATTTTGATAAAGATGGAAAATTTTAATTATTCTATAGCAATTGTAGATGATGAAAAGGATTCTTTATATACCTATTCACTTATTCTGAAACAAGCAGGAATTAATGATGTTGTTTTAATTCAAGACCCTCGAGAACTTCCGATCCTTTTAAAGGAGAGAACTTTTTCTGTTATACTCCTTGATCTTTCTATGCCCCATGTCTCAGGTTTTGAACTTCTGAAATATTTAACAATTGAGCATCCTGAAATTCCCGTTATTATCCTAACAGCAATAAAAGAAATAGAGACAGCTGTTGAATGCATGAAAATAGGTGCCTGTGATTATCTTTTAAAACCCGTTGAGAAAAATAAGCTCATTTCATCAATAAAAAAAGCATTGGAGATGAACCGATTAAAGGAAGAGATTTTAGGATTAAAGTATAGATTAATAGAAGATAAACTTGAACATAAAGAAGCCTTTTCAGAAATCGTCACAATAAATCAAAAAATGATAGGTATTTTTAAATATATAGAGGTAATATCAAAGACAGACCAACCTATTCTGATAACAGGCGAAACAGGAACAGGTAAAGAACTTATTGCAAGAGCAATTCATAAAGTTAGCGGTAAAAGGGGAGATTTTGTAGCAGTCAATGTGGCAGGACTTGATGATACAATGTTTTCTGACACACTTTTTGGTCACAGAAAGGGAGCCTTTACAGGAGCTATTTCAGGTAGAGAAGGGCTTATTGCAAAGGCAAAGGGAGGAACTCTTTTTCTTGATGAAATTGGTGACCTTGCCGAAGCCTCTCAACTTAAGCTTTTAAGAGTTATTCAGGAAAAAGTTTATTATCCTCTTGGTTCAGATGTCCCAAAAAGTACCGATGCAAGGATAATATGTGCGACTAATCAGGACATACTTGAAATAGTTAATAATGGAAAATTCAGGAAAGATTTATTTTACAGACTTAAAGCCCATCATGTCCATTTACCCCCTTTAAGAGAAAGAAAGGATGACATTCCAATTTTACTTGAATATTTTATTACTGAATCTGCAAAACAGTTGGGCAAGAAGCCTCCTAAGTATCCGGAAGAATTATTAATACTTTTAATGAATTATAATTTTCCGGGGAATATAAGAGAATTAAAAATGATAGTTTACGATGCAGTGGCACGATGTAAATCTCACATTCTTTCTTTAGAAGTTTTTAAAGACATGGTAGATATTAGTAATTCAATAGATAAGGAACTTAAAAGTGAGATAGTAAAGTTTTACATTCAAATGAGATTTCCTGAGAAACTTCCTACATTAAAGGAAATGGAAGAATTGCTTGTCAATGAAGCATTAAGAAGGGCAAAGGGAAATCAGGGTATTGCAGCTTCAATGCTTGGCATAACAAGGCAAGCCCTTAATAAAAGACTTCACAAAAAAAAGAACCCCTGAAAGAATTTTTTCTAATTTATTTGTTTAGCAACTAAAGTTGCATCCATTTGTATCTGAAATTTATTGAGTTTTATAGAAAATTCCTATGGCATAAAAATTGTTTATAGATTTAAATAGATGAACCGATTAACTTTTCCATACAGCCCCCTAAAAAGTTTAATCGGTGGAAGAGGGGAACGTTTTAGGTATGAAGCCTCAAGTTCCCCTTATTTTTTAAAAACTATATAAGGAGGAGGTTATATGGAGCTTACGAGACGAAGTTTTTTGAAAATCTCTACAGGTGCCTTTCTTCTTAGCTCACTCGGGCTTAATCTTGATCCAGCAAAAGCCTATGCGGCAGAGCTGAGAACAAAGGGTGCTAAGGAGACAACAACAATTTGTCCTTACTGTTCTGTTGGTTGTAGCATCATTGTATCTGTTAAGGATGGAAAGGTAATTAACACAGAGGGTGATCCAGACAGCCCAATTAATGAAGGTGCTCTTTGTCCTAAAGGAGCATCAGTATATCAGATGGCAAACAATCCTTACAGAGTAACTGAACCCCTATATCGTGCACCAGGGGCTACTGAATGGAAAAAGATTAGCTGGGAAGAAGCCTTAAACAAGATAGCCCGTCTTGTTAAGAACACAAGGGATAAGTATTTTATAACAAAAAATGACAAAGGGCAGGTAGTAAACAGAG
>NZ_MAVV01000034.1 GCF_001707915.1 Thermodesulfovibrio sp. N1 | reverse complement strand
AGATATGATTAGATATATCATTAATGCAACCTGTGAAAATTTTATTGATATAAACCCTAATTATGAGTACAACTACTGTTGTTCAGCAGGTGGCGGAATGATAGATGCAGGGCCACCTTGGAAAATGGCAAGAATTGAAGGTGGCAAAGTTAAAGCTGAACAGATAAAAGATACAGGAGCCAAAATAGTCATTGCACCTTGTCATACCTGTCATAAAGGAATTGAGGATTTGAATGATTATTACAAGCTTGGTGTGCATGTTAAATTTTTAACTGATATTATTGCAGATGCAATAGAAATTCCAGAAGAAATGCGAGCATGAAAAAATCTGGTTTAATATTAATTTTATTAATTTTGGCATTTTTGGTGATTGTTATTTACAGTTCAGATAAGTCCTTAAGTGACTTTTCTAATCAGAAAACAGATGTTGTAACCATTGCCCATAAAGAAGTATTTGGCAGGCTTCAGTATGGTGCGGTTTTATTTGAACATCAAAAACATGTTGAATCTATTGCAAAGGCTTTAAAAAAATCTGAGGAGCAGACCTGTCAAGAATGTCACAATAAGAATAAATTTGATGAGTTTTCCTTTGATTTTCCAAAGAATGTTAACAGGAAAAATCCTGAGGAATTAAAAAATGCCTATCATGAAAACTGTTTAAGATGCCATCAAGCCTTTAGCTTTGAAAATAAAAAAACAGGTCCTGTGATACTTTCCTGTAGAGAATGTCATAAAAGAAAGTATGAAAATATAGAAATAAAATATCCAGTTTTTGAGTTTGACTTTGCCCTTCATGATAAACATGTTAAAAAACACCAAAATGACTGTAGTCTTTGCCATCATACCTATGACATTGAAGAGAAAAATAAAGAGATTGCTTTAGTCTATGAGAGTGGTACAGAGCAGTCCTGCTATTATTGCCATGACTTTAGTAAAAAAAGAGGTCCTGAGCTTTCAAAAATTGTAAAAGTAGCAAAAGAAAAAGAATTAAATATAAAAAAAGCCTTTCATAGTCTCTGTTTGAACTGCCATTTACAAAATAAATTAGAAGCAAAAGAATCAGGACCAGTTCAATGTTCAAAGTGTCATACCGGAAAATATAAAACATTGGAGGAACTTAAAAGTATTCCAAGACCTGAAAGAGATCAACCCAAAAAAGCTTTTATCAGTATTGAAGGGGCAAAAATGAAGGGAGTTCCCTTTAATCATGAGTTCCACGAAAAAAATAATAAAACCTGCAGGGTCTGTCACCATGAAACTTTAAAAAGTTGCAAGGAATGTCATGACTTAAAGGGTAAGCAGGAAGGTGGATTTGTAAATATAGTTACTGCCTATCATGGACAGACTTCTCAAATGAGTTGTCAGGGATGTCACAGAAGTTTGATTAACAGAAAAGAGTGTATGGGTTGTCATTATTTTATTGCTCCAGTTAAAACAGATGTAGGCAATAAAGAAATATGTAATCTTTGCCATAGCGGTAAAAGAGAGGTTGAAAAAGTTTCTCCTTTCAATGTTTCACCAAAAACATTGAAGGAAGAAGTTACAATAAAACACTTAGAAAAGGAGTTTGAACCAGTTAAGATGCCCCATTACAAAATGATTAAAAAACTTACAGATATATCAAATCAAAGTATGCTTGCCACATTTTTTCATAGAGATGTTAAAACAATATGTAAAGGGTGTCATCATAAAAGTAAGGAAGAAGCTGAATCAAAGAAGGAAAATCCTCCAATTTGTATAAGCTGTCATGGTGCATCCTTTGATTCACAGGCATTGGGAAGACCGAGACTGCAGTCTGCCTATCACACAATGTGTATAAAATGTCATGAAAATATGGAGATTGATAAACCAAAAAAATGCACTGACTGCCATGAAAGAAAAGCAGAAGGTTTAGGAAATGTATATAATTGAGCAACTTTTTTCACATCATGGGGCTGAATATGCTATTGCTGTACTTTCAATATTTGCCTTTATTATTATTTGGGGAATGCTTAGAGAAAAGAAAAAGTATTAAAATTTTGAGGTAAAAATGGATAGAAGAGAGTTTCTTAAGAAAACATTAACAATAGCTGGAATGACTTTAATTGGTGTATATGGGGATTCTTCGGCTTCGCCTCAGAATGACAAAATAAAAGAGCAGAATGACAGAATAAGGGAGCAGAATGACAGAATAATTCAGGATTCTACAAAGTCAACAGGAAATATTGCAAATAGAAGAAATTGGGGAAAATATGAAAAAGTGAAGGAATTCCCAAAGGAACCCTATGCAGTACTTGTTGACCTTACAAAATGTATAGGATGCAGAAGGTGTGAATGGGCATGTAATGAATGGAACAAGAATCCTAATAGACCCCTTAAAGAATTTGAAGAATCAAAGGATAGGAGTCCTTCAGTTTTTGATAGAATTCGGAGAACCCATGCTGGAGAGTTTACTGTTGTAAACAGATTTTACAATGGAGGAACACCCGTTTATGTTAAAAAACAATGTATGCATTGTGCTGAGCCAGCCTGCCTTAATGCTTGCTTTGTAGATGCCTTTAAGAAAACCTCTCATGGAGCAGTACTTTATAATCCTTCTTTGTGTGTCGGTTGTCGTTACTGTATGATTGCCTGCCCCTTTGATATACCAGCCTATGAATACTATGATCCAATTACTCCACAAATAACAAAATGCACAATGTGTTTTGACAGAATCACTGAAGATAAGATTCCTGCTTGTGTGGAAGTATGTACTGCTGATGTGATGAGGTTTGGTCCAAGAAGTGAAATGTTAAAGCTTGCCTATGAAAAAATAAATAATAATCCTCAAAGATATATAAATCATGTTTATGGAGAACATGAAGTAGGTGGAACAAACTGGCTATATATTTCGGGAGTTCCCTTTGAAAAACTTGGTTTCCCAAAACTTGATAAAACTCCGATTCCAAATTACAGTAAAAATTTTCTTTTTACTGTGAAAGTCCTTGAAATTGTTGCTGCCGCGCCATTGGTTTGGGCTGCCTATTATATGATTTCAAAAAATAAAGAGAAAAAAGGAGGGGATTCTTCGGGCTAAAGCCCTCAGAATGACACTTTTATCTGTCACCCTGAGGCAAAGCCGAAGGGTCTCATTCTATAAGGAAAAAAGATGACAGAAAACAAAAACAGAATGACAAAATAGGAAATAAAATAGCTAAGAAGGGAGAAGATGGGAAGTAATAGCTGGTTTAAAGAAAAAATACTTCTTGGAATGACTTTTAAGGATTATATTTCAAGACACGCTACACTGCCATTTTTCATTGCCCTTTTAATTCTTGCTTTTTCTTTTTATTCAATGATTTACAGACTTCTTTATGGACTTGGTCCTGCTACAAACTTGTCTGATACATATCCTTGGGGATTGTGGATTAGCTTTGACATACTTGCAGGAATTGCCCTTGCAGCACCAGGACTTACAGTGGGAACAGTTGTGTATCTTTTTGGAGCAAAGGATTATAAAAAATTTGCCCGTCCAGCAATTCTATCAAGTCTGCTTGGTTATATCTTTGCTGTTTTTGCATTAATGTTTGATCTTGGTAGATATTATCGTATTGGTTATGTAATTTTTTGGTCATGGGGATTAAATTCCATACTTTTTCTTATTGCATGGCATTTCTTCTTGTATATTATAATTTGTCTGATTGAATGGTCTCCTGCATTCTTTGAATGGCTTGGGAAAGACAAGCTCAGGGATTTCTTTTCAAAACTTGGAATCTGGGCAACTGTATTTGGAGTAATAATAGCAGGTGGTCATCAGGCTGCATTAGGAGGACTCTTTTTAGTAGCACCTACAAAAATTCATCCACTTTGGTATTCTTCTATGCTTCCTTTGTTCTTTCTCATTTCTGCCTTATTTGCTGGAATTTCTATGGTTATCATTGAAAGTACAATATCTCATAGAGTTTTCAAGGAACATCTGAAAGATTTTGAGCCTAAAGAATTTGACAGAAAAACAATAGGGCTTGCAAAGGCTCTGATAGTTATCCTTTTTGTATATTTAATACTTAAACTTTTTGACCTTGCCCATTATGATAACTGGCATTACTTAAAAAGTAACTATGGATACTGGTATCTCTTAGAAATTGTTGGATTTGTATTAGCTCCAACTTTGATTTTAATAAATGCAGTAAAGACAAATAACGCAAAATTAGTGAGAATTACTGCTTTTGTTGTTGCCTTTGGAGTAATACTTAACAGATTCAATGTTAGCCTTATTGCTTATAATTGGTATATACCTCTTACAGAAAAATATTATCCCACATGGATGGAAGTCTCACTTTCCTTGGGAGTTGTAACTTTGATAATTTTATTTTACAGATTTATTGTAAGAAGAATGGCTATTTTAGAGTGATTTTGATTGTTCTGAATTTTTTCTTCTGTCAATGGCATACTTTGAATATTGATTTTTTTTCGCAACTGATTTCATCTCCGATGCAGCTTCAGCCATTTCGCTAAAATGGTTAAACTTTCTGTATTTATTAGATGTTATGCCTACAGAAAGAGTCATAATTGGAAAAATCTGTTTTTCTCCCTGCCTGTTAACTGATTCTATGTATCCTTTTTTAAGATCTTCAATATCATAAAAATTTCTTACAAGATTGTTGAATATTTCGATTATTCTGATTGTTGTAGATTCAATTAACTCAGGTTTCATTATATAGACAAAGTCATCTCCACCAATGTGTCCTATAAAATTTCCATGGGGTTGTTCAGTCCTTACAATGTTCATTATTATTCGACCTAACATTTTTATTATCTCATCACCCCTTGAAAAACCATATTTATCATTGAAGGGTTTAAAATTATCTAAATCTGCATAGGCAAGAGCAAAAATTTCTCCCCTGTCAAGTCTGCTTTGAATTTCTTTCTGAATGACAAGATTCCCTGTGTGCCTTGTCAAAGGATTAGTAGCGATCATACGTTCAACTCTTTCAAAGGAGAGTTCAACTCTCATTTTTAGTTCTTTAACCAAACTTCCAATCCTTATATAATCATCAATTAAATTATTTTTCCAATTATCACATGTAAAGTCATCGGCTACAATAAAGATTATTATCATTGATATAAAAATTGGATCATATTTGAGATTATTGATTAAGAATATCTCCGAAACCTGAGCATTTATGGTATCAATAAGAATTAAATTTGGAATTTCTTGGCAAATAATTTCAAGAGCTTTCTTAAAATCACTGTAGTAAGAAATTTCGTAATTATTATATTCCAAAGTATTGCTTATTAACTGCTTAATTTTTTCATTTTTACTAATTGCAATTATTTTTTTACTCATCAGATGCAAAAATTTCTTGAGATGAAGTGATAGGATCTTCAGCTTCTCTGAAAATATCTTTGATATCTTCGTATTTAAAGTCTAAAACATTCCAAACAGAAACATTAACTGGATTTACAAATATATCCCCAGAATAACCAATTCCTCTTGAAAGAGAAAGTATATTTGAAAAATGAACAATAGCAGTTTCTAATTCAAAATTTTTGCTTAACTGGGGTCTATGGTGATTCATTATTGGTTCAGTAAGTTTCAGAGGAAAATTCCATTTTTTAGCAACAAATCCACCAACTTCAGCATGGGTTATCCCAAAATATTCCTTTTCAAGTTCGTGAAGGAATCCTTCTTTAGCCATTACTGATTGAATAATTTTTTCATAATCTTCTTTAAAGGCAATAAGAAGAATTACCTTCCCAATATCATGAAGTAGTGCTGCTACTGAAATTTCCTCTGGAGAAGAAAGATTTTTTCTTGTGGCTATAATTCTTGCATAAATTGCAGATGACAAAGAATGTTCCCAAAGTCCTACCATATTTTTTTTCATTACTTCAAAAACAGATACTCCAATAAGCAAACCCTTTACAGCATTCAAACCTAAGATTACCATTGCATGGCTTACAGAAGATATTCTTCCAGGGAAACCATAAACAGGTGAATTAACCATTTTTAGTATTCTTGCAGTTAGAGTAGGGTCTGAAGCAACAAAGTCTGATATCTTTTGGAGGGATACTTTAGGGTCTTCAATAATACCAAGTATTTTCCTTAAAATTGAAGGTATAGTTGGAAGATTTTCAATCTTTTCAATCTTTTCAAGAACAACTTGTGCATTCACTGATACATTTCCTCAAAATGTTCCTTCAAAGCTTGTTTTATTAAAAGAGTCTGGGGATCATTAATTTTTTTAAATCTTTCTTCAAGTCCCTTTAATACTTCTTCCTTTGGAGGTAACTCTCTTTTTCCTTCTATATACAAAACATCAATATTCATTCTTGCAAGTTTATCTATGAGAGAATGGGTAAGTTCAATACCTGCAGGAACAATAATCATTCCTGCATCATTTATAATTTCCTGTGCAAGCTTCATCCCCGGCTTTGCTTTGTCTAAGGAAATTTTTATCATTTTTTAAATTATATACTAAATATCAAGTTTTATGTGTAATTCCTTTAACTGTTTTAAATCAACTTCAGAGGGAGCTTCACTTAATGGACAGTATGCTTTTTGAGTTTTAGGAAAGGCAATTACATCTCTTAGAGAGTCGGCTCCTGTCATTAACATAACAAGTCTGTCAAGTCCTAAAGCAATTCCACCATGAGGAGGTGCTCCGTATTTCAAAGCTTCAACAAAAAATCCAAAACGTTTTTTTATTTCATCTTCTGTAATTCCTAAAATTTTAAATATTTTTTCTTGAATGTCTGCCTGATGAATTCTAATGCTTCCACCACCTAATTCATAGCCATTTAAGACAATATCATAAGCTTTTGCTTTTACAGTTTTTAAAGGACTTTCATAATTTTTAAAAGCTTCCTGAGAAATATTAAGAAGAGTGTTTAAATCTTTCTCCTGAGGAGATGTAAAAGGATGATGCATACTAACAAATCTTTTCTCCTCTTCATCCCATTCAAAGAGAGGAAAATCAACTATCCAAACAAATTCAAAACCTTCTCGTTTTACTTCTGCTATGTTAGCTATCTCAAGGCGCAATCTTCCCATAACTTCATTTACAACAGAGGCTTTATCTGCAATAAAAAGAATCATGTCTCCATCTTCAACATTCACTTTATTAGCAATTTCTCTTACAATTTGTTCAGGGAAAAACTTTAATATGGGAGATTCAAAACCTCCTTTAACCTTTATCCATGCCAACCCTTTAGCTCCAAAACTTTGAGCTTTTTGAATTAGTTTGTCAATTTCGCTTCTTGAAAAAGAAGCAAATCCTTTCCCTGCAATTGCTTTCACTACTCCGCCCTTGTCTATTGTGTCAAGAAATACTTTAAATTGGGAGTTTTTTACTATATCTGTAACATCTTCTATTTCAAGCCCAAATCTAAGGTCAGGCTTATCACTGCCATATTTATTCATGGCTTCATCATATGTAAGTCTTTTGAAAGGAATTTTTAGTTCTACCCCAAGGATATTAATAAAACAGTCATATAACATTTCTTCAATAACTTTTATAATGTCTTCGGCTTCTACAAAAGACATTTCCAAATCAATTTGAGTAAACTCTGGCTGTCGGTCTGCTCTTAGGTCTTCATCTCTAAAACAACGTACTATCTGAAAATATCTATCAAAACCTGATATCATTAGTATTTGTTTAAATAGTTGTGGTGATTGAGGCAGTGCATAAAATAGACCAGGATTAAGTCTGCTTGGTACAAGAAAGTCTCTTGCGCCCTCTGGAGTTGATTTTGTTAACATGGGAGTTTCAATTTCTAAGAATCCCTTTTTACTGAGAAAATTTCTAATAGAAAGAGTTACTTGATGCCTGATTATAAAATTTTTTTGCATTTTTGGTCTGCGCAGATCAAGATAACGATGTTTTAACCTTAAAATCTCACTAATTTCTTCTGATTCATCTATCTGAAAAGGAAGAGTTTTACATAGGCTTAATATATTTAACTCTTCTGCCCAAAGTTCTACTGTCCCCGTTGAAAGTTCTGGATTTTCTGTACCTTCTGGTCTTCGCCTTAGTGTGCCTTTAACAGCTATTACATATTCAGTTCTTATTTCGTGGGCTTTTTTATGAGTTTCAGCAGAAATTTCAGGGCTGAATACAACTTGAATTATTCCGCTTCGGTCTCGGAGGTCAATGAATATAAGTCCACCGTGGTCTCTTCTTCTGTAAACCCATCCACAAAGCTTAAGTTTTTTTCCTATTTCCTCTTCATTTACTTCTGCACAGTATTTATCTCTAAACATTTCTCCTCCAATTAAATTAAGGTTAACAAATTTTTATTATATCACATTAAATATTGAATCAGCGAAGACTGGGGTATTTTTCAATAAAATTCTAAAATTGTTATAATATGGCTATGCTTCAATCGATCAAGTGGGAAAATAATGTTATATATATTCTTGACCAGAGGCTTTTACCAGAAAAAATTGAATATATCAAATGCACTCAATATGAAGAAGTTGCTAAAGCAATTGAAAATCTTTCAATAAGAGGTGCTCCTGCAATTGGAATTGCAACAGCTATGGGAATTGCAATCGCAACATTAAAATTAAAAACAAAAACAACAAAAAATTTTTTAGAAAATTTAAAGCCTGTTTTTTTGAGATTCATAAACACTCGACCAACTGCAGTAAATATAAAATGGGCTGTTGAAAGAATTGAAAAATTGATAAACAATAATTTTCACAAATCCGTATCAGAGCTAAAAGAATTAATAATTAATGAAGCACTGAGGATTTATCAAGAGGACATAGAAATAAATAAAAGTATAGGGGAAAATGCCTTACCACTTTTTAAGGATGGATGTACTGTTATGACTTACTGTAATGCAGGTTCATTAGCAACAGGAGGATTTGGCACAGCAACTGCACCAATGTATCTTGCAAAGGAAAGGGGGATTAAATTTAAAGTAATTGCCTGTGAAACTCGTCCTGTTTTGCAAGGGGCACGAATTACATCCTTTGAACTCATGCATGCAGGTATAGATGTTACTCTTATCTCAGACAATACAGCAGGAGCATTACTTAAAAGAGGATTCATTGATTTTGTTATTGTAGGGACGGACAGAACAGTAAGAAATGGAGATGTAGCAAATAAGATTGGCACATATTCTCTTGCAGTACTATGTAAAGAAAATTCCACTCCCTTTTATGTAGCAGCTCCACTGTCAAGTATTGATTTAAAAATTCCTTCTGGAGAACAAATTCCTATTGAAGAAAGAAATCCTGATGAAGTAACTAACATAAAAGGTGTTAGAATTGCACCAGTTGGTGTAAAAGTTATAAATATGGCTTTTGATGTTACACCTGCAAAATATGTAACAGCAATTATTACTGAAAAAGGTGCTTTTTTACCAAAGCATATTAAATACATTAATGACGAAAGGAAACTAAAGAAATTTAGAGTAAAATTATGAATTTTCATGAGATATTTAGACAGTATGAGGATGAATTAAGGGAAGTTGAAAAAGAGCTTTCTAATATTTTTCAATCAGAAGCTACTCTAATTCCAACAATAGGTGCATATATTATAAATTCTGGAGGAAAAAGACTTCGTCCTTTATTTTTACTTTTATGTTCAGATCTTGTAGGTTATAAGGGATATAAAAGAATAATCCTCGCATCAGTTATTGAAGCTTTACATACAGCAAGCCTTCTTCATGATGATGTGGTTGATGAAGCTGAAGTAAGAAGAGGAAAAAAATCTGCAAACAAAATATGGGGTAATCAAGTTACAGTGCTTCTTGGAGACTATCTCTATGCTAAAGCATTACATATAAGTGTGGCACAAGAAAGCCTGCCAATTATGGAAGCTTTATCATTAGCAACATCTCAGATGGCAGAGGGAGAAATACTGCAACTTATGAAGGCAGGAGATCCAACAATAACCTTTGAGGAGTATATAAAAATAATAACAGGTAAAACTGCTGGACTCATTACTGCTGCTTGTCGAATTGCAGGGCTTCTTGCATCCCTTTCTGAGGATAAAATTAAGGCATTAACCGATTTTGGACATTACATAGGAATTGCTTTTCAAATGGTAGATGACATTCTTGATTATGTAGCCGATGAACAAGCTTTAGGTAAAAAACTTGGAAAAGATTTAATGGAAGGCAAAATAACTCTTCCTTTAATAGAACTATTAAAAAAGGCTAAGGAAAAAGAAGAAATTATTGATATAATAAAATCAGAAAAATTCTCTGCTGAAAATCTTTCTCTAATTTTAAAGTATTTACAAAAATATAATTGCATAGAATCTTCCATGTTAATTGTAAAAGATTACATTGAGAAAGCTAAAAAGGTATTAGAAGTGTTCCCAGATTCTGTATATAGAAGAACTCTTATGACAATAGCAGATTATATTTTACAGAGGAACAAGTAATGGCTTTGATACTTGTAACAAACGATGATGGTTTTTTTTCTAAGGGTATTCAAACTTTGGCTGAAATTTTACAAGAACTTGGTGAGGTTTATATTGTAGCTCCCGATAGAGATCGTTCTGCTGTGAGCCACGCCCTTACAATGCATAGACCTTTAAGAGTTGACTTAATAAAAGAAAAATGTTTTAGTGTTAATGGAACTCCTACAGATTGCGTTGTTGTAGGCGTTAAAAAGCTTTTACCTCGTGAACCTGATTTATTAGTGTCTGGTATAAATAAGGGTGCAAATCTTGGTGAAGATGTGACCTATTCAGGTACAGTTTCTGCAGCTATTGAAGGAACTATTCTTGGAGTCCCATCTTTTGCTATATCTCTTGTTGGTGAAAGACCCTTTAGGTATGAAACAGCAAGTTATTTTGCATTGAGAATTGCAAAGTTTATTCTTGAAAAAAAACTTCCAACTGATACTCTTTTGAATGTTAATGTTCCTAATAAAGCATTGCAAGAAATTAACGGAATAAAAGTGACTAAGCAGGGGAAAAGGTCATACGAAAATTCTATTCATGAAATTTACTCTCCCTGGGGAGAAAAACAGTATTGGATTGGTGGAGGTATTGTTTCCTGGCAGAAGATGGATGGTACAGATATTCAGGCAATAATGGAAAATTATGTTTCCGTTACACCTCTTCATATTGATTTAACTAATTATCAGGCTTTAGATTATTTAAGAGATTTTTGCCGATACTTTGAGTAATTAATTTTAAGGTTTTTTCCGTAGCTCCTGATTTTTTAACAAATATTTCATAGGCATTGTTACCCATTAAAGATAGTATTTCTGGATTTGATATTAATTCTTTAATTTTAATGGAAAGAAAATCGCTGTTTATCATTAAGCATGCCTTATTTTTTAAAAAATCTTCGATAAAGGGAAAATTATGCATATAGAGACCACAAATTATAGGCTTCTTCCAATAGGCTGGTTCTAATGGATTTTGTCCTCCATGGGGAATAAAACTTCCCCCTATTATGGCAATATCACATATTCTGTAAAGAGAACCAAGTATTCCCATTTGGTCAATAAGAATAATTAAAATTTGAGTATTTTTGTCTAAGTCTTGAAAATGGCTTAATTTTGAAAAAAATACTTTTTCTTTTAGGAGGGCAATTTTATTTTTTATTAATTTTTCTACTTCAGTAAATCTCTCAGGATGTCGTGGTGCAATAATTAAAGTTCCATAATTTACTGCCTTCAAAAAAGCATCAATTATTAATTCTTCTTCAGGAGCATGGGTGCTTCCTGCCAGAATAACTGGTCTGGGAATAAGGCTTTCCCAAGTAAATTTTATCTCCTCTAATTCAATATCAAATTTCATATTTCCTGTTACATAAATTTTTTCTGGAATTACGCCAAGATTGATGTATTTTTCTTTATATAAATCTTCCTGAACACAAACAAGCTCAAATTTTTCAAGTACGGGTTTTATAAAAAATTTGATTTTACTGTAACCAGTGAAAGATTTTTCACTAAGTCTTCCATTTACAAGAATAACAGGAATTTTTTTTGATGTTATACTTATTAAATTTGGCCAGATTTCAGTTTCAGTAAGAATAAGACATGAAGGATTAAAAAACTTAAGGGTTTTTTTTATTGCAAAGGATATGTCAAAGGGCATATAGATAACTTTAACAGAAAATTCTTTAAATCTGTCATTAGCAACTTTCTGACCCGTATCAGTTATAGTGCTTAATAGAATGTCATATTCCTGCGAAAGCTTTTTTACAAAAGTTGATATGGCGATAACTTCACCGACAGAAACAGCATGAATCCATATTAGAGGTTTTTTGTTCTTCTTTGTTTCTACAAAAAATCCAAATTTTTCTCTAATCCATCTTTTTCTTGTGTTAACAGTCCGTTTAAAATACTCCTTTGGTAATAACAATAAGACAGCTATAAAATAAAGAATCTCATATATCAATAAAAAAGCTCTTTGCATATTTTAACTACTTCCTCCGATGGTTTTTTGTTATCAAAATGTTTCTTTATTTCACCAAGAAAATCTATTATTTTTTCTCGGTATTTGTCATCATAAATCATTTTATTTATTTCTTCGATAATTTTTTGTTGATTTAATTTTTGTATGAACTCAGGCACCCGAATATCTCCCTGATTCAAAAAATCTGCGATAACATTTGGCAAAGCAATGTGCTTTACTCCCTTAATTATAGATTTTCCAATCAAATAAGAAACAGGATTTACTTTGTAAACAACAATCATTGGAATTTGTAAAAGGGTTGCCTGAAGCGTTGATGTGCCAGAGGTAATTAAGGCTACATCACTCATTGCAAGAGCAGTAAAGGAACTTTCCTTCAAAATTGTTACATTTCCATAGAAGTAGATTTTTCTGAGAGTATCTTGATCAAATTCAATATTTGGTGCCTTAGGTATTAAAAAGTGTGTGTCTTCTTTAGGAAATTTTTCTATAAGATTTAACATTAAAGGCATTTTTCTCTTTATTTCAGAGGGTCTACTTCCTGGCATCAAGGTTATTACTGTTTTTTTGTCTATTTTAAATCTTTCTTTTAGAACTCTCTTTAAGTCTCTGCCTTTATAATCGCCTAATTCTGCTTCCATAACTTCAACCATTGGATGACCTACGAATTTGGCAGGAATTTGAGCTTCTTTATATATTTTTTCTTCAAAAGGTAAAACTGTTGCCATGAAGTCAACTACTCTCTTTATTGTATTTATTCTTTCTTTTCTCCATGCCCATATTTGAGGGCTGACATAATAAAGGACTTTTTTCCCTAATTGTTTGGCTCTTTTTGCCAAAGAAAGATTAAAATCTGGAAAGTCAATTAGAATTAAACCACTTACTTCTCTTAAAACGGAGGTTGCCTTTTTCATGTTATTTCGTATTTTTTTTATCTGACCAATTATTTCCAATGCACCAAAGGAATGAGTAATTTCTCCTATAAGTTTCACTCCCTCGGAAGCCATATATTTTCCACCAATTCCAATAAGCTCAAAATCATTCTTTAGGTGTTTTGCAATTAGTGAGCCGTAAAGCTCTCCAGAGGTTTCTCCAGCTACTATTAGAAGTTTTCGAGACATCTTATTATAATCTGAGATATTTCAAAAACTTCCTCGTCAGGAATTTCTGGATAAATTGGTAATGAAAGAATTTCCTTTGAAACTTTTTCTGCTACAGGAAAATCACCTTCTTTATATCCTAATTTTGCAATTGCTTTCTGTAAATGCATCGGAATAGGATAGTATACAACCGATGGAAATCCTTGTTTAGCAAGAAATTCTTTTATTTTATCTCTATTTTCTGAACGAATACTGTAGAGATGATAGACATGATAGGTATTTTCTACTTCTTTTGGTGTAATCACTTTGTCACTTAAAATTTTTGTATATATATTTGCCTTTTTTCTTCTTAATGAATTGTATTCATCTATATGTTTTAGTTTGATTCTTAGAACACCTGCCTGAATTTCATCGAGCCTTGAGTTTAAACCGACTGTTTCATGGATATATCTGCCAGGTGAGCCGTGATTTCTTAAAATTCTTATTTTTTCAGCAATTTCTGAATTATTAGTTACAACCATTCCACCATCTCCAAAACATCCAAGATTTTTACTCGGATAAAAGCTGAAACAAGCTATATCTCCAAAGGTTCCTATTTTTTTATCTCCTATTTTTGCTCCAAAGGCTTGGGCAGCATCCTCTATTATCTTTAAGCCGTATTTTTGAGCAATTTCATTGATTTTAATCATATCTGCAGGACAACCAAATATGTGAACAGGAATAATTGCCTTTGTTAGAGGAGTGATTTTTTCTTCAATTTTTTCTGGAGCTATGTTATAAGTATTTTCATCAATATCTACAAATACAGGTTTTGCACCAACATATAGAATTGCCTCTACTGTAGCAAAAAATGTAAAGGGAGTTGTTATAACTTCATCACCCTGAGTTATATCAAGAGCCTTTAAAGCAAGATGAAGGGCATCAGTTCCTGAAGCAACACCTATTGCTTCTGATACACCAAGATAAGATTTTATATCGTCTTCAAATTTTTTTACATTTTCTCCTAATATATAATGGGAACTTTCAAGAATATCATTTATACATCTAAGCACTTCATCTTTAATATTTGAATACTGAGCTTTAAGATCAATGAATGGTTTCATCAGCTACTGCCTCCGTTGATTTTATTTATTAATTTTATAACTTCTAATATTTCTTCAGGTGTTGGTGCTTTTTGAGAAAACTCTCTCTTGCTTACGCTGTTTAAAAAATCTCTTATCTCTTCGTAAAGAGGTTGATTTTCTATATTTTCTATAGGTATTTCATTTTTAGTACCGTTTTTGTCAATTTTTATAATATTTTTATTGATTAAATCAGCATAAATTATAAATTCCTCATCAATAATTGTTATATTTCTTTGGAAAATGGGTGATGTTCTGCTCGCAGTAATTTGAGCAGTAAAAGGGCTGTTATTTATCAATATTTCAAGCCATACAGTAGCAAAATCTATTTTTTCAGTAATAAAACTTTTTTTGAAAACTTTAAGATTATTAAAATCTCCTCTACCAATTTTTCTTTGAAACATCATGATTAAATCTAAATCATGTATCATTAAATCAAAGGTTACATCTGTATCAGTTGCTCTTCCTAAGTAAGGAGAAGTTCTTTCTGCTTTTATAAAAAGTGGTGTTTTGATTTGTTCAAAAAGGCTGATTACAACAGGATTGTATCTTTCAATTAAACCAACTTGAAAGATAATTTTATTTTTCAGGGCTTCCTCTATAAGAACAGTGGCATGTTGAGAATTTTCTGTTATTGGCTTTTCAATAAAAATATCCTTACCTTCCTTAATTAAATCCATCGCAATTTCAAAATGGGATTTTGTTGGGGTTACTATGAAAAAAACAGAGGCTTCTTTCAATAGGTCTTTGAAATTATCTGAAAATTTTACTCCATATTCCCTTGCAATTTTCTTCGCTTTGTTAATATCCTTATCAACAATAGCAACTATTTCAACATCTTCCATCTGAGCAAGCATTTTTATATGTCGCTGTCCAAAATATCCAGCTCCTATGACTATAACTTTATGTTTCATTAATGATTTTTTCAATCTCCCTTTTTGCTTCTTCGAAACCTTTTTGTCTCAAAATTGACACAATTTTCTTTGATGCAATCTTTCTAAAAATTTTCTGTCTTCTCTTATTGTCAGCTATTTTTTGCTTTATTTCTCTGCGAATTTTTTTAAGATACTTTAAGTATTTAGCAAATTCTTTGCCATAATTTTGGGCTATTTCATCTTTGAGGAGCTTGCTTAGTGCAGGGAAATCTGTTGATATTGCTATTGTTAAATCATCCATTTCGTATATTGCTGGAACAGTATAGGATATATTATTCATATTTTCTTGAAAATCTCCTTTTTCAACGATATTTACAAGATAATAGGCATCCCTTGCTATCTGTCTATTTATTTTACTGCTTGAAGTAGCAGCAACAACTAAAAAGGCATCTTCAAGATCACCCTTTTTATATTCTCTATTTATATAATTTATTTTGCCCCTATTAATCAGTTCTTTTATTTTGTCCGTTGTTTCAGGACTAATTAGAGTTATCTTTGCACCATATTTAAGTAAAGTCTTAATTTTTCGTTCACCAACAGAACCTCCACCGACAATAACACATTTTTTATCTTTTATATTGACAAGAATGGGAAAATACTTAGCCATTTATTGAATTTTAAGTCCTTCTGCTTTTTTTACAAAATTGCTATCTGGGAATTTATCTTTGAGTATTTTTAAATACTCCTTTGCATTTTCAGGCATATTAAGTTTTTTATATGAATCAGCCAGTAAATATAGAGTTTCATCAAGATTCTTAAAGTCTGGGAAGTTTTTTACTATCCCTTCAAATCTTCCTACAGCAGCTTTGTATGAACCTTTCTTATAATAAAATTTTCCTATTAAAAGTTCTCCCTCTGCAATTATATTTCTACATTTCTGAATTCTTAATGGGAGAATTTCTCCATAGGGGTGCCTTGGATACATTTTTTCAAGTTTTAAAAACTCTTCTAATGCCTTTTGAGCAGTTCCTGCTCCTCTTTCAGGACTTTCAATTTGTCTAAAATAAGCCATGCCAATACTATACTGAGCATAAGGTGCATAGGTTGATTCAGGATAAAGTTCAAGGAATCTTCTGTATTCAGCTATTGCAAGCTCTGGCTCATCTTCTTTTAAGTAAGAATCTGCTATTTTTAATTGTGCCAAAGGAGCATATTCCTTAGCAGATTCTCTATTTTTTATTTCAAGTAGTAGTTTTCTTGCTTCTTCATATTCTTTTTTACTTACTAATTCATCGGCTTTTTTTAGATATAAAACAGGATCAAATTCTTCTTTTTTTACCTGTGTTTTCCCTCCACAACCTATTATGGATAAGGAGAGAAAGATAAAAAATATTAGAAGGATTAGTCTTTTTAATTTTGTTGTCATTGCAAAAACTCCTTAATTTTTTGCATTTATTTAAACTTTTAATCTTTAATTAAGTCAAGAAGTTCTTTTGATTTCAAAATTAGTTAAACCTTCTGGTTCTTCCCAAATTATTTCAATGTTGTCAACTCTTGCATAAGGAGGACCTTCTTTACAACGCTCAATTGCAATGGAGATTTTGTCCTCCTCTCCTTCAAAAACCGCTTCTACTCTTCCATCTCTTAAATTTCTTACCCAACCTTTTAATTTTAGGGAATCTGCAACCTCTTTTGTAAAGGCCCTATAAAAAACTCCTTGAACTCTTCCACTTATAAAAAGATGAGCTCTTTTCATGTATAATCACTCCTAAATATTAAATTTTTTTAATATCCCCTTAAAATTCTCAATCTTCTCTGGGCATCTGCTTCCCATCCTTGTTTGCCATCTGTTAATTTTAAACCTGTTGATAAATTATTTATGGCTCTATTTCTATCCCCTAATTCCTGATAATCTACCCCAAGATAGTAATAAAGAGTAGCATTATCGTTAATAAGGCTTTTGGCTTTTTCAAGAATGTATGCACTATCTCTCCATTGATGTGTTCTGTTTAAAGCAATCCCTTTTATGAGCATGGGTTTAAAATATGAATTATCTAAACTTATTGCTCTATCGGCATCTTTGATTGACTCAGTATATTTTTTTAAATTAAGATTTACCAATGCTCTGTATGTGTATGCTTGATTGCTTCCATAAATTTGTATTGCTTTGTCAAGCAAATTCAACGCTTCACTGAAATTGCGAGAATTTATATATTTTTTTGCTTTTTCTACATATTCATATGATTCCTTTGTTGAAATTAATATGGCTTTTATTTTTTGAAATCTATCACTATCCTGTCTTAATCTGTTTGAATTTGGATATTGCTCAGCTATCATTCTCTGAACATTTTTTATTCTTGTGTCAGGTAAAGGATGAGTACTAAGCCATTCTACAGTACCACCTCTTTCTAAAGCTTTAAATTTCTGAAACATGCTTAAAAGTCCATTTGGATCATATCCAGCCTGATAGCTAAATTTTACTCCAAGAGAATCTGCTTCGTTTTCCTGATCTCTGCTAAATTTTAATTGTAGCAATCCTGCAGATACCTGGGCAAGACTTGTAACGATGCCTGAGTATTCGCTGTCTTGTAGTGCTATTCTTAAAATGTTTACAAGTACACTCATACCATAGGTCTTTTCAAGAAATTTAGCATGATGCC
>NZ_MAVV01000033.1 GCF_001707915.1 Thermodesulfovibrio sp. N1 | reverse complement strand
ATGGAATAAAATTTGCATTGGAACTTGCAAAAAAAATAAATGGGAAAGTTACACCCCATCTTAGATTTGCTACTGCAAAAATTATAAAGGAATTACAAAAAGATGGAAAGCCTTTAAATTTAAATATAGATGTTGCAACAGCTCGAACAGAATACTATGAATCTCCTGCTTCGATGCCCAAGGTGGAGACTTCATCTATAAAAAAAGATTTATATCGAAGAGATTTTACCATAAATGCTCTTGCTGTAAAACTTAATTCAAAGGATTTTGGGATTTTGATTGATTTCTTTGGTGGACAGAGAGATATTAAAGATAAAAAAATCAGAGTACTTCACAATTTAAGTTTTGTAGAAGACCCAACAAGAGCAATCAGGGCAGTTAGATTCGCAGAGAAATTAGGGTTTAAAATATCAAAACATACAGAAAATCTTATAAAATTAGCTGTTAAAATGGAGATATTCGAGAAACTAAAAGGTTCAAGACTTTATGAAGAGATTATTCTCCTTTTTAAAGAAACATTACCTCATCAGGCTATTAAGAGACTTAAAGATTATGGATTACTGCGAGTGATTCATCCTTCATTGGAAGGAAAAAATATTTATAATATTCTTCTTAAAGCCCACGAAACCCTTCAGGGAGTGGATTTACTGTTTCTTAAGGAAAATTACGAGAGAGAATTTATATACCTAATGGCAATTCTCTGGGAATTAGATAATAAAGAAAGAATAGAACTTCTTGACAGGATAAATGCTCCAGAACATATAAAAAGAATGCTCCTTGAAAACATTGATATTGCTAAGAAAAATTTACAATTTCTGAACATATCGAAAGAAAATATGGAGATTTATAACTTGTTAAAACCTCTAAAAATTGAGATAATTATTTTGATGATGATACATGCAAATAGGCCTCAAAAACAGGCTATTTCTCAGTTTCTTACTAAATTCAGAGATATAAAACCATTAATTACAGGCGAAGATTTAAAAAAAATTGGTATTAGTCCAGGACCTGTTTATAAACAAATTTTCGAAATGATAATTAACGAAAAATTAAATGGTAAACTCATGTCAAAGGAAGAAGAAATAGAGTTCGTCAAAAACTTTATTACTCTCAATCCTTGACTTAGATTTTTTTATTAGTATATGTTAGTAAGTACTACCATGAAAAATACCAGAGATAAAATTATTCAATCTGCTTTAAAACTTTTTTCTAAAAAGGGATTTCTTGGAACAACAACAAAGGAAATTGCTAAGGAAGCAAAAATTGCGGAGGTAACTCTTTTCAGATATTTCAATTCAAAGGAAAATCTTTTTATTGAAGTTTTAAGAAGTCAATCCTTCTTGCCTACATTAAAAGATATTCTACCAAAAATAAAAAAAATGGAATATAAAAGGGCATTACAAACTGTGGCTAAATATTTTTTAGCTTTGTTAAAAAATAAAAAGGATCTAATTTGCATAATGCATGCCGAAATGTTTCAGTATCCTGCTGAAATAAGAGAAATAAACAGTAAAATGATTCATGAAGTTTATCTTGTTTTTGCATCCTATCTTGAAGATTTAAAGGAAAAAAATGTATTAAAAAAAGATATAGATACCACTTATGCATCTACAGCATTTTTTGGTATGCTTTTCAATTTGTTTATAAAAAAGGAATTTCTTAAAAGAAAAATAAATTTCAAGAAGGCAGTACAAACTTATATTGATATATTTTATGATGGTACAAGGAGGATTAAATGAGAAAAATTTTTCTTTTCATCACTATTTTTTTGTTGATTTTACAAAGCTTAGTTTTTGCACAGGAAAATTATACGATAAATGATATTTTTTCTCTTGCCCTTAAAAGGGCTGAAAAAGTAAAAATTGCTGAAGAAAACATTACAATATCAAAAGAAGGTACCTACAAAGCTCTATCAGCATTACTTCCTACAGTTACTGCTTTTGGCAAATACACTGAATACAGCAAAGAAAAACTTTTTAACAATCAGATTATTCAGCCAGATAGAAGTAAAATATGGGGAATAACAATTGAGGAAAAACTTTCTTTAGGAGGTAAAGAGTTTACTGCTTATGCTGTAGCACGAGACAGTCTCATTAAAACAGAGCATGATGTAAATTCTTTTAAGGAACAATATCTTTTAAAGGTTTCTCAAGATCTTTATACATATCTTAAGGCAAAAAAGAACAGTTGAAATAGCCGAATCTAATGTAGAAAGACTAAAAAAGCATAGAGATGCGGCAAAGATAAGGCTTAAAGTAGGAGAAGTAACAAAAACAGACCTCTTAAGAGCAGAGGCTGAGTTAAGTGGTGCAGAAGCAGATTTAATTTCTGTAAGAAATTTTTTGAAAATTGCAAAGGCTCAACTATCAAGAGATGTGGGGATTGAGGGAAACTTTGAAATAATCGAATCAAAGATTATAGACCCCTATTTGAATTTAACCCTTGACCAAATTAAGGCAATTGCAAAGGAGCAAAGAGCTGAGATAAAAATTGCTCAAATTTCAAAGGAAATAGCAAGAAAAAATGTAAATTATGCGATTGGCTCTTTTTTCCCCTATTTAAGTCTATCAATTACCTATCAAAGACTTGACCAGGATCCTTCAAATGAGATGACAAATAAAGAATCAAAATATGCAATCGCTTCAATAAATTTCCCTATATTTGAAGGAGGATTAAGAAGGGCAGAAGTTGGAGAGGCAAAGGCAAAATTAAGACAAGCTGAACTTCAGTATGAAGATACATTGAAAGAGGTGTTCATGGATGTTGAGTATGCTTATCATAACTATATAACTTTCAAAGACACAATTAAATCTCTTGAAGATGAGGTCACCTATGCAAGAGATAATTTTAATTCCGTTTCAAAACAGTATCAGCACGGACTTGCAAATAGTATAGATGTTACCGATGCAAATACTTTTTTAGTTACTGCTGAAAGAAAACTTATGGAAGCCCTGTACAACTATCAACTGGCTGTCATAAGGCTAAGACAGGCAACAGGTACATTGCTTAAAGCATTTATAAATAATGAAATGTTTGCAGGAGGCGATATTAAATGAGTCTTGTTTCTTTGAGTGAGAGATTTAAACATTCAAAAAAACTAAAAATTATCATACTCATTATTTTAGCAGTTATAGTTTTATTTTTTATGGCAAGAGAGATATATTATTATATTGTTTATGAAAGAACAGATAATGCCTACGTTGAGGGAACCATTGTTCCTATTTCACCGCAAGTTTCAGGCAAAGTGGTTAAAGTTTATGTAGAACATAACCAGAGAATAAAAAAAGGAGAACCCCTTGTTGAAATAGAAAAAGATGATTATCTTGCTGAGTTAGATACAAAAAAGTTTAATGTTAATACCCTTATATCACAAAGGCAGGAAATAGCTTCATCACTCAATGAAGCTATTGCTAGACTTAATGTAGCAGAATCAAACCTTGAATCTGCCCGTGCCCAAAAAGTTCTTGCCCAGCAGGAATATGAGAGAATTAAAAGCCTTTATCAGGAAGATCTGGTTTCAAAAAGCAAATATGACCAGGCAGAGGCAACTTTAAAGATAGCACTGGCACATGAAAAATCAGCAGAAAGCCAGATAAGAGAAATAAAATCTACAATAAATACTTTAACAGCAAAGCTTAAAACACAGGAAAATTTAATTAAAAAAGCTCAACAGGAGTTAAAAATTGCAGAAATTAATTTTAAAAGAACACTAATTTTAGCACCAAGAGATGGTAGAATTGCAAAAAAATCTGTTGAAGTTGGACAGTATGTTCGACCTGGACAACCATTGATGGCCATTGTGGATGAACATGATATATGGATAGGTGCTAATTTTAAAGAAACTCAGATAGAAAAAATGAGAGTTGGTCAACCTGTAAAAATTAAGGTAGATGCCTATCCTGGCAAAATTTTTAAAGGTCATGTTGCAAGTTTTCAACCAGGTACAGGTGCTGTTTTTAGTCTTTTTCCACCAGAAAATGCAACTGGGAATTTTGTTAAAGTAGTACAGAGAATTCCTGTAAGAATAATAATTGATTCTCCTTTTGACCCTGAGTATCCCCTATGGCCAGGAATGTCAGTAATTCCCTATGTGGATGTTACTGTTAATACAGGTGCAAAATTAAAAGATGTTATGGAAAAGAAATAATGAGAACATGTTTATTTTTAATATTTTTCTTATTTATCTTGCAATCTAAAGCATTAAGCATTGACTCATCAGAGTTAAATCAGCCTATTTACAGTCTTCAAGACTGTATTGAAATAGCATTGAAAAAAAATCCCGAAATTCTTGCTTCAAAACAGCAGGTTGAAAAAAGCTACTTTAAAATTGGAGAGGCAAAATCAGGTTATTTGCCTGAGATAGAACTTTCTTTAGGTTACCAGAGAAGTTATCAAGAAGCTCAAAAATTACAAGAATACTCAAAAAATTATTCAGGACAGATAGTTCTTACTCAAACTCTCTTTGATTTTGGAAGGACTTCATTAAAAGTGGATATTCAGAAGATACTTTTTGATTCAAGCATATGGCAAGATAAGGATACAAAAATAAATACTGTTTATACTGTAAAGGAAGCATATTTTAATCTTCTCAAGGCAAAAAAACAAAGAAAAACAGCACAGGAAGTTCTTAAACAGGCACAAAGACATCTTGACTTAGCCAAAGGATTTTATGAGGTAGGTCTTAAACCTAAGATTGAAGTAACTAAGGCAGAGGTTGAATTAAGTAATGCAAAGCTTGCTGTGATTTCTGCTGAAAAATTAGTCAGACAGGCTCTTTTAAATTTAAAAATAGCAATGGGGGATGTTTATATGCCGGATTTCGATATTAAAGAGGAAGATTATGCATTAAGAAAACTTGATGAAAATGACGCAATAAAGGTTGCTTTAGAGAAAAATCCTCAACTTCAATCAGTTAAGTTTAACAGACAGGCATCAGAGATTTCAGAGGATTTAGTAAAAAAAGAGTATTTCCCAACCCTAACTGGTACAGGAAGATATGGGTACAGCGGAGAAGATTTTCCTCTTAACAGAGGCTGGAGTCTACTTTTTCAAATTAATTTTCCATTGTTTAGTGGATGGTCAACGACATATAAACTTAAACAAGCTAAGGCAGATGTTGCCTATTATTCATATAAAGAAGAATCAATAAAACAGCAAATTACCTCCCAGATAAAAAATCTTTTTGTTCAACTTAAAGAAGCATCCCAAAGAATAGAAACATTAAAGGAGGCTTTAAGACAGGCAAAGGAAAATCTTGATCTTGCAATGGCAAGATATGAAGTAGGAATTGGAAGCTCCATAGAAGTAGTTGATGCTATAGTTCTTTATGAACAAATAAATACTCAGTATTGGCAGGCAATTTATGACTACAATGTAACATATGCATCGATAGAAAAAATAGTAGGGATGGAAAAATGAAAAAGAATAAAAAGTTACTTATAATTTTAGCAATAGCGGTTATGGCAGTTTTAGCAGGTATCATTATAGCTTTTTCGGGATCCAAAAAAATTCAGTTTAAGACTGCTAAAATTCAAAAAGGCGAGATAACGCAGACAGTAAGAGCAACAGGGAATGTAAATCCTGTAACAACAATTATTGTAGGAACAAGAGTTTCTGGAACAATAGTTGCTCTCTATGCAGATTACAATTCCAAGGTAAAAAAAGGTCAGCTTATAGCCCAGATTGATTCTACTCCTTTTGAAAATGAACTTAAACAGGCAGAAGCTGAACTTCTCAATACAAAGGCGACTCTTTTTAAAGCAGAAGTAACATTAAAAGATGCAGAAAGAACACTAAAAAGAAAACAAGAGCTTTTTAAAAGAGATCTAATTGCAAGGAGTGAACTTGATGATGCTGAAACAGCTTACAATACTGCCCGTGCCCAATATGAAATTGCTTTGGCTCAGGTAAAAAAAGCTGAAGCAGGGCTCAGGCAGGCAAAAACCAATCTTGGATATACAAGAATTGTTTCTCCTGTAGATGGTGTTGTGATTGCAAAGAATGTGGAAGTAGGGCAAACAGTTGCAGCAAGCTTTCAAACTCCTACACTTTTTACAATAGCTCCTGACCTTACAAAGATGCAGGTTGACACAAATGTTGATGAAGCAGATATATCAAAGATTAAAACAGGCATGGAAGTAAACTTTACAGTTGATGCCTATCCCGATAAAAAATTTAAAGGAATTGTATCGCAGATAAGGCTTTCACCTACTGTAACTCAAAATGTTGTAACTTATAATGTTGTTATATCCTTTGATAATTCCCACCTTTTACTTAAGCCTGGCATGACTGCTAATGTAACTTTTGTTGTTAACAGTAAAGAAAATGTCATTAAAATACCAAACTCTGCATTAAGATTTAGAATGCCAGATAGCCCACCTTCAAAACAACAGGGAGTATGGGTTATAAGAGGTGGTAAACCTGTAAGAATTAATGTTAAAACTGGAATAAGTGATGGAGAATGGACAGAACTTATTGAAGGAGATTTAAAAGAAGGAGAGGAAGTAATTATTGAAATAGCAACTAAAAAACAAGATGGTGCCACAACAGCAAGACCACCGGTAAGATTTTAAACATGACTCAAATAAAATTTGAAAATGTTGTTAAAATTTATAAATTTGGTGACCATGAATTAAAAGTTTTAGATAATATTTCTATAAGTATTGAAAAAGGAGAATTTGTCTGCATTATGGGACCAAGTGGTTCAGGAAAATCAACTTTTATGAACATTGTTGGGTGTCTTGATACACCAACATCTGGAAAATATTTTTTTGAAGGAGTAGATGTTTCTACTTTTGGTCTCGATGAACTTGCAGAAATAAGGAATAAAAAAATAGGCTTTGTTTTTCAACAATTCAATCTTCTTCCCAGGGCAACTGCATTGGAAAATGTGGAACTTCCTCTTATTTATGCAGGAATTTCTGCAAAAGAAAGAAAAGAAAAAGCTTTGGAAACTCTGTCATGGGTGGGATTGAAAGAAAAAGCAAATGTTTATCCAAGACAGCTTAGTGGAGGTCAACAACAAAGAGTTGCAATAGCCCGTGCCTTAGTCAATAATCCCGCAATTATCCTTGCTGATGAACCAACAGGAAATCTTGATTCTAAATCGAGTATGGAAATAATGGAGATATTCAAAAGATTAAATGAAGAACAGGGACTTACAACTATTATTGTTACACATGAACCAGATATCGCATCCTTTGGTAGAAGACAGATAAGGTTTCTTGATGGTAAAATTTTAAGTGATACAAAGACATGATAGCTATATCTTCCATAATTAATATTGCCTTAAGATCTCTTATAGCCAATGCTATGCGTTCTTTTCTTGCTATTCTTGGAATAATTATAGGAGTCGGTGCGGTAGTTACCATGGTTGCAATAGGAACAGGTGCAAGTGAAAAGATTTCCAACCAGATATCAAGCATTGGAAGTAATTTAATTTTAATACTTCCGGGTGCAACAACCCAAGGTGGAATAAGAATGGGACATGGTACAATTCAGACCCTTACAATGGCAGATTCAGAAGCAATAGCAAGGGAGTGTTCAGCTGTTGTGGCAGTTGCTCCTGTAATTTCTGGAACAGCTCAGGTTGTCTTTGGTAATCAAAACTGGTCAACTGCTGTTATGGGAACAACTCCTGAAATGGTAACAGTCCGTGAATGGGAACTTATCTCAGGAAGATTTATAACAGAACAGGATGTAAGAAGTGGAACAAAAGTGGCGGTGATAGGGCAGACCGTGGCAGAAAAACTTTTTGGTGACCTTGATCCAGTTGGAAAGTTAATAAGAATTAAAAAAATACCATTCGAAGTAATAGGAGTTCTTGATAAAAAAGGACAGACCCTTACAGGACAGGATCAAGATGATATAATATATGTTCCTATTACTACATCTCAAAGAACCCTTTTTGGAAATATCCTTCCCGGTAGGGTAAGGCTTATTTATGCAAAGGCTGCAAGTCTTGAAGCCATTCCTACTGCAACTGAACAGATAAAAACATTATTAAGACAAAGACACAGAATCGGACCTAATCAAGAAGATGATTTTACTGTCATGGATTTAACACAAATGCTTAAGGCTGCTGAGGAGTCAACAAGAACAATGTCAATTTTACTTGGAGCAATTGCCTCAGTTTCTTTAATTGTTGGTGGAATAGGTATTATGAATATTATGCTTGTATCAGTTACTGAAAGAACAAGAGAAATAGGAATTAGAATGGCTGTTGGAGCAAAACCAGGAGATATTAGATTGCAATTTCTTATTGAAGCAGTTTTTCTCACAACAATAGGAGGAATTTTTGGACTTTTGCTCGGAATTGGTACATCTTTGATTGTATCATCAATTATGCAATGGCCTGTTAGCATTTCTCCCATTGCAGCAATTATTGCCTTTGGATTTTCAGCCTTTGTTGGGATTTTTTTTGGATTTTATCCTGCCTATAAAGCTTCGATTCTCAATCCTATAGAGGCTTTAAGATATGAATGAGGTCTATCTTCTTGATGGAAGCTGTTTTGTTTATAGAGCCTATCATGCCATAAGGACATTAAGCACTTCAAAGGGTTTACCTACAAATGCTATTTATGGTTTTACAAGAATGCTTCTTAAACTGCTTAAAGAAAGAAAAGTTCAATACATGTTAATTGCCTTTGACAGTCCTTATCCTACTAAAAGACATAAAGTTTATGAAGAATATAAAATAACGAGACCTGAAACACCAAAGGATTTACTTTTGCAACTAAATTATATAAAAGAAATTGTTGATGCCTTTGGTATAAAAAGAGTAGAAATCCCAGGATATGAAGCAGACGATATAATAGCATCTGCGGTGTTTAATATAAACAATGCAATTTTTTATATTGTAACCCTTGACAAAGACATGCTTCAGATAATTTCTGAAAATATTAAGATTTATGATCCTTTTAATAATCTGGTCATTGATAGAGATTTTGTTATAGAAAAATATGGTATATCTCCTGAAAAACTTTCCGATTTCATGGCTTTGGTAGGTGATAGCATTGACAATATTCCAGGAGTAAAAGGTATTGGAGAAAAGTCTGCTTTAGAGCTTATAAAAAGATATGGTTCCGTAGAAAATATTCTCAAAAATATAGAGATAGTTAAACCATCACGCATTGCAGAATTAATAAGAAAAAATACAGAGACTTTAAAGTTGAGTAAAGAGCTTGTACTTTTAAAAACAGATGTTCCTATTGATTTCAATCTGGAAGAATTAAAGATTAAAGAACCTGATACAGAACTTCTTATAAAATTTTTCAGTGAACTTGAATTTCACAGTCTTTTAAAAGAAATTTTTAAACAAGAAAATTATTCCCATTCAGGTCTTCAATTATCAGAAAAAAAAATGGAATTATCTGATATTACAAATATAGAAGAAAGTGATAAATTTGCTGTTATACTCAAAAATAGCAAAATTCATATTTTTACAGGAAAATCTTTCTATGAATTTGAAATTGAAGAAACCTCTAAAATATTATCATCCCCGAGTTTAAAGATAGTATATAATACTAAAGAACTTCTAAAGACTCTTCAAATTAAGGGTATAATTTTAGTTCCTCCCTATTTTGATCTTATGATTGTTTCCTATCTTATAAATCCTAATAAAGGAAAGTATGGGTTCAGTGATATCGCCTTTGAATATTTAGGAAAACTCTATTATGAAAAGACTGAGGCAGAGCTAATGTTTGAACTCTATGAAAAATTGAACCATTTGCTTAAAGAAAGAAGTCTTGAAAAACTTTATTATGAGATTGAAATGCCCCTTATAGAAGTCTTAGCACACATGGAAGAGGCAGGGATAAAGATTGATATTGAAAAACTTGAAAGACTAACAAAAGAACTCTCTTTAGAGATTGATAAGATAAAGGATAAAATTTATAAAATCGCTGGAAATGAGTTTAACATTAACTCACCAAAACAGCTTGCAGAAATTTTATATGATAAATTAGGTCTTAAAAGCAGAAAAAGGGGTAAAAAAGCTCGCTCCACTGAAATGGAAGTACTGCAAGAGCTTGCCTTTCAACATGAACTCCCTCAGGAAGTTATAAACTATCGTATTTTAAATAAACTTTTAACAGGATATCTGCAACCTCTTAAAGCTTATATAAATCCTGAAACGAGTAGAATTCATGCAAAATGGTTACAGACCATTGCTGGAACAGGAAGACTTACCTGTAGTGAACCAAATTTACAGAATATCCCTGTAAAGGGGCAATGGGCTGAATTTTTAAGAGAAGTTTTTGTACCAGAGAGAGGTTTTCTTTTCCTGAGCGCCGATTACTCTCAGATCGAACTTAGAATTTTAGCTCACTTAAGTAATGATCCTTCATTAATTAAGGCATTTAATGATGGAAAAGATATACACAGAGCAACAGCATCAGAGATTTTTTCAGTGCAAGAAGAGGAAATAACCGATGAACAAAGAAGAATTGCAAAGACAGTAAATTTTGGTATCTCCTATGGTATAAGTGCCTTTGGTTTATCAGAATCAATAAAAATTCCTTATGAAAAAGCACAAGAGTTAATAGACCTTTATTTTTTAAAATATCCCTTTGTTAGAAAGTTTATTGAAGAGACTATTGATTTTGCAAAAGTCCATGGCTATGTTAAAACACTTTTTGGAAGGGTCAGACCTGTTCCGGATATAAACAGTCCGAATCAATTTTTAAGGATGCAGGCTGAAAGAATAGCAGTTAATACAGTAGTGCAAGGGACTGCAGCAGACCTTATAAAAATAGCAATGATAAGAATATATGACAAAATCATAAAAGGTAAATTTAATGCAAAGCTTGTCTTACAGGTTCACGATGAAATTGTTCTTGAAGTTATTGAAGAACAGATTGATGAAATAGAAGAAATTGTAAGGAATGAAATGGTCAATTTTTCTCTTTCAGTTCCCCTCGAGGTTAATATATATAAAGGCAAAAGTCTTAATTTATAACTATTTAAATTTTTTTAATAAAAAATCCCCAAAGATAGACTCTCTGGGGGTTCTTAAAAAATTTGTTTAATTATTTGATGCAGAAACCGACAGAACAGAATTTGCCTTTTTCATAAGTCTTGATATTTTTCTTGATGCTGTATTTTTATGAATTATTCCTTTTGATGCAGCTTTGTTGATTATTTTTATGGCTTCTTTTAATACATTTTGAATTAATTCTTTTTCATTTTTTGCAATTGCTTCTTCTACTTTTTTAACAGAAGTTTTAATCCTTGTCCGCCATGCTTGATTACTTATTTTTCTTTTTTCGTTCTGCCTAATTCTTTTCAAGACAGATTTACTTCTCTTTTTAACAGTTGACCTTTTAGTTGCCAAGTGTATCCTCCTCCAATTTAAATATTAACTTTTTAAAATACCATAGTTTACATAAATGTTTCAATATCTGTAAAATTATTTTATGTTAGAAATTGGAATATCGCCCTGTCCCAACGATACTTTTATTTTTTACGGGATTATAAAGGAAAAGATTGATTTAAAGAATCTTAAATTTAGATTCATAATAGAAGATGTTGAAACTCTTAATAATTTATGTATAAATGACAAGCTTGCAATTTCTAAGATATCTGCCCATGCTTTTTATTATTTAAAAAAAGAGTATGATTTGCTAAATGCTGGTGGAGCAATTTCAGAGTACGGGCCTGTTGTTGTTACAAGGAATTCAGAACGAATAGGGGAATTATCAGAAATTAGAATTGCTTTACCAGGAAAATTAACGACCGCTTCTGCTTTGATGTGGTTTTATTGGAAAAAATTTTTCATGGATAAAAAATATATTCTGAATTTTTTACCCTTCAATCAGATTTTTGATATGTTGATAAAAGATGAAGTTGATATTGGAGTGCTTATACACGAGGGAAGGTTCATTTATCCCTCTTTAGGACTTAAATTAATTGTAGACTTGGGAGATTTTTGGAAAGAACAAACAGGAACACCAATTCCATTAGGATGTATTGTTTCAAAAAAAGATTTAAAGATTAAAAGTGTCTTAGAGGAATTAATAAGAGACAGTATAAATTATGCCTTCAAGAATAAGGATGAGGTATTTAATTTTGTTAGAAGTTATGCTCAGGAACTTGATGATAAAGTTATCATGTCTCATATAGAAACCTATGTTAATGACTATACATTTAATATGACAGATAAAGGATTGTTGTCTATGAAAACTTTAATGAATAAAATTGAAAAGGAGGGTGTATGGGGATTGAGGAATTTGTAAAGGATACAAGAATTGCTTATTTTTCTATGGAAATCGGGATTAGACCAGAGATGCATACTTACAGTGGAGGTCTTGGAATATTAGCAGGCGATACTTTAAAATCAGCTGCAGATCTCAGAATTCCAATGATCGGAGTTACCCTTATACACAGGATGGGTTATTTTAGACAAGAACTTGATCCCTTCGGCAGACAGATAGAACATCCTGATCCCTGGGATATTGAAAAATACCTTAAAAGAATTAATATTAAAGTCTCTGTTGAGATAGAGAGAAAGCCTGTTTATATTACAGCATGGTATTATGTTATTGAAAGCACTACAGGAGGGAAAGTACCTGTTATATTCTTAGATACAGAAATTCCAGAGAATGATCCTGTAAATAGAACTCTTACTCACTATTTATATGGAGGAGATTTAGAGTATCGTTTAAAACAAGAAATAATACTTGGTATAGGAGGCGTGAGAGTTCTTGATGAGCTTGGTTTTGAAATAAGAAAGTATCATATGAACGAGGGACATTCAAGTTTGTTAACTCTTGAATTACTAAATAAATTTAAAAAGCCAATCGAAGAGGTATGGTCTGAAGAGCTTGTTTGGGATGTTCAAAAGGTAAGGGATTTATGTGTTTTTACAACTCATACACCAGTAGAGGCAGGACATGATCGATTTCCCTATGACCTTGTTCAAAGGATTCTTGGAGAACCTGTTCCTATGTGGTTAATAAAAAAACTTGCAGGAGATGGAATGTTAAACATGACATTGCTTGGTTTTAATCTTAGTGAATACATTAACGGAGTATCAAAAAAACATGAAGAAGTTTCTGAAAGAATGTTTCCAGGCTATGAAATACACGCAATTACAAATGGAGTTCATCCCTATACATGGGTTTCAGAATCTTTTAAAAATCTTTATAATAAACATCTACCAGGCTGGGCAATGGAACCTGAAATTTTTGTGAGAGCATGGAAAATTCCAGAAGAGGAACTATGGGATGCTCATATGCAGGCTAAAAAAAGTTTAATTGATTATGTAAATCGACTTACAGGTATGAATTTTAACTATGAAACATTCACAATAGGTTTCGCAAGAAGAGCAACACCTTATAAAAGAGCTGATTTATTACTTTCAGACCCTGAAAGATTAGCAATAATTGGAGAAGGAAGAGTTCAGATTATTTACGCAGGTAAAGCACATCCAAAAGATGAAGGAGGCAAGCAACTAATTCAGAGAATTTTTCAGATTAAGGAGCGAATTAAAGATAAAGTTAAAATAGTTTATTTACCAAATTACGATATGGCAATGGCAATGAAACTTGTTGCAGGAGTGGATATTTGGCTTAATAATCCCCTTAAACCTCTTGAAGCATCAGGAACTTCAGGGATGAAGGCAACCCATAACGGTGTTCCCAATTTCAGTGTTCTTGATGGATGGTGGATAGAGGGCTGGATTGAAGGATATACAGGATGGGCAATAGGAACTCTTGAGGAAACTTCAGATCCAAAAAGAGATGCAGAAGACTTATATTTTAAATTAGGGAATGATGTATTGCCAATGTTTTATGAAAATAGAAATATATGGATTAAAGTAATGAAAAATGCAATAGCTATGAATGCTTATTATTTTAATACTCACAGGATGATTAGATTTTATGTAACAGAAGCTTATATAAGGTAGACTTTTCATGTTCAAGGAGCCATTTTTTTACTTCTATCCCTAAAGAGTATCCACCAATGTCTCCATTAGTTTTTATTACTCTATGACAGGGAATAATTAATGGTAAGGGATTTTTTTTAAGTGCCTGCCCAACTGCCCTTGGTGATGTATTTAATTTTTTTGCAATCCAATTGTATGAAACAGTCTCTCCATAGGATATTTGAGATGTAAGATTAAATACCGCTTTGCAAAAATTTGAAGCATTAATTAATTTAAATGGATAATCAATAGTAATTGTCTTATCTTCAAAATAAGCTTTTAAACATTCAATGAAGTTCATTATCTCTGTGGATAAATTTTGTTCATTTATTAAAAGGAATCTGTCAGATTTTGCGATTTTTATAACATTAAATTCGTCATCAAAGGACAATTCGAGAATACCAATTGGTGTATCAATGTATACAGATTTCATAGAATTGATTATAATAAAAAAATGGATCCTTTAGAAATTATTAAGAAATATTACAAAATAGAAAGTATGGCATTTAAAATACTTGTCAATCATTCTAAAGCTGTGGCTGAAAAGGCTTTAAAAATTGCGGAAAAGTTTGAAGTAGATAAACAGTTTATTTATGAGTCCGCTGTGCTTCATGATATAGGGATTTTTATGACAAATACGGCCAAATTTGACTGTCATGGTATATTTCCCTATATCTGTCATGGTTATCTTGGAAGAGAAATTCTTGAAAAAGAGGGTTTTCCCAGACATGCCCTTGTTTGTGAAAGACACACAGGTGTGGGAATTACAAAGGAAGAAATAATAAAAAACAATCTTCCCTTACCTCACAGAGATATGATACCTCTTAGTATGGAAGAGAAAATAATTGCCTTTGCAGATAAATTTTTTTCAAAGGAATCTGATGGTTCTGTAAGATTAAGAACTGTTGATGAAATAATCAATGACCTTGCAAGATATGGTGAAGAAAAAGTAAAAATTTTCAAGGAATGGCTTAAATTATTTGAGGGGAATGCCTAAGAGGCAGTCCCCTCTGTTAGAAATTCAGAAAATTTAATCTCCTTTAGATCTTCAATTAATTTATTCCTTACCTTAAACCATATAGGATGAACAGGACAATGAGGGACAAGTCCGCAGATTCCTTTGTTAATAACGCATCTGTTTAGAGCAATTGATTTTTCCATTACAATAATCACATCATAAAGAGTAATCTCATCTGGTTTTTTAGCCAAGGTTACCCCACCTGATACTCCTCTTTTAAGTTTCAATAAACCAGCCTTTTCAAGCTCTTTCAATATTTTCATTAAAAAATTCTTTGGTATCTCCATTTCTTTTGAAATATTCTCAGCTTTTGCAGTAAAATTTTCTTTTCCAGAAAGATAAAGCACAGTTCTTATTGCATAATCTGTTTCTCTTGTAATCTGTAATCCTTTAATAGCCTTCCTCCTTAAGTTCCTTTTCTGTGATTTTATACATAAATGTTTTATATGTCCAAGCCTGATAGAAAATAACAATAGGAACAAAGATTATTACAACAATTGTCATGATTTTCAGAGTATAAGGACTTGATGAGGAATTAAAAAGAGTAAGACTGTATTTAGGATCAATTGAGGATGGTAAAAGATTAGGATAAAGTCCTACTAATCCGCTAAAAATCAATGCAATAATAAATAAAGCGGAAAAAACAAAGGCTCTTCCATTTTTATTTTTAATAAGATAAAACCCTGTAAGAAGAAGGCAAGCTACAGCTAAAACTGGAACAATAAACCATATAGGTGTTTTTATAAAATTATCATAGAGATTTGTAAATACAGCTGTAAAAATCAAAAATAATACAGCAGCAATTGTCTGTAAATACCAAAATTTTTTTGATCTTGCAAAGGCACGATTAGCTAATTCCTCAGGTACTCTTAATGAAACCCACAATCCACCATGGACTATGAAGGTGAAAAGAAAGAGTAAGCCTACAATCAATCCATAGGGATTTAGAAGCCTGAAAAGGGTTCCATAGTAGCCTGAGTCATCAAAGGGTAGTCCCATAAAAATGTTTCCAAAGGCAACACCAAAGAGCAATGCAGGGATGAAACTCCCTACAAATAACCAAAAATCCCAGAATTTTTTCATTCCTTCAGAAGTTGATTTTCCTCTTAGTTCAACAGCAACTCCTCTGAATATGAGAGCAAAAAGTATTATTAAAAGGGGAGTATAAAGATAGCTAAACATATACGCATAGGTTGTTGGAAAGGCAGCAAAGGTAGCCCCTCCTGCAGTGATTAGCCATACTTCATTACCATTCCAAACCGGACCTATTGCATGTAATACTGCTTTTTTATCAATTTCACTTTTACTTATGAAAGGATAAAGAATTCCTGCTCCAAAGTCAAATCCATCAAGGGCAAAATAAACTGCCCAGAGTAACCCCCATAAAATAAACCATATAATTTGAAACTCCATTTTTACACCTCCTTTGGTTCAGGACCTTTTCTTGCATATTTTGAAAGAAGATAAATATCGATAACCCCTAAGACACCATAGAAAATTGTAAATCCTATAAAAGAAGCCACAACCTGAGCAGGTTCAACTGCTTTTGAAACAGCTTCAGAAGTTCTCAACAATCCATAGACAATCCAAGGTTGTCTACCCACCTCTGCAACAATCCAGCCAAGCTGTCCAGCGATGTATGGAAGAGGGATTGACCATAGAAGAATTCTTAAGAGTGTAGTGCTTTGTTCAATTTTTTTGAATTTAATCAAAGCCAAGAATGCAAGAACGATAAACAGAAAGCCAAGTACTACCATAACCCTGAAACTTATAAATGTAAGTGTTACGGGTGGTCTATCTTGGGGTGGAAACTCTTTAAGTCCTTTAATTTCTTCTTGTCCTGCAAGAATGTTCAAAAATTTAGGAATTCCTATAGCTTCAACTGAATTTTTCTCGTTGGCTGGATCAGGCATAAGCAGAAGATACATTGGTGCATCCTTTGTGGTTTCCCAAAGAGATTCCATGGCAGCAAATTTTGTTGGTTGAGTTTTGGCAACCTCTTTTGCATGAAAATCTCCGACTCCAACAACCAAAATTGAACTTACTAAAGCAAAAATAGCACCAATTTTAAAACACTTTTTAAAGAACTCCGTTTCATTTTTTCTTAAAAGATGGTATGCTGAAACACCAAGAACAAAAAATCCTGCTACAACCCAACCTGATGCAACAGTATGGAAAAATTTCAATATTCCATAAGGATTTGTTACAACTGCCCAGAAATCAACCATTTCTGCTCTCGCATTTCTTATTACATAACCTACAGGATTTTGCATCCAGCCATTGGCAATTAAAATCCATAGAGCAGACAAATTAGTTGCAAAAGCTACAAGCCATATTGAAAGTGCATGAAGTTTTGGTGAAATTCTATTCCATCCAAATATCCACACACCAAGAAAGGTTGACTCAAGGAAAAATGCAAGAGTTGCTTCAATTGCAAGGGGTGAACCAAAAATGTCTCCTACATAGCGGGAGTACTCTGCCCAGTTCATTCCGAACTGAAATTCCAGTGTAATACCTGTAACAACCCCTAAGGCAAAATTAATTAAAAAAAGCCTACCCCAAAATTTTGCCATTCTTAAGTAATCTTTGTCTCCTGTTGCTACATATCTACTTTCCATGTAAGCTATAAGGATTGAAAGCCCTAATGTGAGAGGAACAAAAATAAAATGGAAGGCAGCTGTTATGGCAAACTGAAGTCTGCTTAATAATAAAACAGTATCCATACCTCCCTCCTAAATTTTTATTGTTGACTAATTTTATCCACTTTTAAAAATTTTGTCAAGAGAAAATTTTTTTAATTTTTTGATATAATTGACTATGCAAATTAAAAAATTAAGTGAAATTATTGATATTTCAGAAGATTTAATAAATTCTTTTGAAAAAGAAAGTGTAACTTTCATAAATATTGTCAAATCAGAAATTTTATCGAATCCAAAACTTTATGAATTAATTGGGAATAATTCCATAAAATTTTTAGAAGATGTTATCTATAATCATATAAAAAATCATGTCAACCGCTTTGAAATTTGATAGTGTTTATATTTTAATGAAAGGACTTTCAAGATTATATAGATTTTCCCAGAAAAAGGGTGTTCAAGATAAATTATTTACAATACTGCATATTGCATTAGAAAATTCTATTACATCAACGATACAAAAATATAAAGAAGATTTTAAAACTTTGTATGCCTGGATTATTCAAAATTTTAATCTTGTATTATCTTCTGTTGACTCTACTCAAGGACAATATAAATATTTCGAAAATAATATAGAATTTATAACAAATTTCATATCAAAGCTATTCGAAAATGATTTAATTGAAGCAGAAGTATTAATAAATAGTTATTTGTTCGACGATTTAAGGAGAGAAAAATTTTATAATTATATGCTTTATCCATCCTTAGAAATCATAAAAAAATTATATGAAAGAGATATTTTTGACAGAAACAGAAACAAAATTAGCCCTCTCAGCTTTTAATAGGGTTTTATCTTCTATTTACATAGAAAAGGATATTAAAAATAAAAAAGAATTTTATTCTCTATATTTACCAGAAGAGGACATCTTAGACAGTAAAATTTTAAGTTTATACAACGCAATAGAA